>CALMVQ010000140.1 GCA_937873135.1 uncultured Scytonema sp. | reverse complement strand
TAAGTGTTCTTTCTTTTTACTTTTTACTTTTTACTTTTGCCTTGTTGTACTAGCGTTATTGCACGAATCTAGGGAATAGGCGGTGAGGGCTTGGTATGGACAGAATGATAACTGATTCACCGTACATGATATGACGCATCGCACTTCCTTTCTTTGAGTCGATGGGGAATAGTATCTCCCGCACCTCCAATCCTAATCTTCATCCTTTAATTCGGCTAAAATCCTGTCAAGCCTGTCGTTTGAGTATGAGCGCAAGCTGAATGTTTATCTTACAGGGCAACTAGTAGGAGTGTTCACAGAGGTAGCGTTGGCAGCAGAAGAGATGAGCATTACTTCCCCTTTATCATTTAATACCCAGCCAGTCGCAGGTATGATTGCTATTGGTTGGGGCTTGGGTTTTGAAGCGTGTGTTTTGTGTTGATGCTGCCCCGTAGTTACTGGTAGGCGTGCGTCTGTCCAAACTACGTCACTTGTGAGGGGTTCGTCGGGACTGGGAGGTAAACCACTGCGTCCAGTCACAACAAATTTATTTCCCTCATTACTATTCAAGGCAGCACAGCTAGCATCCTTAAGTCTTGATGAGGCATCAATGAGACTTGTGGGTAGTACCACTAATCCGCTACTGGGATCGACATCGGATACGTTAAGTTGTACGACGCCATTCAACTGAGGATTCTGTTGCGAAAAAGCCGTAATGTCGGAGAATAGAGTGAGTTGATTGCTGCGCTGTAGCCCGAAGACTCCACGAGCTGTAATGTTGATGAAACCACCGCTACCTTCATAAGCATTGGCAGTGATATTGCTATTTTCACTCCGAACACCAGCGACAACACCCGACGGAGTATTAATTGTAATGTTACCACCATTACCGCCAAACTGGTTAGTACCCGCAGTGGCAGAGATCTGACTACCACGGCGTAACAGCAGTAAATCTCTTGCAAGCACCTTGATGTTGCCGCCATTACCTGAGGTAGATTCAGCGCTGAATTTTCCGGCGTTATCTAAACGAATTTGAGGTGAATTCACTTCAATGTCTCCTGCACTTCCTGAACCAGAAGAGCGAACAAAAAAACCACTAGCCGCTTCAACATTTGCTAAATTCCCGCCAGATTTTTTAAAGATGCTGCGTCGTCGCTCATCGACAGTAGGATCGCGGCCATTAACACTCACCCAATCGGTAGCATTGACCGTAATCTTACCCGCACTTGCGCTGCGTGTTGTGGTGCTAATCAACTCACCACCATTTATAGCCTCAAAGGTTTTAGAATTAATTGTGATGCTGCCACCAGTTCCATTAGATGTAGTTCTAGCATTTATAATTGCTCCATCTGATAGGCGAAAGGCAGTGGTATCAATGGTGATGTTACCACCACGACCCGTGGCTGTGTCTACGGTGTCCGAAGATATTTCAGTAGAGCGGCCAGTCATGGGACTGTGCCCAGAAAGGCTGACAGACTCAGTTGCTTTGATCATAATTGTACCCGCCTTCGACGCTGAATTGTCGCTAACGGTTGTCAGTAGCGAGCCATCTGTGAGGGAAAGTGAGCGAGTAGTCAAGAGCGCATGGCCAGCATCCCCTTGTCCATTGGTAGCGAGAATTATGAGAGAGCCATTGGCAAGGGAAATATCCCCACTTTTAATGCTGATGTTTCCGCCCTTTCCTATCGCCGTCTGGTTTACACTCGTAAAAACAGAACCTTGATTGAACCAGACGCGATCGCTTGCTTCTATCATCACATTGCCTGCATTCCCCATTCCATCGGTACTGGTATTCAGTTGAGCGCCATTTTTGAGTGAGAGTGTTCTAGTTGTAATGCTGATACCTCCACTGTTTCCTATGCCATCTAGGTTCACGAGGTTGGATACATTACTTTTTTCCCCATTTGACCCCTGACCATCCAAGGAGACGGTATCGCGAGCAAAGATCGTTACACTGCCTGTTGATCCCTGTCCATTGGTATTAGCAAGCACTATACCGCCATTGGTCAGTGAAAGCGTTCCTGTATTGATACTAATATTTCCACCATTTCCGTTTGCTCCCTTCGTTACTATGCTCACAATACCACTGGCGTCTCCATTGCTAGCTATACCATCAAATGAGACAGTATCCCGAGCATTGATCTTTACATTGCCTGCATTTCCCTGTCCTGAAGTAAAGGTATTAATTTCACTACCATCCATAATTGAGAGTGAGCCAGTGCTGATATTGATGTTACTGCCATTACCTGTGGCATTACTCAAAACACTACTTTCAATCTGGCTTGATTGTCCAACAATTTTGATTGTCTGTACTGCATTGATATTAATATCTCCTGCTCTCAAGCTAGGCGTGTCGGAAGACTGGCTAATATCAGCCTTCAGGCTACTTTGTTGCAAATCTAAATTGCGAGCATTAATAGCGATACTGCCGCTACCACTACCACTTACATTTATGGAAGAATTTTTTAGAGACACTGAAGCACGCTCTACACCATCAGGGAAGCTCAAATTCATCATGTTCCCATCCACATTTAGTCCAAGTGTTCCTGAACCTGCTAATCCGCCCAAATCCACGTGCCCACTAAAGGCATTTAAATTTCCACGATCTAGATTGATGTCGCCGCCTACTAACAGCAAGCTTTTACCATCTCTTACACGTAAACCAGATGCAAGCTCTCCCGATGGATTTGTTCCTGCTGGTGCCATTGAATTATTTTGAATTGGGGAAGCTGCAATTTGGTTGAACAATAAGGCGGAAGGATCGACTGTCAGCAAGGCGGGATTATTTGGAGCGGAAGCACTGAAAGAACCCTGAAAGCCAAATTGAATCGCGTCGGCTGTTGTCGCCACAAATGAACCACCAACATCTAAACTGGCATGAGGACCAAATACAATCCCATTAGGATTCAGAAAAAACAGATTTGCTGTTCCCAACGCTTTAATTAACCCATCAATATTAGAGACCTCGCCACCCGTTACCCGACTGATAATATTTTGAATATCTAATCCATTATTAAAAGAAGCCGTACCCCCAGTCGGTATAGAAAACTGCTGAAAACTGTGAAACAAATTACGTCCAGCTTGCGTTCCCCCAGTGATATTAAAGATGCTGCCGTTGATTGTGACGTTGGAATTAGTCGGCAGAGTCCTATCTGGCGTAATCTGGGCTGTTGCAGAACTTGCACTGAATGCATAAGCACTACCTAAGATAATCCCCAATAACCTTGCACCCAGCTTACCTATTCCAGACATTGAACTCTCCCTAGCATGGCTGTATCTACCTTACTGGATGGAGTCGAGTAGAGGTATTATCCTCTGACCCTCTCCGTTAGAACCGTGCGTGCGATTTTAACCGCACACGGCTCCCGATTGTCTAGTACTCAGGTATCGTCGTGTCTACTACCTTTTCCTTGCTTATTTTTACTGTCTGACCCTTAGATTTGATTAGGTCATTTACCAGGTATTTGGGTACTGCGCTCAGTTGTGATCGCCTAGAGAGTCGGTCAAGTAATAATGGTTGACAATACAAACATAATTTGCCTTAGTAACTTTTGTAGTTTCAGTCATCTAACTACCTTGCTTGTAATCCGCCAAATTCTGTAAAAATTTGGATATGCACAAACATTGCACTCTGTCAATTATGAATAAAGGATTGCCGAATACTTTAATTTTCTGGTGGAAACCGAGTATGCTCTCTGTGTTCAAAAAAGTTTTAAGGCACTTTGACCATAGTTTTTTCAACTTCCTAATTTGATGTGGATGGATTTCGTCTCGAAGTATTCTTCAAGACCCTTGTGCCCCAATTCCCGACCAATACCGCTCTGCTTGTAGCCGCCGTAAGGCATACAAGGCTCAAGTCCCGTACTATGATAAGCGTTTACCCAGACTGTTCCAGCCCGAATTCCTTTCGCCATGAGCAAGGCGGTATCCAGATTTTTTGTCCAGACTGCAGCGGTTAAGCCGTACGTTGAGTCATTGGCAATTTGTAATGCCTCGGCCTCATCTTTAAAGGTGATTACGGAAAGTACCGGCCCAAAGATTTCTTCTCGTGCGATCGCCATCTCATTGTTAACTGCATCAAAAATTGTTGGCTGCACAAACAATCCTTGCTCTAATCCCTCAACTGAGCAACGTCCACTCCCACCAATGACCATTTTCGCACCTTCAGTCTGACCAGTCTGGATATAACCTTGGATTCTGTCAAATTGCCGCTCATTAATCACTGGCCCCATCGTCGTCGTGGAGTCCATCGGATCACCTAACTTGATGCTTTTAGTCGCTGCTATGAGCTGCCCCAAGAACTCGTCTTTGATCGACTCATGTAGCAATAAACGGGAACCTGCTTGACAAACTTGACCGCTATTGAGGTAGATGCCAAAGAATGCACCACCGACTGCTGCGGCCATATCAGCATCTGGGAACACAATGTTTGGACTCTTCCCACCCAGTTCAAGACTGATTCGCTTCAGCGTCGGTGCTGCTTTTGCCATGATGCGTCTGCCAACAGCTGTTGAACCAGTAAAAGCAATTTTGTCCACCAAAGGCGACTCGACGAGCCGTTCCCCGACTACGGGGCCATCACCCGTGACAATGTTGATGACACCTTCAGGCGCACCCGCTTGCGTAATGATTTCTGCCAGCATGAATGTGGTTGATGGTGTGAATTCGCTGGGTTTTACGACTATTGTGCAACCGGCTGCTAGGGCAGGAGCAATCTTCCACGAAACCAGTAACAGGGGGAAATTCCAGGGTGTAATAATGCCAACCACACCTACAGGCTCGTGCACTGTTAAACCGATCGCACTACTGTCATACTGCGTAATCGATTCCCCCTTAACGTCTAATGCCAAGCCAGCAAAATAGTCAAAAACAGTGGCGGTTAGTTGCACTTCTCCCAGACACATCGCCAATGGCCTACCGACTTCTTCGCAGAGTGTCTGCGCCAGTTCTGATGCTTTTGCTCTCACTGCCTGTGCTATCTTGCGAAGCACATCATGGCGAGTGTAGGCTAGAGACTTTGACCAATTCCCTTGATCAAACGTCTGTCGCGCTGCTTGGATTGCCGCGTCTGCATCTGCTTGATTACTCCAGGGAATCTGGACAATCGTCTGCCCGGTGACAGGGCTTTTTCGTTCATAGATCTGATCGGAAATTGGAGCCACCCACTTGCCATTAATAAAGTTCTGGTAGCTACGCACAGCCGTCGCTATTTGGGGTTTGCTAACTTCTGTTGTCATGATTTTGTTCTCACATTTATAGCTTACGGCCAACCATATACCACAAACCCACTGCATAGGGAATGTATTTGAGTTCTGTAAAACCTGCTTTCGCAAACTCGTACTCGAAGTTGAAATGGATAAAGTCATCCAACCAAGGTTCTTGAAAAGAAGCGCTCAGGGCGTATTCACCACGATAGGTGTCAGCGTATAGTACCCAACCTCCGGGCTTGGTGATCCGGTACATCTCCTTAAGAATCTTCGGCGTCCACTCTTTAGGCGTCTCGTGCAAGAGTAGTGATGAGGTGACAATATCAAAAGAGTTGTCAGGGTAGCCAGTGTGACGAGCGTCCACCTGCTCGAACGAAGCCCGCTCATCAAATCCAACCTTGTTAAACTTGTACTGAGAGATCACCAGCATGTAAGGCGAAACATCAGTAACGCGAAAAGTAGCTTGTGGGAACCGCCTTGCCAGAGCCAACGCTCCTTCAGCCGTACCTGCACCAAGCTCTAGCACTGTTCCAATTTGAGCGTCTTGAGGAATTAGCTCAGCCATGTTCTCGCGCAACTGCTGGCAACTAACATTGTGGCTTAGGGGAATAATTGCATTCATAGCAGCATCCCAGGCTAAACACGACTCAGTGTTAGTGTAGGCATTGGTTATCCCATGAATAGGAGCGTGGATGTAGTCAGGGTAATATTCATGCTCAGTATGGTAGACTTTCAATTCCTCAGCCCAATTAATTGAGGCATATTCCTGCATTACTGAGGGCATCGCTGCGGTAACTCGTCGAATCACCTCGGTTCGATACGCTTGTTTGTCCTGTGCAGTCCATCTCGGCATAGGTGAACATCTCCTACTTATACTCGTTGCTGACGTTCCCATATTCCAACCTGGGAAATACAAATACAATATAGCCGTTATATCAAGATATGATGAAACTAAATAAATATTCTGTAAAGGTTTTTAATTTTTAATTTTTAATTCTCAGGGAGCGGTACTAGCTGATAAACGTACCGTAAAACAACTCCCAACATTTAACTGACTTGTCACAGTAATTAGTCCCTCGTGGCTCTGGGCGATCGCTTGTGCAATAGCCAGTCCCAAACCCGAACCGCCAAGATGATACGAACGAGATTGCTCGGCTCGCCAAAAGCGATCAAACACTTTGTCAATATTTTCTAGTGCAATTCCTACACCTGTATCCCGTACTTTTACATAGATTTGGGAACCGATTTGGCTTGCCTTAATTTCAACTAAACCTTCATCCGATGTATAATTGATAGCATTTTCAATTAAATTTGTAAACAATCGGGTTAATTGGACTGAATCACCTAATAAATACAGATTCTGAATCAATTCAAATTGCAAGTTAATTTGTTTAGCTTCAGCTTGAAGTTTATAAAGCTGTAACAAATTATCTAAAATCACTGTCAAATTAACAGTATCCCAATTTTGAGTCGGAATCTTATCGTAACGCGCTAAAAATAGTAAGTCTTCCGTGAGGCGAATCATTTGGTTGGTTGCACTAGCGATAGATTGGAATTTTTTAACATCTGTCTCTCGCATCCCCTCTATATATTTAAGTGCCACCGTTGCATTAATTTTAATTGCCATTAAAGGACTGCGGAGTTCGTGGGAAGCATCAGTAGTAAACTGTTTAAAGCGTTGAAATCCTTCTTCAATTGGTTTCATTGCCTGACGCGTTAGCAAAATTCCACTCACACCACTTAGAAGCAATGCAATACAAATTCCTCCTCCCAAACCCCAGTCTAACTTATTCAAGCTTTGGTCAATATCCTCTAAGGATTGACTAACTCTTACATACCCAATGAGTTTTCTCTCATTGTCAACAATAATTGGTAAAGTCACTCCTTGAACTTTTTCTTCTTGGCTTTGTACAGATTCGCTTGCAGAAAACGGCAATGCTAAAAAGGCATTTCCCTTTCCTTGCTGGGCGACTAAAACTCCTTGGGAATTGAACCACTGTAAAGCTTGATCTGCCGCCAGAAAATCTTTCTCCGGAAACTTTCTATCGATTTGAATTTTTACATCTTTAAAATTTTTATCATAATGGGCGTTGACAATAGCATTTTGACCTATAAAAGTCAAAGTTTTTGTCAGTTGATTTGTCAAACTGCGATAAAAAGCAATTCTGACTACAACTGTAAATACTCCTAGTATGGTTGCCAACACTACCAAATAAGATAACAGTAATTGATAGCGTATTTTTTGAAACATTGCTTTGTTTATTAATAGTTGACATTTGACTGTCAGCCTTTATTAGCGACAATAGTTGTTTTGCTCAGCAAATAAAAATATTATCTATTTACTCACTTAGTATTTAAACGATACCCAACACCATAAACAGTTGTGATAATATCCTCGCTTGCTCCTACCGATTTTAGTTTTCTGCGGATATTAGTGATATGAGTTTTGATTGTCTCTTCACCAGAAAAATTATCAGATGTCCATAGCTTTTCTAAAATTTTTGAACGATTAAGAACATGATTTTTATGTTTCAAAAAACATTCTAAAATCATATATTCTTTAGGTGTTAGTGAAATTTCTCTATCTGCATAAGTCACTGTACAGTTACTCGGGTTTATTTGTAAATCTCCGTTGCTTAATATGACTTGCTTTATCTCTGAACTTCTCCGAGATAAAGCTCTAATTCGTGCAGCTAATTCTTCTAGCTCACATGGCTTTACTAAATAATCATCAGCACCAGCATCTAGTCCAACAACTTTATCTGAGGTTGAATCTAACGCTGATAGCATTAAAATTAAAGCACTACATTGAGCAGAACGCAAACGCTTACACAATGTTATTCCATCTAATTTAGGAAGCATTAAATCTAATAAAATTAGCTCATATTCAGTAGAACAGGCATATTCCCAACCCTCAATGCCATCAGAAGCGACATCGACAACATGATGCTGCTCGTGTTTTAAATCTTCGGCTAAGGGTTGAGCAATGCGATCATCGTCTTCTACGATAAGTATTCTCATGTTTGTATCTACTTTTTATTGAGTGGATATAATAGCGCAAATATCAGTATATACGCACTATGGGATAATGCTAGATAAAGCATTCGTAAATATTGAGTGAAAACTGTTGACTGTTAATAGTTGACTCTCAACCCTTAATAGCCGAAACTATATGTTAACCTATCAAATAAGGCTGGTATAGATTGGCAGTTAGAAAAAGACAACAACGTATTTTACTAACAATCGGACTAAGATCCGGAGAAAAAAGGTTTTATGTTAAACAATCTTTTCTTTGGCTCAGCGCAGTCTATCATAATAAATGTTAATTTACCGGACGTAATATCACAGATGCTTCGAGACTGTGAATGCGTAAAATTTATGATTAGACGGCAGATTGCCTGGGACGTGGGTGTAGCCAGAACCCCAGTATACTGTGCTATCAACTACTGCGGCACCTGCAATGACTGATCCCCCACTGTTAAAATTCCACAAAATTTTACCAGTCTTCGCATCTAATGCATACATGTTATTCTTATCGGTTGCAGATGTCATCGAGCCAGCAGACACCACTCCATTCGCTACTGTCATTAAAGCCATATTCCTTTCACCTTTTGGATCTGCTGCCTGCCAGATAATTTTCCCTGTCGCGGCATCAAGGGCATTCCATGAGCCACCTTTAATAGACTAAGTTCGGAAAAATTAATTATGCGTTTCAGAAAAGCTATCATGTAAAAATATGTATAACTAATTGTTAGAGAATATAAAAAAGCTATTTCTGTAATAGGTTATACTAATCTTGATTTAGGAAAATTCTGTCTCCTCAAGGATCGGGAAATGAAAGAAGTAACGCGCCGCCAATTTATCGCAACAGCTACCCTTGCGACAGGTTTCGCTTTGGCAGTGCAACCCGTATCAGCCAAAGTCATCACTACCGATACCAAAGGATTGGTTGCAGGTGCGGTGAAAATTCCCGTCCAAGATGGCGAAATTCCCGCTTATAGAGCGATGCCAGAAAGAAGTGGAAATTTTCCCATGATTGTGGTCATCCATGAAATATTTGGTGTACACGAACACATTCAGGATATCTGCCGTCGCTTTGCTAAATTGGGGTATCTGGCGATCGCTCCAGAATTATTCGTGCGTCAGGGCGATGTCTCAAAGTTAACCAGCATCGAAGAAATTCGCCCAATCGTAGACAAAGTACCAGATGCTCAAGTGCTATCCGATCTCGATGCCACAGTCGATTGGGGTGTGAAATCAGCTAAGGGTAATGCTAATAAATTAGGGATTACAGGCTTCTGCTGGGGGGGTCGTATTACTTGGTTATATGCCGGACACAATCCTAAAGTTAAAGCAGGTGTAGCTTGGTATGGTCGCTTAGTGGGTAATACCACCGAACTCATGCCCAAAAATCCGATTGATATTGGCTCTACACTAAAAGTCCCCATTCTTGGACTCTACGGGGGTCAAGATACCGGAATTCCCCAGGATTCAGTGCAGCAAATGCGCGATCGCCTGAAATCGAGCAGCAGTAAATCAGAAATTATCGTTTACCCCGATGCACCGCACGCCTTTTTTGCCGATTATCGCCCCTCCTACCGTGAGAAAGATGCCCTTGATGGTTGGCAACGTCTGAAGACATGGTTTAAACAGCATGGCGTATAAATCATATGCTGAACGATACAACGATACTTGTCCAGGCTATAAAGCGATCAAAAAAAATGCATGTGGTTGAAAATATGGTACTGTTGGAATAAGTATCCGCTCCTCAGGTAATTGGAAAGACCGAGAGGAATTCTTGCTGAAGTGTCTAATTGGATGCTCGAACAGGCACGAACAGATGTCGTTCGAGTCACAGAATGAAATATTCACCAAAAGCGATCGCATTCAGTAATTGTTAGTTAAAAAGTCATTAGAAAAGACTTTTAATCACTTTAATTTATGACTTAGAATAAAAATAATGTTTGATTTTATTCACTAACTTATCTAAAGTGAACATTAAGCACTTTACTGGTGGTTTCAATCAAAGCCACTTAAGTTAAATGAAAAAGCACAATTTAAGAAAATTAACAACCTGGCTTGTAACTACAGCATTTGTGGTACTTGTAGCTACATTTTCTCTGTTTGACCAACCTGTAGCCAACGCTCAAACAGAAATACCATCCATAACCACCACCCCATCTACAACTACTCCACCAATAACATCTGTAGCAGCAAACGTTAGACGTTTACTAAACACTAAAGAATGTGTAGGGTGTAACTTGATGGGAGCAAAGTTGAAAGATGCAAACCTACAAGGCGCTTCTTTAGAAAATGCGAACTTGCAAAATGCTGACTTAGAGAGAGCAAACTTACAGGGAACAAACTTACAAGCCGCAAACCTACAAGGAGCCGATTTGGGCAAGGCAAATATTATGGGAGGAAACTTGCAGGGAGCAAACCTATTTGATGCAGATTTAGAGAAGGCAAATCTGACTGACACGAATATAGAGGGGGCAAACTTTCAGAAAGCAGATTTGGAAGATGTAATCAGACCCCAAGGATTCATTATCCAGTAAATATCCTAATCACTTCTCTCACTATCGAATCTCCCCTATTACCAAGGCAAGTGATGGGGGATTTTTGATTTGTGGTCAACAGTCTTTACACGCATAGATGTAAGTTTCTTTTACGGGTGAAAGCTGACTCTTTCAAACCTTTACTGTACTGTCTAAGCAGTCAGTACAGATAGTTGACAGTATATTCCTAAAGACACACGACTATCAACGCTCGTAAACTCCAACGAGCCGCGCCTGCTCAATCACATGATTGGCGATCGCTTCCAGAAGTTGCTCGCGAGTTAAGCTTGGTTTGAGGTCTAATTCTGTATCCAAGGCATACAACCAGAAATAGTAGTGGTGGCGACCGTGTCCTTCTGGTGGCATCGGTCCAGTATACCCCTGTTTTTCAGAACTATTTATGCCTTCTGTAAACTTGCTGCCACCTGATAAAGCAAGTTGAGTGACGGCTGGGGGAATACCGTAGAGTAGCCAGTGTGTGAACCCGCGAGGAATCGGTGCGTCTGGATCATGGCAGATTAATGCTAGTTGTTGGGTTCCGGCCGGCAGCCCGCTCCACTCTAATGGAGGTGAGATATTTTCGCCCTCACCAGTGTACTGTTTGGGGATACGATCAAGGGGAGAGAATGCAGGGCTGACAATTCGCAGATCCTTAATGTTCAGATCCATAAGGAATTTCCTTTCAATTTAATTTAACAGATTAAGTCCACACCAACAGCACAACATCTTGGTGTCCATATCAATCGTGATTTCATCTGTTGTTCAGAACATCATCCTATAGAGGGGTCATTACTCTGTATGTATCAAGGAGATTCGATGTAAGGGGGAACTTACTCGGGAAGTCTCTACCAAAGGTTTTAACGAACGCATAATTAATTTTCACGAACTTAAGAGTGAGTCTGTCGATTGGATGATGAATTTATCCTCAAAACTTCGATGATGTGAGGAGAGAGTACGAACAAGTTTCTTGTGTCAAAAATATCTCTATAAACTTCCTTAAAGTAACATATCATTATGAAACGCATTGCATATTTAGGACTTGGCATCATGGGCAGTGGCATGGCAACCAACTTGCTCAAAGCTGGCTGTCAGGTGACGGTTTGGAATCGCAGCCCAGAATCCTGTAAGCCTTTGGTTGAAAAAGGTGCAACACAAGCTCAAACACCTGCACAAGCCGTTGAAAATGCTGAGGTAATTATGTACTGTCTTGCGAATGATAACGTGGTAGAAGAAGTTGTCTTTGGGCAAGATGGCATTTTAGCGAACGTGCGCTCAGGACAAATAGCGATCGACATGAGTACGGTTCATCCTGACACCTCCCGCCGAGAAGCCGCAGCTTATGCCGAAAAGCACGTTGAATTTCTTGATGCTCCCGTTTTTGGCAGTAAAAACGAATCTGCTACAGGAGGATTGTGGATTGTTGTCGGTGGTAAGCGGGACGTATTTGAGCAAGTCAAACCGATTTTAGAGCCGTTAAGTGAAACGATACATTACCTGGGTGACTCTGGTAAAGGGGCATCAATGAAACTGATCGGGAACTCAATCGTGGCAACCCAGATCGAAGCGTTAGGGGAAGCGATGATTCTAGCAACCAAAGCCGGACTGAATCCGAAGGACGTTCTCGATGTATTGCATGTAGTTGATTTTCGCTCTCCAATTTTTGACGGCATGGGTAAGACGCTCCTGGAGCGCGACTTTACACCAAGTTTCGCATTAAAACACATGCTGAAAGATGCCAATTTGATCGCTCGACTTGCCCAAGATTTGAATTCTCCAACGCCAGCTGCCGCTCTTGTACGCGAAACCATCAAAACAGCTGTCAATCAAGGATGGGGAGAAGAAAACGCCTCTGCCTTGATCAAAGCGCTGGAATTAGAAGCGGGAGTAACCGTTGAAAGTCACTCGAAATTGTGATCAACATCACATCAAAAACTATTGCGTCAATAGACAAAATCTGTCTTAGGGCAAAGGCTGAAACAGGAATGCTAACCATAAGCTAAAAGGGTTTGCATTCATCAGCTCAATGCATTTCACAACGGGGTTGTTTGTGATTTGCGATGTCAATCCGTCATCATCTACAGAGCGCGATCACACTTGTTTTTCATTCCAAAAAGTTTGCACCCGAAGCGATTCTGCACTTCTTCAGTACAGCTTTATATTCAAGCTGTCATTGGTTATGCTCAACCTCACCAGGCGATCTCTACCACTCTGGTGGCGAGCATTTTGAGGTGGCAAGTGCTTGGACACTACGACATCCTGCTATCATTGGTGCCATTGTCGGGGGACGCAGCACTAAACAAGTTGGAGGAATCATTGGCGCAGCTGAATTCCGCTTAAGTGAAGGTGAAATCAACGAAATTGAAACTTTCTTCAGCCGGAGATTTCAGCAGGTTGGTGTGTAAGAATCATCTTGTTCAACAGCTACGCTAGCAAAACATATAGATAGTTGAAAATGTACTTGGAGGGAAGATGAAAACTCGACAATTAGGCAAAAGTGGACTCACTGTTTCTGCGATTGGCTTGGGCTGCATGGGTATGTCAGATTTTTATGGCACTCGTGATGACAACGAAGCGATCGCAACCATTCATCAAGCCCTAGATTTAGGAATAAATTTCCTAGACACTGCTGATATGTACGGACCTTACACAAATGAAGAATTGGTGGGACGTGCTATAGGCGATCGCCGCTCGCAAGTTATTCTTGCTACCAAATTCGGTATTGTTCGCACCTCTGACCCAAATGTTCGCGGTATCAACGGTAAACCAGAATATGTCCGTTCTGCCTGCGACGCCAGCCTTAAGCGTTTGCGTGTGGACACAATAGACTTATACTATCAGCACCGTGTTGATCCCAATACCCCCATTGAAGAAACTGTTGAAGCGATGGCGCAACTCGTGAAGTCTGGTAAAGTGCGACACATCGGACTTTCCGAAGCAGGACCGCAAACTTTGCGCCGCGCTCACGCTGTACATCCCATCACCGCACTGCAAAGCGAGTATTCTCTGTGGAGTCGCGATCCTGAAGATGAAATTCTTACTGTCTGCCGAGAACTGGGGATTGGTTTTGTTGCTTACAGCCCATTAGGCCGAGGGTTTTTAACCGGACAAATTAAACAGTTTGAGGATTTAGCACCGGATGACTATCGCCGTCAGTCACCGCGCTTTCAAGGCGAAAACTTTCAGAAAAATTTGGAACTCGTGCGGCAGATTGGGGAGATTGCCGAAAGAAAGGGGTGTAAACCATCACAACTTGCCATCGCTTGGGTACTTGCTCAAGGCGAGGACATTGTTCCGATTCCCGGTACTAAGCGACGGCAGTACCTACAAGACAATGCCGCAGCAGTGGACATCGTTTTAACGTCGGAAGACATCCAGCAAATTAACCAAGTATTACCTCAAGGCGTTGCTGCTGGCTCACGGTATCCAGAGGCGATGATGAATTTAGTTAGACGCTAAAGCCAAGAAATCACTCTTTTGACGAGTTTATGTGCCAAAAGAGTGAGTATTCCCAGTTTTAGCTGATATCTCTCGTGTTGGCTTGTTGAGGTTGAGCCGAGATGCGGACGAGAAAGGAAATAAAGGCTGAAAATGCTAGATTTTTCGTTACCTACAATCCTGTTGCGTACAAGACAATAGCAAATTATCAAACTTACAGCAATTTTCACCTAAATGAACCACACGGCTTGTAAGGGCGAACGGCCCTGACGCTCCTGACGCTCCAACTGGAGCGAGACGCTACGCGAACGTCGAAGATCGCTGACGCTCGTTCGCATGATTGCGTCTCCCCTTGGGAGAAGACTCGCTACCGCTTCGCGCTTCGCTGCGAAGATCGCAGTCCCCGTGAGAGCGGGCTAACCCTCCTGCTTTCTCTGTCTCACCGTTCGCCCCTACGACTGTGGTCTAATTACCTGAAAATTGCTGTAAGCAGAGTAAGCTTTAAGAACTTTGATTTCCGAAAATGCAGCTATAGGAGGCTCAACCTCATATGAGAGATTTTGTGCCATCAGGGTCAGTTTTTTGGGTAAAGTTCCTAAATGTAAAAAGGAAACTTGATTAATAGATTGACTAAAGAAAACATTGAAGCAACAAAACCTCAGTTTACGCTGGGCTTTTTCTCATTTAAGAAAGATAATCTGGTTTTCATGGTTGAACGTTTCAAGTTTAATTGGCTTATTTATAGAAAA
Organism: uncultured Scytonema sp.; assembly: GCA_937873135.1. Lineage (GTDB taxonomy): Bacteria > Cyanobacteriota > Cyanobacteriia > Cyanobacteriales > Nostocaceae > Rhizonema. Next base: position 65,957 of record CALMVQ010000140.1, on the reverse strand, counting down.
GTCTTGATTGTTCCTTCTTTGCTATTCGCTTCAACGTACAATATAGCAGTCCGCACATCAGTTGTGAAATTCTCTCTGTGTTTATTTACAGGAGCGTTTTTGGCGTCTTAGCGGCTCGTTAAAAAAATAATTTTTACGACTCATCTATGCTCAATCTATCATAATTTATTTAGTCTTACTATGTATATTTTTTTGATCAAGTTGAGTTATTTTTTGGTATTTTCTTGCTCATTTAGCCATTATTCATTACCAAACAGCAGGCATGAGTTCTCAAAACAGGGCTTTACGTGCGAAGATTTACGTAATTCTCTCTAGGTGCCGAATGTTTACTATTCTTTAACTGTTGTTTAACTGTTTTTTTACCTAAAGCCTCGTTGGCTCTAACGAGAGTGCTAAGGTGTAGTGAAGCTTGTATCATAAAAGTGGAACTCTTATAAATCTCAGTACGTGTCCAACCATCATTTATGACATATAAAGGTTAAACTAAACTCTGTTGAATGTTTACACAACTTACTTTATAGTTGACGGCTCTTCGGTGCTGATGGCTGAATGTTTACACACTTACATACTTACCCCTGACTTTAGTCATGTTATATTAGCTTAAATTATAAGTTACTGATTTTACTTCAAATTTCGATCTATATTTGCAAGTAGTGTAAAAATGTGAGGTTGTAGTTTCACAATTACTGTAGTCAACCATAGGGAAATGAGCAAATGTTAGGGCAAAATTCTCCGTTTGAGCAAAGTTCTCCTCAGGGATTCTTTTTCAAAGCCTTAGTTTTGAGGATAAGGCGAACATCTAATAAATTTAGATTGACATTGCAATACTGGGGTAAAATGCTACTTGATTCTGTCCCCTTTTTGATTGCTTGCACGGTGTTTTTGAGTGTGATCAGCTTAAAAAGCCCTATGCTACTGTTTTGTTTGCTGACAGGCAGTTTAATTGTTGTTGTGATGCAGCAAGTAGGCTTACAAGTGAATTTACCCAAGCGACAGCTAGTTATATTACAGATAGTTGCTGCGGTTGTCATGCTGAGTTTATTTTGGTTGGACTACTTTGCCGCTCCAGCCGAAGCACAGTTTTTTAAGAAAGCCGAAGATTTTTTTAAAACAGATTTAACCCGAGGGACATCAACAGGCGAAGGCACTCAGACAGCCGTGAGTCTCATCTTCAACGTTTTGCGAGCGATCTACTTACTCTATATAGCTGTTGCGCTGATTGGTGTAATCAATGCAGTCCGCAAAGACGAGGACTGGCAAAGTATTGCGAGAACTCCTTTATTGGTCGTTATAGCCGTCACCGTTGCTGATGTGCTGACAAGCTTTATTATTGGCAACGGTAATAAAGGTTAAACAATTAATTAAGAATTTATTTAGACTAAAATGAGGAGTAACTGAGTCATGAACTATGTCCAAAGAGAGAGAGCAAGAATTTCGACCTGTTAATCAAATCCTGGGAGCGCAACCTTCACTAGGACCCATTCCTGCTGACCAAATCTTTCCTTGGACAATCATTGCATTAACTTCCTATTTTATCGTCAACGGTATTTTTGGTGGTTTTTTCAGTGATGATTTCCAAAAATGGTTGTGGACCATACTCATTACTGGGTGGGGAATGGCAACTTGGTGGATATTAACTGGTGGTAGGAGTTGGCGCTTTTTAAGCAAATTTGTTGCTGTCCCCACTTGGACACGAGGTACGGCTCGTTATCTAAGCCTTCTACATGTTAGCCATGAAGCAAAAAATCGGAAAACAAAGCGTCGGGACCGGAAGCGGGGAAAACGCAAGATTAACACCATTTGAAGATGCTTTAAATCTGGCATCAATGCTCAGTATATCTCTCGATGGGAGGAGTATTGGCGCTTATATTTTGACAAAAGGTACCCAAAAAGATAGGTTTTGCTTTGTTTTTGGTTTTGAGTGTCGAGGCATTCACACGACTCTGACAGAAGATCAAATTGATACAGTTTGTAACAATATTGAAGTCGGTTTAAAAGATATACCGACTGGAGAAAAAATTACATTCCATATGGGGTCGTTTAGTTCGGATACTAAACGACAAGCAGAACTTGTAGCCCTGGGAAAACGGGCACCATCACCAGATATACAATATTTGCTGATGTCGGAGCGAGCAAGAATTAAAGAACTCACTCGTGCTGGTATCCGCAAACCGAAGTTTCTCCGGGCTTATGTGACGTATACTATTGAACCCAATTCTACAGATACTACTGATTGGATCGAAAGACTGTTGGCAAAAGGTGAATTATGGTGGCTGAAATTCAAAGGTGATTTTGCCGATGTGAAAAACGAGCGCATCGAAACTGTTGTCAACAATGCTTACAAAGAAGGTTTTCGCCGTTGGGAACAGCTTTTATCCAACCAAATGGGATTGACTATCAAGCCTTTGACTGCGGTGGAACTCTGGCAGGATCTCTGGCGACGATTTAATGATACGCAGCCGATAGACATACCCCAATTAATTATTCTGGATGAAAATGGACTGCAAGAAAAAGTCTATTCAGACTTAGCAAGCACTAAATTACTGATTGACAATCTCCACAGCACAACATTCCTGATGGATACAGGTGTCCCTTGCGCCGATCGCCGTTGGATTCATGTGAACAATCGCTATGCTGGCGTGATGACATTTTTAGAAAAACCAGGAGGTTGGGTAAGTAAATCTGCTCAACTGCGCTATTTATGGGAATTGTTGGGGAGAGAAGTTGTTGTTGATACAGAGATTTTTTGCGAGTTAACGGCGGCTAATCCTGCCATGGTGAAAACGACTTTGCAACGAGTGCTGAAGCAGTCAAATTTGACAGCAACGATGGCACAAGAAAAAAGTAAAACTATCGATGTCAGCGCTCAAATGAAGCTGAAAAAATCGGTAGCGGCACAAGAACAATTGTATGAGGGTGCAATACCGATTTATACATCAATAGCTATTGTTGTCCATCGCCCAACTATTGAGAAGTTAGATGAGGCAACAAAATATATTGAAAGCTGTTTTCAACGTCCGGCACAAGTCGTGAGGGAAACAGAGTATACTTGGAAAATTTGGCTGCAAACACTACCCATAGTTTGGGAGGGATTGTTAGTCAAACCCTTTAACCGTCGTCAGCTTTACTTAACCAATGAAGTTCCAGGATTAATACCATTAACAATTACCAGGGCTGGTGATAGCCAAGGCTTTGAGTTAATCGCCGAAGAAGGGGGAACACCCATTCATCTAGATTTGTTTAACCAGCATAAAAATTTAGCGCTGTTTGCGACAACTCGTGCGGGTAAATCGGTGTTGGTGTCAGGGATCTTAACTCAGGCTTTAGCATATGGCATTCCAGTGGTAGCGTTGGACTACCCCAAACCTGATGGGACATCTACCTTCACCGACTATACAGAATTTATGGGCAGGAATGGAGCATATTTCGATATCTCCAAACAATCGAATAACTTGTTTGAACAGCCAGACTTGCGATCGCTGAGTATAGAAGAACAACGCGATCGGATGCTGGATTATGTTTCCTTCCTGGAATCTGCGTTAATGACAATGATTTTGGGATCGTCTGGTGAAAGTCAGTTGCTGACACAAACGGTACGTTCGATCATCAACTTGGCTTTAGGAGCCTTTTTTACTGATGATGGAATCAAAGAACGATATCGTCAGGCGATTGAAGGGGGATTTGGCACTGAGGCTTGGCAGAAAACACCTACCTTAAATGATTTTCTCTTATTCTGCTCTCCAGATCACTTACAACTAGATACTGTAGGTGGCAGAGTCGAGGATGCACTTAGTCAAATTCACCTGCGCTTGCGGTTTTGGCTTTCCAGTCGCGTCGGACAAGCTATTTCTGCACCATCCAGTTTCCCCACCGATGCTCCACTTTTGGTTTTTGCTCTGAGAAACTTATCTGATAGTGAAGATGCCGCCATCCTATCTTTAAGTGCTTATTCAGCTGCTTTGCGACGCGCATTAAGCAGTCCATCTTCCATCTTCTTTATCGATGAGGCACCAATTCTATTTGAATTCGAGCAAATTGCTAGTTTGGTTGGAAGAATCTGTGCTAACGGTGCTAAGGCTGGGATCAGAGTTATTCTATCAGCACAAGACCCGGACACCATTGCCAAGTCTAAAGCTGCATCTAAAGTTTTGCAAAACCTGTCAACGCGATTGATTGGTCGTATTCAGCCTGTGGCCGTGGATAGTTTCGAGAACATCTTAAAATATCCTCGGGAAATTATTGCTCGCAATGCGTCAGAAAGCTTTTTCCCCCGCAAAGAAGGTGTTTATAGCCAATGGCTGCTAGATGACAATGGTGTTTACACTTTCTGTCGCTATTATCCTGGCTATGAACAACTGGCAGTCGTTGCTAACAACCCGAACGAACAAGCGGCACGGACACAAACTATGCAGGAATACAACGATAAGTATGAGGCTATTTCTGTCTTTGCACGCCGATTAGTCGCGACAATACGGGGAACTTGAATGGGGAGAAAGAATTAAAAATTAATAATTAAAAATGTAAAATATCTAATTTTTAATTCAATTTCCTACTCCCAGCCTTGACGATTGTTTACGGATTTTCAAATAGCTTAATGTATGCGAAAAACAACTATTTTGACTATTTTTCTCGTATTCCTGGGAATATTACCAGCTATGGCAATAGGGGAAGTTTGGACAGATTTTCAATCTTACGCACAAGATTTAAAAGACTATCTAAGTAGTAGTGTTCCCAACGCCTTAGCGCCTCTAGACTACGAGTCTGTCGCTGAACTCGATAGTTCTTTAGGCGATCTCAGCATACCCGATCCAGTCGTTGCTGGAAAAAATGTGAGTGAAGATGCGATCGCCAAATCTATATCAAGTACTTTTGAGAATAATCCGGCGATCCAAGGAACAATATCCAGAAATGAACTTGATCGCCAAGTTACCCTTGGTGCTGCAGAAGGTGTTCTGGGAGCCAATGGACAACTTCGGGCAAGATTAAAGTTACAAGATGCTCAAGAGGGGCTGGATCATATTAAGAAATTCGAGCAATCTGCAAATGATGCCGAAGCAAATTGCGAGGATATTTTAACACAATTAGTGACAAATATCGAGAATACAGTGGCTGCAGCATCAACATATGGGGCCAGTTCGCAGGGTTCATCAACACCAACTATCGGTACAGGCCAATCTCCACAATGTTTGCAGTTTCGCAGCATCATCATTCAAAGCGAACAAGCAAAGATGATAGCCGAAACCCTTGCGAGTACAGAGCATGTCAACCGATCACTGCAATATTCTAACTTGAATTTAGCAAATATTTCCCAGCAGATGGAAGAGGAAAATCGTGCTAGAAGAGTCGATGCATCTACAGAAGCTGCGCGACTTTTGAGAACCGCTTCTCAAGCAGATCTGTTAGTCGGGAAAAATCAGGACACAGCAGTTGGAAATCAGCAGTGAGGAGGGAGGAGACAGGAGTAAAGATGTGGCTTGATAACTTGCATTTTGCACAAATTGGTGTTAATGACATTTTCAATGATGGGGCAATAACGGCAAAAAGTATTGCTGATGGTTGGAATAATCAATGGGTTGATTTATTACAAAAAAATACTAACAATAATTTGTACGGCGCACTGACAAATTTGGGTGTTTTTTTTGCTGTTGGCACCCTATTATTTTTTATGGTTCAATGGCTTAGAGATGTTTTAGACAATGAATATTCCCGTCCAATCTCAGGGTTAATTTGGCCATTTATTGTTGTACTCCTGTTAGCAAATCCTGGAAATGGAACTGTACTGTCTAACCTAACTCTGGGAGTACGGAATGTTCTTAATAACGCGAACCAACAAGTAGTGCAAGCAGGTGATATCAATCAAACATATCAGCAAGCCCTCAATCTTAGCGTTGCAGAAGAAGTTGCTGGTTCTTTCTTGCGTCCTTGTCAAGCCCTGACTGGCGGCCTACAAACTCAGTGCTTTATTAAAGCTCAGGAAAAAATTAGCGATCTTTGGCAGCAATACAGAACTTTGTATGGTAATCAAATTTGGATCACTCGATTAGAAAATAAGGTGAATTTAATTACAGATAATAGAGGGAACTTGTCTGAAGTTGCTTTTAACTCTTTTATTGGTTCGACAGTACAGACAAGTATTAAAACCTTTTTAATTTCCTTACAGTTTGCTTTCCAGAATTTACTCGAATCTACTATGCTACTGATAGCAACTTTAGGACCTCTAGCTGTAGGTGGTTCTTTGTTGCCTGTAGCTGGTAAACCAATTTTTGCATGGCTTACGGGTTTTGTATCGCTTGGAATTGCCAAAATTTCCTTCAACATTATTGCCATATTAACGGCAGGAGTGATTATAAATGGACCAGCACAAGATGCCAATGCCGATCCTGACTTGATGTGGTTCATTATTTTTCTAGGAGTTCTTGCACCAATTTTATCCCTGGCTTTGGCTGCAGGGGGAGGATTTGCAGTCTTCAATTCTATTAGTAACACTGCTTCTTGGGTAAGGGAGAGGGTGTAAAAGAGGAGGCAGTGGGGAGTGATGCGCTCTTAGGATCTACAGAATAATCACTCTGTGCTTCCTAGAATACAGTCAAGACGCGACATGTTACATATCTACCTCTGCCTTGCCTCTTCTCTCCCTACATGCAGATGATGTACAAGACGGTGTAGTATAATATCGTGCCCTGTTAAATACTTATAGTTATAATAAGGACTAATGGGAAATACGGCATAAAAAGTGTGCATCTGAGGTAGAGAAGTTTTGACAGCGCTAGTTTGAACGATTAGGACCTTAGGGGAGAGAGGGAGAGGGAATGGGTAAATGGTATTACTAGAGAAAAGGAAAAAACGAACGGGGGGCTTTTTACTAGCTTTTGCGCTGGCTACTTTTGGGCTGCATCTGTTTGTTTTATTTTTGTTGATATTTCAAGGATTGACGATTCGCAAACTCAGTCTTGAGAAATCTCCTACTTTTGTGCAGCTGATTGATGATAAACCAGTTACTGTGACTGATGATTTGGCACGAGAACCAGAAGCTATTCGTCAATTTGTCAGTCAAACGATGACATCAATGTTTAACTGGTCAGGAACGTTACCTGCACAAAGTATAGAACAAGCTGCAAGACCTCTCTCAGATCCAGGAGTGTCTATTAGAACTCCGCAAGGTTTCAGCCGAAAGGTTGCTACAAGCAGTTGGATTGCGAGTTTTGCCTTATCAGAAGATTTTCGTAAGGGTTTTTTAAGCACAATTGCAGAAATTACACCGCCAGAAGTCTTCTCTAACAACTCCAGTCAAGCTTTGTCGTCACAGTTAATAATCAAACGAGTTTATCCGCCCGAAAAAATTGGCCCAGGAAAGTGGCGAATTGGGATGGTCGCCGACCTGATTCAAAAAAAACGTTCTGAAGAAAATAAGAAAGTTATAGTTCCTTTTAATAAAGATTTGCTAGTGAGGGCAGTAGATACATACGTGTATCCGCTTACTAACACGGCTACAGACTTGCAAAGAGCAGTTTATAGCGTCCGCAGTGCAAAAATGGAAATTTACGAAATTCGGAATTTGTGTTTGCTGGATGAAGATAGCGCATCTAATGGAGGCCGTGGTCGTTCCTGTAGTCCAGGAAGTTCTGGCAGCTTTATCAAGTAGTTTTTATTATCTATAATTAATGCAATTACTTAATCAAGAAAGTAAGAAGACCAATATACTACCGTTCTTAGCGGTAGGAACATTCGGTCTGAATTTATTTGCCTTGTTGGTACTGACGTTTCACGGCTCTCTATTGCAGCAGTTGAATCGAAAAAATGCAATGCCTAGTTTGGTACAACTTGTTGATGGAAGCGCCATCACAGTAGAGTCTCAACCGAATTTAGAGCGAAATCCCGAAACAATTCGGCGTTTTGTGGGTGAAACCATGACTTTAATGATGACTTGGTCGCCGAAACAGCCGCAAAGAATAGTCCAGCAAATAAGTTCCGATTTACTCGCTAATGGTTTTCGGCAAAAATTTGAGAAAGAAATCAGTAATTTAACTCCAGATAATCAATCTACAGGAACTGAGTCTGTATTGGTTTTACAAAGAGTTTCTCAACCAACAAAAATAGAGGATGGCAAATGGAGAGTGGAGATGTTAGCTAATCAATTAAGCTTGACAAGTTTCGATCCATTAGGAAATTCAACCCCTTTTAACAAACAAATCTTAGTCCGGGTCAGAAACGACCAAGAAACTCCACTACCAAATACAGCACTTCCTTTGAATTTAGCAGTGCATCGCGTTGGTGAAGCAAGGCTGGAAATTTACAATATTTGCGATATTAAAGATAAAAACTGTTCCTGAAATAAAGGTTTACTTATTATGACTAAATATCAAATTCCTCCTGCAAAAAATTTGCCCCCTGAAGTAGATTCTTCCGATTGGGAAGCACGTATGGCCAGATTGGTTGGTTTGGAAGAAGAATCTCAGTCTCCTGCGTCTTCTTTTGAAGAGGATTCAGCCGAATTGAGACAACCACAAGCTGAACCATTAGAACCACGAGAAGTCGCTACTACACAAGCTCTATCATCAAACCCCTTTGCTAAGTTAGCCTTGGTGGGAGGTGGAACCTTGGCTGTGGTTGTGGTTGCTGGTTTGTTTTTGACGCAGCTGATGAGTGGTGGTAGTAGTAGAAAGTCCAACACTCCAAATCGTACTAGTCTGCTACCGGACACGCAAGCGCAGGTTAAACTAAAACCACCTCAAGAACTGCAACAAGAAGAAATAGAGGCCCTGAAAACCAAACTTGCCCTTTCCGAACAAGCACAGGCGGTGAAAGACGCCCAACTTGCACTGAAAACCGAAAAACCGACACCGATTCGGACGGTACCTAGATCCACTTCCCGAACGGAACCTCCTTACGCCGCCAGAACTAGACCAACTGTGATAGTACAACGGATACTGCCGCCACCGACTTTCAGAGATAGATCGGCGATCGCTCAGAGTGTACCACCAAGGGTGATCACAGTTATACGACCTGTAAGAGTCCCCCAACCTATAGCAACAAGGCCTCAAATTCGTTCCGCATATGTCCCACCACCACTGCAAAGCACCGTTCCTACACCAGTAGCGCAAGTAACACCAACACCAACACCAACACCAGATGCTTTGCAAGAGTGGGCAAGGTTATCGAAGTTGGGGAGTTACGGTCAGGTATCTTCTGCTACTACTCCTAAAGTAAATGTCGGTGCTGAACCACGGAAACCTTTAATCACCGCTCAAACTACTACTCCCGTCGTGCAGCCAACCCAGCCAAGTGTAGTGAGCCAAGCCACACAGACTTCTAGTCCTAAATCATTAGTCGTAGGTACTACTGCTAAAGCTGTGTTGGCAACTGCTGCCTTTGGAGAAAGCACTAGAACTATTCCTGGTAGGTACAACAACAATAACAGGAATACGAATGGTGGGAATTTTAATAGGAATAAAAGTAACGATAATAGTGATAATGATGATAAAGACAATAACATATTTATAGTGCAATTAAAACAGCCATTAAAAGCTGCAGATGGTAGTGTTGCTTTGCCTGCACAAACACAGTTATTAACCAAAGCTAGTTTTTCTGACAAAGGCTTGGCACAGTTTGAAGTCATGAAAGCAGTTTGGCAAGAAAATGGTCAACGCAGAGAAAAGAATATACCAGAAAATGTGTTAACAATTCGTGGTCCTCAAAGTAAACCTTTAATTGCAACTGAATACAAAGGTAGTGGTGGGGGATCGCGGCTCGGAAGCGATTTGAAACTGGGTCTCTTAGGTGGTGTGAGTAAAGTAGGAGAAGTACTGAACCGTCCTAGGCAAAGGTGCTATAATAGCGGTGGTACTGTTATTACTGGTACCTCTAGCGGCAGTAGCTTGGTTGGTGGTTACTGCGAAGACAGAACCGACCCATCAGTCCTAAATGGACTTTTGGATGGCGCTGGCAGATCTCTCGTTCCCGAACTTACGCGGCGTGAGACACAAGACAACTCTCGGCGCTCAATAAATTCAACTAGCCTTTGGACGCTCTCAAAAGGTAAAGAAGTTGTAGTGTTCGTCAATCAAACTACAAGTTTGTGATCGAGGCACTTTGTGTGTGGTAATAGAAGTGTATAGCTCTGTTGCCATACAGCATCGTTGATAAATGCAGATCGTAAATATTCATGTTTTTTTGAGCGATTTTGAAGTGCATCACATTGTTATATCAGTTCTATGTGAAGTTGCCATAAGTCAGATTTCCCAACCACTCTTAAAAAGATACGTTGTTCTATCCCTATTCTCAAACTTTAGTATATAGCTTGATAAAATATTTGAGTTTGGCGAAATATTGAATTTCAGTAATCATTAATGAACAACATTCCCTCTCAAGAAAAAACTCCACAAAATCCCTATTTCCTCTTTTTAGGCTCCTTACTTTTCTCAGCTGCAATGTTATTGCTAGCAGATAAAGCTTTGGCTAATAACGCTGTGTTGCGTTCTATATTCTCCTGCCAAGCGCAGGGTTTGGGAGGAGCGATACCAAACCTCACAGTTTGGTACCAGCAAGGGACAAACTTAAGCTTTATTCAGACTGGGGAAACAATTAAAAAAGTTTGGTTGGATGATCCATCGCAGGTGACATTGGATTTTGATGGTCCTGTCTGCACGCAGTTCGGTCAACAAGCTGCCAATTCTGGAGATTGTGAAAACTCAGCAGCAAATGTCATTCACTTGAGACGAATTAAAAAACTTCCAATTCCCGGACTTCCTGACACTGACTCTACGCTTCTAACAGTTGTTACTGAAGGGCAAGGTAAAAGAAAATTATACACATTCCAAGTTACTTATAGCCGAGATACTCCTGAATATAATACTTTGGCTGTTTTTGCTGACGTTCCTTCTGTTAGTGAAACGCCTTGTGTACTTCCAAATGCTAGAGCGGCTCAGTCCAGGAGTGCGCGATAGTCAGCTATTTGTATCAACATACATTAAAGAAGATATTTGTCAAGTCACAGATGCTTTATTGTAGAGTAAAGTACTGATAAAGTGTATCTATCGCAATTTATGGACGAGAGCGAGAACAATCGTCAACAACCTACCAAGCTGTCCGGATTACCGGACAGCTTCTAGATTCGCATACGTACGAATGCCAAAGTTCGGACTTCAGTCTTACTTCCCCTCCTTTAGCAGTGAAGTCAATCTTAAATCCGCGTATCCAAAATCGAATGACTGCCATTGTCGCTAACTCACCTAAATCTGAAATCTTTTATCCGAGTAGCGATGGAGAACCTGTGGCGGAAACAGACGATCATCTCTACGCTATTTTAACTATCTTAGAAGTCCTCAGACAATACTTACTTGATCGTCGAGCCACAGTTCTTGCAAACCAATTCCTGTATTATGCTGAAAATTTTCCGAAATTGCGCGTTGCTCCTGATGTCATGGTCATCTATGACGTAGAATCAGGGGGACGAGACAACTACAAAATTTGGTCGGAGAAGCAAGTCCCAAAAGTCATTTTTGAAATTATATCAAAAGGTACTCAAGAAGAGGAGAAAAAAACCAAGCGAAACCTGTATGAAGCATTAGAAGTACAAGAATATTGGTTATTTGATCCTAAGGGAGAGTGGATTAAAGAAAAATTGTGCGGGTATAGACTACGAGAAGATGCTTATCAACTAATTACTGACAGTCAAAGCGAACCATTACAACTCCGTTTAGCTGTAGAAGGAAAACTGATTGGCTTTTATCGCTTGGATAACGGACAGAAATTATTGGTGAATGATGAGTTAGTTGAGGCACTCAGAGAAGAAACTCTTAAACGCTTGGAGGCAGAAAGACAAGCGGAACAAGAACGTCAACGTGTAGCCGAACTCGAATTTCTGCTAACTCGCTACCGAGAAAGATTTGGGGAATTGCCTGAGTCATAATTCCAAGTGTGATGCTCTTGGCAACTACTTCGTGGTATCGCGCGATCGCCTTGATAAGTCGGAAGCTAGTTATTTCTTGTACATCTTCGGGAACTGTGCCTGAAGTTGAGCTAGCTTCGGCAAGTCATTCACCACCACGTATGGATACATCGGATTACGATCTATGAAGTGCTGATGGTATTCTTCAGCCTTGTAAAAACCTTTCAAAGGAACCAGTTGAGTCACGATCGGCTTGTGGAAGACGTGCTCAGTGTTAAGTTGATCGATATAAGTTTGTGCAACTTGCTTCTGTTCGTCATTGACAAAAAATATAGCTGAACGATATTGCGTGCCCGTGTCAGGACCTTGCTCATTTAACTCTGTAGGATTATGCGCCACCATGAAGTAAACTTTCAGAAGCTGGCTATATGAGATCTGCGATGGATCGTAGGTAATTTTCACTGACTCTGCGTGCCCTGTCGTTCCAGAACTGACAGTCTCGTAGTTTGCAGTTGCTGCACTACCACCGGAAAAGCCAGAGACGACATTAGATACACCTTTGAGATGCTCAAAAACAGCTTCCATTCCCCAGAAGCACCCTCCAGAGAGAACCGCCGTCTGTTTTCCCACAGTCTCAGAAGTCGAGATCTCGGTGGCGGCATGGGAAGGTACCGCACCGGATTTATTGTATGTGAGTGCAGCAACAGTTAGTGAAATGATTGACAAGCTGCATAATAGGCTTTTAAGGATAAAATTACGAGTTAACATCAGGTCGTGAAGTCCTCCGGTTATTGAGTCATACGTTCACAATAAAAGGCATTCCTTAAACTAATATGAAAAATAGATAAGAACTATGGCATTAAGTGCGTAAAGCAATGCTTGTGCGTATTGTCGGCTTTCTACGGGGTGGACTAGTAGTCAGAGCCTTTTCCTCGTGAGACCCGACTCGTATCTCGGCTTTGTTGGCAATCAGAATGCAATACCTGCACTGACAGAATGGCTCGGTCGATGGTTCCCACCAACTGCCAGTTGATTGAATCAGTATAAATAACTTCAGGAGAGTAACTATGACCGAACAACGCTACCTCAACTCCTGTATGCGGCTGCAACAAGCAGGCGCGATCATTTGTAACTAGACAGTGATTGCCGCTATGCTGCAACGGGACTGGCGACGACCCACCGCAGAGGGCACACTCAAACATGTTTTCGGTGGTCATCTGCCATTTTCCGAATGGCTATCAAACAATCAGAACTATACACGCACCGCCAGCAAGAGTACGACAGCTTAAGCCTTGAGCAAGATTGCCCCGCCACAACGTAGATATGTAAGGAGAATGAATGGATAGGTTTGCCATCTGGTCACGCATGGAAGTCAAACCGGGCAAGGAACAGGAATTGGAAGAGTTCCTAAAATATGCACAATCCCTGATTGAGCAGGAGCCGGGGACGACCACCTTTTACGCCTTAAAAATCGGACCGAATACATACAGCACCTTCGATACCTTCGCCGACGAAGAGGCTCGCGATGCCCATGTGAAGGGACCCGTTGCAAAGGCACTGCTCGCAAGGGTAGATGAACTGTTTACTCAGGCACCAGAGATTGTTCAAACGACAATCATAGGGGCAAAGGTACCGAACACGTAAACCGCACCTAGATTCGGAGTGCTACGCTCAATCAAACTGACAAGGAAATTAAGCTCACAGTATCATTAATTACATAGTTTTAATTGAAGCAAAAACAAGTTTTTTCTGCTATACCAACCGAAAAATAAATGAATAGCGGTAGGACAGATTAGGGTTACTAAGGACTTTAATAACCGCAATAATTGGCATTATTAGGCTCACAATCCACAACAAAATCAGCAATGGAATACCTATGCCAACCAAAATCAGCAATCCAAAGATAATCCCATAGATGTAAAGGTTGATGTGAAAGTTAAGTGATTCTTTAGCATTTTCTTTCACAACTGGATCGTTGCTAATAAGCAAAACGGCAATGGGTATGCCGATAGATATTATCGTGGAGCTAAAAAATATCGCTCCATCAGATAGCGCTGACAATAGCTTTCGTTGAGCAATATCTTCCATACTGCAGCCTCCATGCTATCCGAGGGTGATTAGCATCCTCTATCTTATTCTCGAAACTTGAGTTTGTCATCATTCTGCTTTGAAGATACTCAAGTACCATGCTAACGCGCTTAATATTAACAACAACGGTGTCAACCAATCACCCCAACGCACATATAAAGTCTGCGTTTGTCGGCGATAAATAGTTTCTGCATGAACTGCATAAGTATCATGTCCAGAAATCCATAATGTTTTGCCATGAGGATCGACAAAAGCCGAATAGCCGGTATTTGTTGCCCGTACTGCCCAGCGATCAGTTTCAATTGCTCGCATCGTATCTTGAGCGTGGTGCTGTGCGGGCATAGCTGCACTGAAATGGGCATCGTTGGAAGGGCTGAGGATAAATTGCCCTCCTGCCGCTGCCTGATAGCGAAAGTGTTCGGAAAAAGCCGATTCGTAGCAGATACCAACAATAGCACGACCAAAAGGTGTGTCAAATACTTGATTCGGTAAACCAGGAACTTGGTGTTCGTCCAAAGGTGATAGCCGTTTGACGATCGCACCGAGAATTTGCTCAAAGGGAATATACTCCCCAATCGGGACTAACTTTGCTTTTCCGTAATGGTTCATTATCTTACCATTCCCCAAAAAAGTAAATAAGCTATTCGTATAGCTGTTTCCCTCTTTGTAAAAACCTCCAACCCAAGCTACCACGCCGAGTTCCCGAACTGCATCGACGAAGGAGCTATGCATAATATCACTCTGAGAAAAAGGCAAGGCTCCTTCTGGAGTTAAAACAGCCTTCACGCCTTGATTTGCCAAACTTAAGTATCCAGTCGTATACCCTTCAAGAGCGCGACGAAAACCTTCTGGATAAAGTTTGATTTGGTTAGGAACATTACCTTGAATGATCCCAACTTTTAGTGCTGCTCCTACCGGTTGGGCAAGAGGACGAGCGTACAAGCCAAACCCAATTAGGTGGAGAGTGATGAGTAGTGTTATGGCAAGAGGTAAATATTTATTACTCTTAAGTAGAGATACAGAGGTTATCTTCGTCTCCATCCCTTTATCCGACTTGGCGAACGTGCCTCTGTGGTTTATCCAAGCTTCAGCCAGCAAGCCATTAACTGCAACAATCGCTGCTGTCACGGTACTAGGTCCGGAAAACTGACCGAGGTGTAAAATTGCCAGGTTATGCGGACTTTGAGTATAAGCAAGAGAACTCCACCACAAAGGACCAGCACTCCAAAGTGCTTCCAAACCACACCATAAGGCTGTGCCAATGAGAACGCGGATCAACCCATTTTGGATTTTGCGGAAAGTTGAGCCAGTCGCTGGCGGAGCCAGCGCTGCAGGCGGTTTTCCCGAAGTTGGCGACTGGCATTGGGGTTCCCCTCGTTGTGCGAACTGGCGTGCTTGGAAAGTTTCCCTCTGTGGCAAACTTTCCAAGACTGATTTTTGATTTTGGGTGATGATATTTTTCGTGGGTTTCCAAGACTTTTGTTGAAAAGCACGCCAAACCCAATCTAAAATCGTCATTCTAAAATCTAAAATCATTCGCATCGCGATCGCCCAGGTAGCGACTAATGCAGTTCCCCAGAGGGCGATGAATACCCAACAAAAGAGGGCGATCAACAGACTTGCTAACCAAGGAACTCCCATCCAAGTCATGGGATGAATCCCAGTAATCCAGGAGAGGGCGGTGCCGTAATAACCTATACCCCATGCGAGGGAGAGGAGGAGAGGTGGGGAGGATGGAGTAACAATGAATACCCAAAATGGTACTAAGGAAAACCAAGCGAAAAACCAAGCACCGATAGGGGCGACGGTTAGCCCCATCAAGATGCCGCTAGATAGAGAAATTAGGTAAGGAATTAGGAGGGTAAATTCCCCCTGCTTCCCCTGCTTCTTATTCTGTGACTTCTTCTGCAACTTCTTCTACAACTTCTTCTGCAACTTCACCACTATCGGCGGGAACGATTGCGACTCCAGTAATGACATCATCTTCGTCCAAGCGTTGAACTCGGACTCCAGTTGCTGATCGCGATTGTATGGAAATCGCATTTACTGCCTGACGAATAATTATACCGCGACTTGTCACCATCATAATTTCTTCGTCGTTGTTGACAACGTGCAGTGTTGCCAGTTGGTCTTTGATTTTCCGGTTTTTGAATTTAGTTGCTGTTAAACCTTGACCTGCACGATTCTGCAAGCGGAATTGAGAAACTGGAACGCGCTTGCCATATCCGGACATTGTAATCACTAATGCCCAAGGACCGGAACTGCCGTTGCTGACGACTTCGGTAGACTCTTCATTCTCAATTTCTTCTGTCTCGGTATCTTCGATATTTAAAGTCTCAAGAATGGCTGCCGGGAGAATATCCATACCCACCAGTTCATCGCCTTTACGCAGTTTCATGGATTTTACTCCTCGAGTGGCTCTTCCTAGAGGACGCAGTTGTTCATGGCTGCATCTAAAGTGAATTGCCATGCCTTGACGGGAACCAATAATCACGCTGTCTTCGACTTTCGCACGTCGTACCCACCGGAGTTGGTCGCCTTCTTCTAGGGAAATGGCAATCAAGCCATTAGCACGGATGTGGCTAAATGCTGATACTTCAGTTTTCTTAATATTGCCACCTTTAGTGAGCATGACCAGAAATTCATTATCGGTAAACTCATCAACAGGGACAATCGAAGTGATTTTTTCCTCTTTAGGAATTGGCAGCATTTGCACAATGGGTGTCCCACGACTGGTACGAGAACAAATGGGGATCTGATATGCTCTCAGACAGTAGACAACTCCGCGTTGGCTGAAGAACAAGACACTATCATGGTCGCAGCAAGTCAAGAAATGCTCAACCCCATCATCTTCTTTCATCTTGGCAGCTGCTTTGCCTCGCGTTGCCCGACTTTGTGCCTCAAAGGTATTCACCGCCATGCGTTTGATGTAACCTTGTTCTGTCAGCAAGATGACAACTTTTTCATTGGCAATGAGATCACGGTCTTCTAAATCTCCTTCACCATGTGTAATGACCGTGCGGCGTGGTGTCGCATGGGCTTCTCTGACTTGTGTAACTTCGGTCTCAATGATTTCTAGCACTCGCTCCCGCCGTGCCAAAATATCTTGTAAGTCAGTAATGAGTGCTTGTAGTTCTTCGTGTTCGGAGCGAATTTTATCTGCTTCTAAGGCTGTCAAACGCCGCAATTGCATCTGCAAAATAGCGTCTGCTTGGTGTTCTGACAGTCCGTAACTGGTCATTAATTCACCTTTAGCTGTCGGCGCATCAGGTGCGTGACGAATTAAGTTAATAATTTCATCTAAATGCGACAGGGCAATCAATAACCCTTGTAATATGTGGTCGCGTTCCTCGGCTTTCCGCAGTTCGTAGCGGGTGCGTCTGGTAATTGATTCAAAGCGGAAGTCCAAAAAGACGTTTAAGAACTGCTTGAGGGTGAGGACTTGCGGTTCACCATTTACCAGGGCCAGCATATTTGCCCCAAAGTTGGCTTGTATGGGCGTTTGCTTGTAGAGGTTGTTCAGCACTACGCGGGGATAGGCGTCCCGTTTGAGTTCGATGACAATTCGCATCCCGTCGCGATCGCTTTCATCCCGAATATCTGCAATTCCCTCAATGCGCTTGTCGTTCACCAACTCGGCAATTTTTTCAATCAGGGCCGCTTTATTGGTTTGGTAGGGTAATTCGGTGACAATGATGGCTTCCCTATCTGGTCGCCCGCGTTGTTCAATAGTTTCAACGCTTGCTACACCCCGCATGGTGATAGAACCACGCCCGAGAGTGTAAGCTTCTTTTATTGCTGCAGTCCCCAGAATTTGACCCCCAGTTGGAAAGTCTGGCCCGTGGATGTACTGCATCAACTGGATATCAGTGATTTCCGAGTTGTGAATTAATGCTACCAAACCATCAATCAATTCACCCAAGTTATGGGGAGGAATGTTGGTTGCCATCCCTACAGCAATCCCAGAGGAACCATTGAGAAGTAACTGCGGGATACGTGACGGAAGAACCGTTGGTTCTTGCTGCGAACCGTCAAAGTTGTTCGCAAAATCTACAGTTTCTGATTCGATATCTTGCAGTAGGGCGACACTCGTTAAAGCTTGCAAGCGACATTCCGTGTATCGCATTGCTGCGGGTGGGTCGTTATCTACCGAACCAAAGTTCCCATGCCCTGCGATCAGCGGCGATCTCATGGAAAAATCCTGTGCCATCCGCACCAAAGCGTCATACACTGCTGTATCGCCGTGGGGATGATATTTACCCAGCACTTCCCCTACCACACGAGCGCATTTCCGAAACGGGCGATCATGCATCAGCCCTAGCTCATGCATGGCGTAGAGTATTCGACGATGCACAGGTTTCAGACCATCCCTGGCATCTGGCAGCGCCCTACCCACAATTACGCTCATCGCGTATTCCAGATATGATCGCGACATTTCGTTCCTCAGATCTGTCGGGATAACCCTCTCCTGATAGGTTGCCATAACCTAAATAGCTCCAAAAATTGCAGATTTTAGCCTAGATACTGAAAAAAGAGCAAAATTATTCCGAATTTCCATTGAATAATTGCCATATTTTGATACAATTCTAGCACATCATGCCTTTTTCTGCCTGGGAGGGGATGTGGATAGATAGGAGAATGGGTCGTAGCTAACAGCAAAGAAAAACATAGTTCACTATTGATCGATTTCCTTTTCCCCGCCTTCAAGGATCGCAAACTTCATTGGGGAGATGACTAGTCTCTTCTTGCTGCAACTTAAGTTGAGATGTAATGAGAGGAACTTTGGGAGCCAGAAAAAATCCCATTAAACTGGCGAACAGGATTGGAGTTAAGGGACTGAAGTTAGTCAACTTCGACAGCAGTAAGGTTGTACTGATAGGTGTACGCGTTACCGCAGCATTAATAGCTGCCATTGTACAAATCATGACAAGGGTAGGATTGAGTCCAGGAATTAAAGCAGCGGTTGCTTTACCCAGACAAGCACCAATAAAAAATAAAGGGATAATAAATCCACCACGCCACCCACCTGTGACTGTAACGCTAATGGCAGCCATCTTACCGAAAGCAAGTGCGAGTAAGAAAACAGCAGGAAAACTGTGATTGACGACGACATCTAACTGTTCATCTCCAAAGTAACGAGTCAGTGGTAAGAGAGTTACTAAAATACCGAGTCCCAGTCCTGCTAATGTTGTGTGTAGATAAATCGGTCCAGGAATCCGGTTGAAAAGGTAATGACAACCACGGAAAATGCCTATGAAAACCCATCCTGCCGCCGCCCCAACAATACCAAAAACGATGGCTAGGGCAAAATCATCAATGTTTTCTAAGTGATACTGAGGAAAATGCCACGTGGGTGCGATTCCCAAGTGTGTAATTGTTGCAAATACTAGATAACTAGCACAACTCGAAACAATGGCAGGCATCAAAGCTTCGTAGTACTCCACAATGTGCTGGTGGTGCAAAATCTCCAGAGCAAACATTGCACCACCAAGTGGTGCGCCAAATAAAGCAGTAAAGCCCCCAGCCTATTCCCGCCAAACTTATGGATCTAAGATCTTCACCTTCAAGTTTTAGGCGATCGGCAAACCAAGTACCAAAAGAACCTGTTACCTGAACCAATGGTGCTTCTGGACCAGCGCTACCACCTGCCGATATACTAATTAGGGAAGCAAGAATCATTGAAGGATTTTGCTTTGTATCTAAGCGTCCACCACGAAAATGGATGTTATCGACAATCACGGCAATTTCGCCCGGATTGCCAAGAAAATGAATTATCAAACCGATAGCTAAACCTGAACAAGGCATCACTATTAAAAGACTGGGACCCTGAAATTGTTGAAGTTTGTTAGTGAACACTTCTAAAATATTCCAGTACAACGCCGCAAATAGACCACTCACCGTCCCCACAACAGCCCACAATAAACAAGAGTGCGAAATCATGAAAGGATTACGCTTTGCTAATCCAAAAAGCTGAGAAACCGTCCATTGTTGAGAGCGCTTACCGCTGTTACCCTTCTTTGGTAGCATGACTTATTTTTTAATTAAATGAAAGAAAGATACAAAATGTTTCCTTTTTTCATACTACATGTCATACTCAATACCTCTGTCAGTTGATTTCCGGCTCGATTTAAGTCCGTGGATAGTGTGCTGTTGACCTTACCAGAGTCTAAAATTCTTGTTTGTATAATAGATAGTAAAAATAACTATGTCTGATCAACAAACAGTTCCCAATCCACCAGAAAAAATAAATCCAGAAGAGGATGCATCGCAATTAAGTCCAGAAATTCTTGACAAAATTAAACACCCTGCGAGAATAGACGATGTCATGCGGGAGTTACCGCCTGAAGAACTTAGGAGTAATCCGGCTGTAGCACCCGAAAGGCTGGATGATCGAAGCGATGAATAATTAGATGGTGTAAGGGGAATGGTAATTTACAGATGAAGTGGTTATGTAGTTTATGCTTCCATCAGCACAAACTTATTCGGTGGTTCTCCCTTGCACTTTTACACCCAGATCTCCTTATACTCCTAGTTAACCTATGTTGCCAGTCATCTATTCAGACGAGTTTCTGGAACACAAGACAGGATCTTACCATCCAGAAAAGCCAGAACGCTTGCAGGCGATCACTACAGCCCTCAACGAAGCTGCATTTATCGACCAAATTGAATGGCGATCGCCAACCTCCCCAGAAGCCCGTTCGTTGATGTCGCTGTTAGAAAAGGTACATACTCAGCGATACATATACAAACTCCAAGAAATTGCTCATGCTGGTGGAGGTTATTTAGATGGAGATACGCCAATTTCCTCTCGCAGCTATGATGTTGCCTTATTGGCGGTGAGTGCTTGGATGGATGGAGTTGATGCCTCTCTAGCAAATCAAAATCCGGCTTTTGTGCTTGCCCGTCCACCAGGGCACCACGCTGAAAATGATGGAGGAATGGGGTTTTGTCTGTTTTCCAATGCGGCGATCGCAGCTCTCTACGCATTGAAACAACCAGGAATCAACCGCGTCGGTATCCTTGATTGGGATGTGCATCACGGTAATGGTACGCAGGCGATCATAGAAACCAACCCGCAAATTGCCTACTGTTCCCTACATCAATACCCCTGCTATCCTGGGACTGGGAAAGCAAAAGAACGTGGCTTTCACAATAATGTCCTCAATTTACCTTTTCCTCCAGGTAGCGATATTGGCATATATCAGCCAGTTTTTGAAAAAAAGGTAGTTCCTTTTTTCTCTGAGTTTCAACCCGATTTACTGATTGTCAGTGCTGGTTACGACGCCAACGCTGATGATCCCCTAGCAAGTATCAATCTTCAACCACAAGATTATGGTTTGTTTACAGATTATTGTTTGCGAATAACTCGGAAAATTGTTTTTGGCTTAGAAGGCGGCTACGATTTATCCACACTCTCTCAGTCAGTTTTAGCAACAATTGAACGATGTCTGGCTTAAGGTTCACCGACCCCTAGCTATAAGCTAGGGGATTGCCAAGAATAAACTTGGCACACTTGGGTGAATAGACCACTGAGACTAACTACGGCTAACACTTCCTAATACTTCTCCAGTTGGGACAAAATGTAAATCTAAAGCAGCGATCTTCCTTGTCTTCTCACTCTTTCTAGACGCAATCATGCGAACGAGCGTCAGGGCTGTTCGCCCTTGTAGTATATTTGATGTGTAGCGAAGTTTTATGGAATTGGTATAAGTAGCCTTTTAACGGGAGGAGGAACGAACCGAAGTTCTGATCAACACAGAAGCTGCCGAGCAGACTCCTTTGCGTTGCACAGTGCTGGCTGGACTTGAAACGACTACCCGTGCTTTCACCTTTGTTGCAATCTCGTTTGCGCCGCATCTCTATGTAGGAGAACAGCCCTGACGCTCTTGTAAGTCAAAAAGAAAATACTTCTGTGATTCAGCGAACTTCTAATTGACAGATATTGCCAAAAGTTTATCCAATCTTCAAAAGAAAAAGTTCAAGCCTAGTTTTGAAAGAGCTAAAGTTTTGTTAAGATGCAAATGTTAGTAATTTCTAGAGCGAAATTAAAGCATCAGGATGTGTAAAGAGTAAATATTACTAACAATTATAGAGTTCAGAAGGTAAAGCAATGACAACCTACATTTTCTTCGATGAAGCCCTCTATATGCTTGTCAAAGCCTTCTTGATGTCGGTAGTACTGCTGATTGGGACTTCCGGCATTGGCTTGGCGGTAATCGAAACAATAGAAAAATCAGCCGTTCGCGTTCACCCGAAACGACTTCCTGGAGGATAGTCTCCTCCTGTAGCTTTGCTTACCTCAACCCAAAAAGTTTATTTCTTGTTAAAAACGATTATTTGCAAGTGTTCGCATAAAAAAAAACCTGGGAACACTAGAGCATGGAAGCCTCACAGTATTACAGAAAACCTATAAGTCACATTCGTTATAGACACCTGTATAACTACTGAGAAATTAACAAAGGAACATACTAAAAAATGGGTTTTTTCGACAGTGTATTTACGCAAAGCCAAAATCAAGAAGCACTCAGTCCTGCTGAAGCTTTCGCCGCCATTACTTTAGCTGCAACAACCTCAGACGGTTGTCTTTCAAATGAACAAGCGCTTGGTATTTCATCAACATTGTCTCGGCTGAAGCTGTTCAGAAGTTATTCCAACGATGTTATGAACAGGATGTTTGACAAACTCCTGAGTATTCTGAAACTGCAAGGATTTGATACTTTATTTAATGTAGCTAAAGAATCTTTACCGTATGAATTGCGGGAAGCGGCTTTTGCGGTAGCCACAGATTTGGTATTGACTGAAGGAATTTTGACACAAGAGGAACAAGGCTTTTTGAACGATCTGTATCAATCTCTGGGAATTCCTGATGATACCGCTACACAGATTGTGCAAGTCATGTTGATTAAAAACCGGGGGTAGAGGAGATTATAAGAGATGGCGACACATTCCCTCCTCCCCACCCGCCATCTCCCTGGTACCGCGAACACGGAATTAAATAATGAAAAATTCGTCTTGGCTCGTTAAGTGGTAACTGGTTCCGGAAACCGAGCTGGCGCTCTTAATGGGTCGCAAAATGAAAATAGCTATGATCGCTTGATTTCCGCGCCCCTTGTACTAAGGAATTAAAAATTAAAAAAGTGTTCAATATACAGCAATGCGTGCAGGAATTATAAGAAAATTTACCCTTCATGGCAACATTTTTTTAGATTCAAGTCAGTTTTTGAACACAGAAAAATGAAGTACTGCGCTCGTTCCCCCGATGCCTTGGAACGGTCGTGCGGTTGTAGCTTTGCTTAAATTCTGCCGAATGATTTAGGACTGCTACGGACCAATACGGTTCAGTTAGGATAATTTATTTACCGTCAACCTATGTAGAGACGCTCCGCTATGAAGCCTTTCTACTTCAAACAGATTCACAGTGTGCACAGCCGAAAATTCCCACCAAGAGCGCGTTAACAGAACTGGATTGAAGTATAATAGGATTCACCTATACTTAGGCGCGAGATGCTTTGACTATAGTAAATGTACATAATGGTTGATTGAACACTTTTTAACTAAACTTGATATGAGTTGACTTATCGCCAAGCCTCTCACTGAGGATGGCAGCCAGTCCTTTTGTTATATAAAGCTATTATGATTTGCGAAGATCTCACCAGCAATTCAGTGAAGAATTTGCTCTTCTTACGCCCTGTGATCAATTTGGTAATGGGCATGTTTGCTGCTATCCCTGTGATGGCGCTACCTGTAGAGGCTTTACAGGTACAGGTAACTCCATCTCATCCTCATTTGGGGGATACACTGTCGGTTGTGATTAACTCCGATAATTCAACGAATAGCAGTAATTTGAAAGTGGCAAGTGGTGAAAATATTTACCCAGCATTTGAAATTGCTCCCAATCAATACCGAGCTTTTATCCCCACAACGCCTCTAGAAAAACCTGGAAAAATCACAGTTCGAGTTTTAGGGGCAGATCAAGAACAGAACTTGTTGATCCTGGTGGGCGATCGCACTTTCCCCGTACAACACATTAATTTACCCCCTGGAAAAGCGGGATTGGAAGCGACGGAACATGAATTAAAGCTTGTAGCAGCTTTCAAGGCACTCAAAACACCGCAAAAATATTGGAGTGGTGTTTTTATAAAACCAAATACTGGTCCAATCACAACAATTTATGGTGTGCGTCGCTACTATAATGGTAAATTTGCAAAGGATTACTACCATCGTGGCATCGACTATGCTGGGGCTGCGGGTTCACCTGTAGTTGCACCAGCAGGTGGAAGAGTCGCTTTAGTAGGAAGAGTATCTGAAGGGTTTCGGGTTCACGGTAACGTAGTTGGCATCGATCACGGTCAAGGAGTGACAAGTATTTTCATGCACCTGAGTCGCATTAATGTTAAGGAAGGCGATGTTGTCCAACCAGGTCAAGTCATTGGTGCGGTGGGATCAACAGGGGCTGCTACTGGTCCACATTTGCACTGGGGTTTATATGTCAATGGGCAATCTGTCGATCCAGTACCCTGGCGAACCGAACTGATTAATTAGTAAAAATAATTAATTTTATCTCTACTAATTAATATGTTTGGTGGTAATTTTTCATGGTGCAGAGTAAATTGGATTCGTGCCGTCGCTGACTTGCTGAGGTGGTTAATATGATAATGAGTGTTATGAGTATTGAAAAAATTGTAGAACAAGCTCTCCAGGATGGTTATCTGACACCAGTCATGGAAGCAGAAGTCGGACGAATTTGCGATCACGCTTCAGAACTCTCAATTGAAGAGTACATGGCGCTCGATCAGCTCATGGGGGCTTTATTAACTGGGGAAGTGGTGGCGGTACCACGCAAACAGTTTATTAACGTTATGGAAGAATTGGTGCTGACGGAGGCGATCGCCAGCGTCGCAGAAATTGAAGCTGCTAGTGAAAGTTCGCTTGATGTCGGAGACATTGCCGCTTACGCCCTAAACCGCCTACCACCCCTATATGCAACGACAGAAGAAGGTGCCAACTATCAGCGCCAACATGCTAAGACAGAACTTCAGGAATTAATTGCCCAGCAAGTCAATGCAGCGATCGCTCGTAACCTCCACAGACCGAATGATGGAACACCTGTTGCCAGTAAAAATACTGGCAATGAGGTATTGCGTCAAGTAAGTACCTTACTCCAAGCTTATGCTCCACATTTTGAGCAAAAATCACAACATTAGTTATTGGTCATTTGTCAAGAGTGAGTTGTTAGTAGACAAAAAGCAATTTACCAAGCATATTGGATTTTGGAGAAATGACTATTGACGCACTTGTACTTTTGTGCTTATTTTTACTTGGTTATACAACATTCGCACGTCAGCATTACGCATTCTCAAGCAGCCGTGGGATACAGAGGTTCCTACCAGTTTCTCTTCTGGTGTGCCATGAAAGCCAATTTGATTGCGTCCATCTGACCAAAAACCAATCCATCGATCCCCTAAAGGACTATCAGATCCAGATGGAAATATTTGACCCGTAATTGGGTGACGCCATATTGGTAATGGTTGCTTGTTTATAACTTGATAAGAACCTATAGGCGTTTCCCAACCCTTTTTACCGACACCAATTGGATAACTGGCAATCACCTGACCAAATCGGTAAACATAAACGCGGCGATCGCTTAAATGTACAACGACTTGTGTCTCTTGAGATGCAAGGTTGTTAGATAATTGTTGTGTAGCTGTTTGAGCAAATAGTGCATTTTGCTGATAATATCCATTTGCATTCTGTTTGTTACCCAGCACAAAGTCCCACGGCTTCTGAACGGTTGTTGCTGCGTTCGCTCTAAGTTTTTCACCTGTCTCCAACTTATGAGTTGGTGTCTTAGAAGCGGTGAATCTCCAATGCACAGCGAGATATAGTATTGCTGTACTAAAACAGAGCAACATTGCTGCACGCGTTACAAATTCATTTCTTACCATTGCTATCGCCTATTCTCTTCAGCATACCCAGTTAGCTTTTATCTTATCTAAATTCACCTGTCATACGAAGAGGAAAGAGGGAGCAAGGGGAGCAAGGGGAGTCGAGAGTTTGGAGTTGGGGGCAGGGAGATGAATAATTCCTGACTCCACGCTCTCAATGTACAGACGTTTCAAATAGAGTGTCTCTATATCTTTGAGGCTCGCTTGCCTCCTGTCTCTTTTCTCCTATTTTTCAAAATTTCACAAAGTTTTCGTATTTTCCTTATAAATCTGCTCATAGTAGTGGGCAAACTAAGGCTATGGCAATTTTGTCACTGCACAAACTTGAAAAACTCTAAGAAATAAACCTGACTTCTTGGAACTGTATAAGTGCAGTAGCAATCAAATACGAAGGTGTAGGTGGGAGAAAAACCATGATTGAAAAACTATTGTTGGCTGTCTCGATTACATTTTCCCTCAGTCTATTTTTGCAAGTTCGCGGACCTCATCAACATCATGATGATGCTAGTTATCAGCAGGCGACGAAAGTTACAACAAAAATTCTGGTAACTCTGAAAAAAAACTAACAAGCAGCAGGAGTCAGATGACAGAATTCAACAGAATTTTGGGCGATTGACCGACGATTTTTATTAAGATATCTAAACATTTTGAACCCGATTGTGATTTAAGAAGAACACATAGTTCAGAACTCAGAACTCCCAGGAATTTCCGGAGCGTTCTATTTAATTTGGATGCCTTTTTTTCGCCACGTTTTCTGAAGATGAAAAAATTAAAAAAATTCTTTTTTATATGATTTGAGCTGAGCCTTAAGGGCATGTTTGTAGGTGATCATGAAAAATTGTTGTTAAGACACCTACCATCCGTAAATATCCAGCTATATGTTTGAATGGAGAGAATAATAACTTTTGTCTCCTGACTGGTGACTCTTATATAGACGTAACAAAGCGGAGCGTCTCTACATTTCCGCGCGTCCTCTGTAAAAATTCGGCAAAATGTATATAGCAAATTAATAGTCTTTTGGCAAGGATGAGTAGTCAGTTGTTCAGAGTAGCATAACTGTACATAACAAAATCCGTGTGATTACTACGCGATCATGACCTAATGAAGTGTTCCAGTCGTGAATCCGGCACTCTTAAGAGAAACATCTCACCCATTAGCAGGTCTAATTGATAGGGATGTTTTAAAGCCAGTACGATCTATGAGTCAATCGATTACTGTATCCTGGTCAACTGTTGAAACAAGGCTTCCGGAAGCGTCGGTACAAGTTGACAAACTCTCCAATCACGACCTGATTTTGCGCTGTCAATCTGGCTTGCGACCAGACCGTGCTGCTTTTGCGGAACTACTGCGACGCTATCAATCCCAAGTTGATAGGGTTTTATATCATTTGGCTCCAGATTGGGCTGATCGAGCTGATTTGGCTCAGGAAGTTTGGATTCGAGTTTATCGGAATATCAATCGGTTACAAGAACCAGCAAAGTTCCGGGGCTGGTTAAGTCGTATTGCGACCAACTTGTTTTACGATGAGTTACGCAAACGCAAGCGGGTTGTGAGTCCCTTGTCGCTTGATGCTCCCCGTTCAGTAGACGACGGCGAAATGGATTGGGAGATTGCAGGAGATACCCCAGGACCTGAGGAGGAACTGACCACTCGTGAGTTTTACGAGCAACTGCGTCTTGCGATCGCTGATTTGCCAGAGGTTTTCCGCACTACTATTGTCCTCAGAGAAATCGAAGGTATGGCATATGAAGAAATTGCCGAAATTACTGGAGTTTCCTTGGGAACAGTGAAGTCGAGAATAGCCAGAGCTAGAGCCAGATTGCAAGCTCAGCTGCAAAATTATCTAGATAGCTAAATTACAGTATTAATTCTTTAAATGTGTGGCAGAATTGAGAAATTCATTAAATTTTAAAGAAAATGCCAAGTGCTTGTGCCAAAAGGAGAAAAATTGATTTTTCCGGCTGATCCACTGTGTGTACCCAAGTAGGAATTGGTAATAATGTTAAGATGAACACTGATTCTCAGTTTGATAACAGTTCCTACTTGCAACTTTATAAAAATTTGCTAGAAAGGAATGATAAGCATACCAATGAATCAACGGGTGCTATGCGTATGATGAAGCGTGATGGCTTCGAGTTATTAAGTGCTTACCTCGACGGTGAGCTAACGGTTGCTGAACGAAAGCAAGTTGAAGAATGGTTGGCAAATGACCCAACCGTTCAAAGCTTGTATGCCCGACAAGTAAAGATCAGGCAAGGCTTGCGGACTCTTCCAGTGCCACAGCCACAGCAGCCAGTAGAAGAAACAGTCCAGCAGGTGATGAAACGTTTGCACCGCCGTTCTATAACAGGGTGGATGTTTGGAGGTGTGGCGATCGCAGCTTGTGCACTCGGCGCTGTGTCTGGGTTGCTGATAAATGGTGAAGGACGGACACCTCAACTGGCTTATAAACAAACAACTACAGAACCAATAAAACAGGCACAAACGAAATCGCAGCCTGCTACTGGTTCACCACTGATGGTAGCTATTAATAACCCGGTGGTTCCAATTCCCAAAGCAGCGGAAGCCTCTCGTAGACCCCCAATGTATCAGACGCAGCCAACAGCCGGACCGCATATGGAAAAAAACCTAGATTAATTCACATCCCTACAGCAACACGCGATCATGGAGGCAAATAAGTGATGAGTTAAGTCAGGGGAATAAAGACAGGAGACAGGAGACAGGAGTGAGTAGAAAAATTTATAACTGAGAATTCTTAATTTATAACTCTTATTAAAGACGCGCCACAGCGCCTTTCTATACTCATAACTCATAAAGCTTCCGGATCTGTAGTCCCACTCCACCAGCCATCAGGTAGTAATACACCCCCTAATTGGCAAACGGCTTCACTCGTCATTAAATAAACCCAACCTAAGCCAAGCGAACCACTCTGTGGGCGATAGATTTCTACACGTTGTCTATTGTAAAGATTTTCAGAGGCAGTATTTGCTGGCTGATAATCTTCCAATTCGTCTAAAGCGCTTAAAACCGTCGCGTCGGTAAAAGAGAGTAAATATCCGTGTACCGGACTATCCCCAGGAATCATTGCTGGATAACCCATCGGTAAAGCAAATAATTTACCCAGTGCGAAAGCTTTCTTTGAGTCTATCACCTTACCAGCACAGTATTTTTGATAATTTGCTTCACCTGGTTTGAGAGTACCGTAGACAAATACTCGTAGGCACAAAGGTGAAGCAGTCAATTCAGCCATTCTTATTTCCTTCGTCTCCGTGATCGCCACTCCAAAATCTTTCGATGTATCTTCACCCACGCTTCTACTGTACACAAGCGATGATCTACCTGCCCAATTCTTCCACGCGATAGCGTAGAGGAGGTAATTTTAGGTAGCTTTTATCATACTCAAACAGGATTGCTATAACTACTAACTGCTGAATTCTTCTTCAATAACCAACCGATTCCTCTATCTACCATTTAAAATGAGGCAGAGACGATTATAAATTAAGTAGGAGTATTTTTGGTGGAGTCCCGATATAACCCGGCAGAAATTGAGGAAAAATGGCAACATACATGGACTGAACTAGGCTTAGATCAGACCTCTACAGATAATAGCAAGCCTAAATTCTACGTTCTGGCAATGTTCCCTTATCCATCAGGCAACCTACATATGGGTCACGTCCGTAATTATACGATTACTGACGTTATTGCTCGCCTCAAAAGGATGCAAGGGTATCGGGTACTGCATCCAATGGGTTGGGATGCCTTTGGTTTGCCAGCAGAAAATGCCGCGATTGATCGCGGCGTTCCACCTGCACAGTGGACTTATCAAAATATCACCCAGATGCGGCAACAGTTAAAGCCTCTTGGTTTGTCTATTGACTGGGATCGCGAACTTGCCACTTGTTCGCCAGATTATTACAAGTGGACGCAATGGATTTTCTTACAGTTTTTGAAAGTCGGGTTGGCTTACCAAAAAGAAGCTGCAGTAAACTGGGATCCGATTGACCAAACTGTGTTGGCAAACGAACAAGTTGATAGCGAAGGACATTCTTGGCGCAGTGGTGCCAAAGTTGAACGGAAACTCTTACGGCAGTGGTTTTTGAAGATTACCGATTATGCTGAAGAATTATTAAATGACCTTGACAAGTTGACAGGTTGGCCTGAACGAGTCAAGTTAATGCAGGCAAACTGGATCGGTAAATCCACAGGTGCCTACTTGGAATTTCCGATTGTCGGAGTTACGACGGCAATGGATGAATTGTCTGTAGGACCAACAAATCATCCTTCAGTGGCTAAAATTGGTGTATACACTACTAGACCGGATACCGTCTATGGGGTAACTTACGTGGTATTAGCGCCAGAACATCCCTTGACGAAGCTTGTCACCACACCAGAACGGCTTGCAGCAGTGGAAACGTTTATTCAAGAAGTCTCCAACCAAAGTGAGTTAGAACGCACTGCTGAAGACAAGCCAAAGCGCGGTATTCCTACTGGTGGAATAGCAATTAACCCGTTCACTGGGGAAGAAATTCCTATCTGGATTGCTGACTATGTGCTGTATGAATACGGTACAGGTGCGGTGATGGGTGTACCGGCACACGACGCGCGGGATTTCAAGTTTGCCAAGGAACAGAATTTGCCTATCAAAGTCGTCATTGTGCCTCCAGATAATGAGGAGACGCGCTATGAGGCATCTCTAAAACAGGCATATACGGAAGCGGGAATTCTGGTAAATTCCGCTTCTTTTGATGGCATCACTTCAACTGAAGGTAAGAGGGCGATTGTAGAGTACGCGGAAAAACAAGGCTTTGGCAAAGCGCGGGTGCAATATCGCTTGCGCGATTGGTTGATTTCGCGGCAGAGGTATTGGGGCGCACCAATACCCGTGATCTACTGTCCGAACTGTGGCACGGTACCTGTCCCGGAAGAAGACTTGCCAGTGTTGTTACCTGATGATGTAGCATTTACAGGACGAGGCCCTTCACCCTTGTCTCAGATAGAAAGTTGGATGAATGTACCTTGTCCAACTTGTGGAACGCAAGCGAAGCGGGAAACAGACACGATGGATACTTTTATTGATTCGTCGTGGTACTTCTTGCGCTACCCTGATGCCAAGAATGAGCAACAGCTTTTCGACTCAGTGAAGACAAATGATTGGATGCCAGTGGATCAATATGTGGGTGGGATTGAACACGCGATTTTGCATCTGTTGTATTCGCGGTTCTTTACTAAGGTACTGCGCGATCGCGGCTTGTTAAACGTTGATGAACCCTTCCAACGCTTGTTAACTCAAGGCATGGTGCAGGGAGTCACATACAAAAACCCCGTGACTAAGAAGTATATTCCCCCGGCACAAGTCGATCCCGCAAACCCTGTAGATCCTGAAACTGGTGAACAGTTGGAAGTCTTTAAAGAAAAGATGTCCAAGTCCAAATTCAACGGCGTCTATCCAGAGGAAGTCTTGGGGCAGTACGGGGCAGATACGGCACGGATGTTCATATTGTTTAAAGCACCTCCAGAAAAGGACTTGGAATGGGAAGACGCTGACGTTGAAGGACAATCTCGCTTCTTAAACAAAGTTTGGCGATCAGTGCTTGATTTTAGCAATCAGCCAAGAGCAAATGTAGCGGTGCAAAACATTGCGTCTCTGACTAAACCCGAGAAAGAATTGCGACGGGCAATTCATACTGCTATTAAAGAAGTGACAGAAGACTTAGAGGGCGAATATCAATTCAACACAGCTGTCTCTGAGTTGATGAAGTTGAGAAACTCGCTTGAAGATGCAATTAGTAAAGATTCATCAGTTTATGCAGAAGGTATTCAGACTTTAGTTCTGTTGCTTGCACCCTTTGCACCACATATTTCTGAGGAATTGTGGCATCAGTTGGGTAATACCGAGTCAGTCCATACTCAAGCTTGGCCTAAGTTTGATCCGGCAGCGTTAGTCGCTGATGAAATAACTTTGGTGATTCAAGTCAATGGTAAAACCCGTGGTACGCTTCAAGTTCCGGCGCAAGCAGATAAAACTGAGTTGGAGAAGTATGCGCTTGAGTCAGAAGTTGCTCAACGTCACATTGAGGGTAAGGTGCTCAAAAAAGTGATTGTCGTACCAGGAAAGTTGGTTAATATTGTGGTTTAAAGGTATCGGCTCAATAAGTAGGGGTAGCCCGATTTGATGAGTACACCTTGTGTTATAAAATATGGCATATGACGCAAAAAGAGTTGACACAGACATTAGTAGAGAAAATCCTGCAAACCATCGAGCCATTAGAGATTGCAGCCCGTACATTGCGTCAAACCGTCAGCAAATCTTAGAATATCCCTCAGAATTGCTGCCAGTGGATGCACAGTTTAAAGGCTATGAAGAAGTTGTAGTTCAAGACATCAAACTGACAACAGACGCAATCGCTCTATAAGTTGTTGCTTGTTGAGTGTATTTGTATTAATAAGGAAACTGCGAACATTCAGAGTATCTAAATAGACTCTTGATGAAATATTCAAAGGTTTTATTTACATACGAAAAGACGCTTGAGAGTTTTGCTCACCCAAGCGCTACTCTGTATAAAACAATACCAAATCATCTTTTTGCTGCAACATTTGGAATCCACAACATCTTATTAATTAGGGATATTGTCAAGAAACCTGTAGCAAACACATGGTGAAGTGGTATCACTCCTTGCACTTATCTAAAATATCTTTTCTGGTGTCTCAGAGGGAATTACCTGAGTGACAGTTTGTTAACTGACACTGGTAGTATGTATCAGTAACTTGTAGTAATTTTAGCAAGTCATATTTAATCCGGCTTCTTGAGCGTTGGGTAGCAGGGTAAAGTTTCTTGCTGATATCCATACTAATTCATTACTAGACTGATTGGAGATTTCCGGATAAAGTTCCCTGCGTTCTCTCCACCTTGAGAAGAAAAGAGGAATCAATGCTTTAAGGCAATCACCAAAACAGTGCTGAGTGCTGAGGAGCCAGCGCCGTGCGGGGGTTCCCCAACGCAATATAGGAAGGAGTGCGACGGGAAACCCGTATAGGCGCACTGGCTCCCGTTGAGGCGACTGGCGTTGCTGAGTGCGCTCGTAAAAAATAAAATTAATTGCACGAGCGCACTCCTGATGGTTCGACAACTGCCGTCTTCGCTGCTAACTGATCACAAGCCAGCCAAAAGACAGTAACCGCCAACGAGAGCCATCGGTGACGGTACTGCCAAAAATTTTATTATCTGAGTGAATTGTTAAACCTTGTAAAGCCAGTTGCCTGGAACGTCCTTCTCCACCTACACTAGCTGCTAGATGGATAAACCATGCATGTAAAAACTGATAGCAGTAACTCCAATCTCTTGAAATTGTTGCTACTGGTTATTTCCTTACCCTTAACAATATCTCTTCAATTAAAGATATATTGTTAACATTAGTGAAAAAAGCTGAAAAGATTGAGGGACTTTTGCTGCTATGGGTCTTGTAGGCGTCTTATTGCTAAATCTCGGTGGTCCAGATAAACTAGAGGATGTTGGACCGTTCCTGTATAACTTGTTTTCCGATCCAGAGATTATCCGCCTACCCTTTCCCTGGATGCAAAAACCCCTGGCAAGGCTGATCGCCTCAAGGCGAGTTCAAAAATCGCAGGAAAACTACAAGCAAATTGGTGGCGGTTCTCCACTGCGACGCATCACTGAAGCCCAAGGACAAGCCTTGAAGGAACAGTTGCGTGTTTTGGGACAAGAGGCGAATATCTACGTTGGAATGCGTTACTGGCATCCTTACACGGAAGAGGCGATCGCTCTAATTACTCAAGACAGGATTGAACGTCTTGTAATTTTACCTCTTTATCCCCAATTTTCTATCAGTACCAGTGGTTCTAGCTTCCGGCTTTTAGAAAGACTTTGGCAAGAAAATTCTAAACTCCAACAGATTGATTACACGGTTATTCCTTCCTGGTACAAACAAAGCGGTTACCTCCAAGCGATGGCTGAATTAATTGCTCAGGAAGTGGACAAATCCGAAGATCCAGATCGAGTTCATATCTTCTTCAGTGCCCACGGTGTTCCCAAAAGTTATGTTGACGAAGCAGGCGATCCTTACCAGCAAGAGATTGAGGAATGCACGAACCAGATTATAAAAACTCTCAATCGACCGAATTCTCATACTTTAGCTTATCAGAGTCGTGTCGGTCCGGTGGAATGGCTTCAACCTTACACAGAGGATGCAATTAAGGATCTCGGCGACAAAGGCGTGAAGGATTTGGCTGTTGTGCCTATCAGTTTTGTCTCAGAACATATTGAGACATTACAAGAAATTGATATGGAGTATCGGGAAGTGGCTGAAGAATCAGGAATTCATCACTTCCGACGCGTGCCAGCCCTCAACACGAATCCAATATTTATTAACGCGCTCGCCGATATGGTTCTTGAGGCGTTGAAATCACCTAATCTGAAACTCTCGCAAGTCAGTCAGATGAAGAAAAAGGTGAAAATCTATCCACCGGAACGTTGGAAGTGGGGCATAACGACTTCAGCCGAAGTTTGGAATGGTAGAATTGCCATGCTTGGCTTTATTGCCTTGATTATCGAGTTGATTACTGGTCGTGGTTTACTGCATATGATTGGGCTTTTGTAGCAGTTAGCATCGCTAAGCGCTAT
Source organism: uncultured Scytonema sp. (assembly GCA_937873135.1). GTDB lineage: Bacteria > Cyanobacteriota > Cyanobacteriia > Cyanobacteriales > Nostocaceae > Rhizonema. The sequence goes on along the minus strand of CALMVQ010000140.1, from coordinate 31,399 downwards.
GTTCGTAGTTGCGCTTTAGCGCTAAAGCAGCGTTGAAGCGCAACTACAAGCTTTTTTTATGATATGGATTCATGGCATACAGTACTAAGTGCTAATTGCTTCTTAGTATAATACTCGGTCTTGGCATAGACACTGAGAATGCTTTGACCGATTTCAAAAAACGTACCTTCTTGTTCATCACGAGAAAATTGCAAATTCGGATATTTGGCTGCAAGTTCCTCACAAGTTGCAGCTTTTGCTTTCATCTCGTCTGGTAAAAGTCCTGTAGAACCGATGTAGAAAACTAAAGGACAAATGTTATCCTGGTAAATTCTTTCTACATATTTCTCTAACTTATGACTCGCTGTCGTCAAAGCTACAACCATTTCCTCTTTGCTCACAGCTTTATCATTCCACTTCTGCAAAACCTGCCAGCTCCAACCAGCACCGACTTTCGTCAGTAAACCCTCAATGATGCCGTTTTTCTCCAATCCGAGAAAGTCATCAAAAATTGGTTTCATCAAGTCATCCACTTTCGTAATTTTTATCCGCGATGACAGTGGTTTGTGTCTAAAAGCAATTTGAGGAACGAAAGCCATCTCAAAGGTAGGAGGACTGAGTTTCTCTCCAGTCTCTGTATCGTAAGCTTGATACATCCTATCTAGAAATTTATTTGCCGATGGAATCTTGCTGAGGTTGAGAATCAATGCGCTACCAATATCAATTTTATAACTGACTCGCGAATCAAGAGTGCCGTTGGCTAAAGCTTCCTTGATATCGCTGTATTCGTTAGTTGTTGGGAAGTTGATGTATTGGTTTTTGGAAAGATAATGCTTTTTTAACTCTTCTAACTGTTCTGGTAAAAAGATATCTGATTCTTCTTTCAAGCAAGCAGAAATAATACTAGAAAGAATTTTGATTTCCACAATTTGCTCGAACAAACTATCTATGATATCATACTGTCCGTCAAAAGGAACAAGGGGTAAATTTTCTAGTTCGATGTTATAGTCAGTGCGGAAGTTAAACTCCTGTGCTTCGAGTACGCCTTTTTGCTGAAGCAAATCAAAGACTTTTTTACTACTGATTTTTATTTGCAGTGACTTCACATTAACTTCACCATCGCTGACGATGGTGTAATTATTAAAGGTAGCTAGATCGTTCACCAATAAACCTGCAACCTCAATAATTGGGGTGTTGTCTTCAGCTTTAACAAGTCTGACTTTACGAGAAATCAGCATATTGATAGTCGCAGTGTTGCGATTAATCTCAAACACACCCATCTCAACATACTCACTTCGATTTACATATTCTGTCGTCAGCCAAGGCTTGATCAGGTTGCCATTTTCATCTCTGGAACCATTAACTCTTTGAATGCCTTTTCGTTGGTAATTTTTCTGTAAGTGCTTGAAGTTAACGATAATGCTGTGACGATGTTCTTCAAAAATATTCAGCAGTTCGATTAGAGAAATTTTCTTATTTACCTGAACTCTATCTCTAATTTCATGCTCGCACAAGACATTGGGATAAAAGAGTGCAATGTCAATATCTTGGGCAAAATCAGCAATTTGTTCATTGGTTAGTGCTCGAAAGTGTTTTTCCGTCAAAGTAGCGTTAAAAGTACTGGCGATCGCATATTTAGCCGTATTTAAATGCCCCTCAGCTAAATTTGCCTTCGCAAACGCGTACACGGACTCATCATTCTGTGCAATAGGAACATTTAACTGTTCATACGCTAATGCGGTGATTTGCTTGTATTTATAGACAGTAGCCTCATCCTCTGGCTTTAATCCATAAATTTTCAACGTCCCTAGCGTGCCATTAATTTTTTTTTCACTTCTAGAGAAGAAAATTTGATAGCTGTAATCAGCAGCAAGAGTTTCTTCTATCACTGGCGCAACTGAGCCACCTAAAAGTTTGGCAGTGCTGTAAATAGCCTCATAAACTTCTTTCACATTACCAGCTTTAATACATAAACCTGATACTGTGTTAGCAATTTTGGCAAGTAGTTTAAAGTCAGAAGCATTGGAATAAGCAATGGTGTTGACAAAAACATTCATGCCACGTAGTTCAGAGCATATCAACTCTAACGCTCTGACTTCTGCACTGGGACTGCTATCATTAGCGTAGCCATCACTGTGCAAAGTTATGCCTGTAACCTCTTCAGCATTAATCAGAGATTTTGCCATCTCCATTGCTTGAGAGATACAAGTTAAATAGGTAGCCTGAATTTGTTTAATTTCTTCCAAGTAGGGAGAATTTTGTTTCATCACTTCTTGAATAGAAATTCTTTGGAAATGACAGGTGACGTCTCCTTTGGAAGAATAGGAGATTAAACTAACAACGAGTTTAAAATTGATATACTCCTCGAGTGTCAAAAGCTTGATTAGAGTGTCTTTCAACGCTGAAATATCATATGACATCGAGCCAGAACGGTCGATAATAATGATACTATGAGCTACGGCTTGGTCTTGAGCACTATTGCTTCTTGCTATATTGACTCTATCTACTAAGTAGTAAGCTTTTTCCTTGCCAGTAAAGTCGTAAAGGGTGAACTTTGTTTTCTGATTGCTAGATTTATTAACGTTTGTCATATTTTCGCATACCCTATTAAAAGTCAGCAAATTTGGGACTTTAGACTGAGAATCTAAAACCTCAAGTAAAGTTATGCCAATTTACTCCCGAACCGCTAGAAAAATACGTAATTTATTGAACCGCCTTGTCCTGTCGGATACGCTCCGCGTTCGTCAAGAGAAGTGGCGTCAGCCAACGCGTAGCGTCTTGCACCAGAAGACGCCAAGAAAATCGAGGTCATACGGTTCAGTTAAGACCTTTTTCCTTCCAAACCTTTGATCCCCTTAAAAAGTGGCTAACCGAAAATTATTGAATCTATTGCAGGATGTAATAATTACGGAGCGCGTGTGAGTGCTAATTCACCGTACAAAAAACTTGTAGTTCTTCTTATATAGTACACATGTACTGCAAAAATGTCAAGTTGCCTGAACTGTGGGCAATTCCGCACCTTCAGTTCGTCTTCCACCAAAGGAAAGCTAAAAACTTGGAGAACTAATGCCAGAAATTAGCCGTTTTTGCGGAATCATCATTACAATGTACTACAATGACCACCCACCACCACACTTTCATGTACGATATAACCAACAAAAAGCGATAATCAGTATTGAAACGTTGGAAATTCTCGAAGGTTCACTTAGCTCTAGAGCTTTTAAACTGGTATCAGAATGGGCAATATTACATCCTACTGAATTGATGGAGAATTGGGAACTAGCTAGAGACAATCAAACCTTAAACAAAGTCTTACCACTGGAGTAGTGAAATATGTTAAAAGATATTGTTGCGGCAGAACCAAGAGAAAATTACCAACTATATATCCGCTTTGAAGATGGTGTTGAGGGAGTAGTTGATATTAGCAACCTAATCGAATTCACAGGTGTTTTTGAGCCGTTGCAAGATCAAAAATACTTTGGGATGGTAGAAGTAAACCATGAAGTAGGCACAATCCAATGGCGATCTGGAGCCGATCTTGACCCAGATGTTCTCTATGCAGTAATCAGTAATCAGCCTATCCCCCACTATCATTTAAGTCATAGTGCCTAGCACTATGGACGATTTAGCTACATTACTGATAATTTGTCAGCAGCATTGTAACTGGAGTTTAGACTAACTGGAGTTTAGACTAGTTCGCGGTGCGAAACTAAATTTTCAAAAAAATAGGGATACGGATTTAAGATGTTTCCAGGAACCAACGCCTTGGTTTTTATGCTTTATAGAATGAGCCTTCTAAGTTTCGCACTCCTAACTAGTCTAAACTCCAGTTAGCTATTGTGTACACAGTACCCTATACTCCTTTGCGTCTCTCCTCCTCATTAAAATCAAGCACCAGGTTTAAAATAATCGAGGAGGCGATCGCCCGAATCTGCCCGAATCAATGCTACGACGACATCAGGTAAAGCACCTAAGCTGGGGTAAACTAGGTAACGCGGCTCCCAGCGAGGGTGAAATTTGTCTTTATAAGCGTACAAACCTTGGAAGTTGTAGAACCGTTCCAAATGTTTGTATAAATAGTGCATTACTTTTTCTAAGCTGCGAGACTCTGCGGTTTCACCAACTCCAGCAAGGACAGAAAGACCAATATTAAAGCTGTCGTAGCCTTTTTCCTTGTAGTATTGAAACATAGAAATAAATAAAAAGTCCATCATGCCATTCTCAATGGCACGACGATAGCGCATGAGATCGTTCGTAATTTCGTTGAGTTGGTACTCCGGTAACAGGTTGGTAAAAGCGACAATTTCTGAGTTGGGGGAATATACCACAGCAATTTCACATTCCCGCAGGTAAGTTTCATCAAACCAACCTAAAGAAAAGTGTTTTTCTGAACCTTGCACCATTTGCAGCCATTCATCGCTGACTGGTTTCAATTGGCGCAATAAGTCATGGGAAATTGGCGGTTGGTAAAATTTGACTTTATACCCCATCTTTGTCATGCGATTCAGAGGGGTTCTGAGATTCTTACCTGCCTTACCTTGTAAGGAAAAGGCGTTCAGATCAACCACCCCTTCTTTGCCAATATTCAGAACTTTAAACCCTAAAGACTTGTACATCTCTATCTCATCGGGCAAAGTTTGGTAGAAAGCCGGATACCAATCATTCCGTTGGCAAAATTGCTGGAAAGCAACAATAACCTCCTGACGATCTTCAATAGGACCAATGGGATCTCCCAAGGCGATCGCACCTCTTCCTTTTGGAACATAAGCGATGACACTACGACCGGAAGGACTAAAATAGTAACTTTTGTCACTAAGTAAAGTAAATGCGGCTAATGAAGAGCAGCCGTACTGTTCTACAATTTCTCTTGCCCTTTGCCGCTCTCGCGGTTCAGTAGAATTACGTACAAATACGGGCCTTAAAAGCATTAATAACGCATAAGTAAACGTACTTGCAGCGATAACATAGATCGAATTGGCGAAAAAAGTGCCAAACTTACTTTGTGGCTTTAGTCCCAGATTATCTTCGGTAAAGAACATTGCCAGAGTTTGACCTACGGCTTCCCTCCAATTAAAATCCTCCGAAAATTTGCCGTCTAATAAGTAAAATCCAATAGTTCCATATGCCAAGGTAAAGAGTAAAGCACCTATCAATACCCGGACTCCCTGTGCTATCGAAGGAGGGTCTGATTTTGCTGTAAAAATATGTCGCATCAAAAGTAATTGCGCTAGCAAAACTCCTGATAGAACACTTTCTTCAAAATCCAATCCCTTAAGTAAGTTACTGATGATGGAAATAATGAGTAAACCAATGGTAAGCAACCAGGCGACTCGTTTCCGGCGCAACAAATTTGTTGCGAGTGTCAGCAAAACAAACCCAGTTAGTGCTGCGAATATATGACCACTGGCAGTAATCTCAAAGGGCAAAAAGTGCTTCAACCAGTGATTTCGCCCGTGTTGGTTTGGTGTCACTGATGATAGCAAGTTCACAACCCCAACTAATCCGGTTAGGAGTGCTGCACTCCAAAGTCCGAGTCGATTTCTGAAGTCATTAGTCATTAGTCATTAATTAAGAGATAGGAGGCAGGGGTAAGCATAAGGGGAATTAGCATAAAAGTCTGTCGTGTAAACAAACATAGCAATCTATCAGCCTAACCCTTACAGATAATACATCCTGATGATTGATAACTAATAGCTGAATGCTTACACGGAGAGCAGAAATTGGGATAACTTAGACCGGAGGGGTTTTACTTGTTCTTTATATTAGTTTCGTTGTAGTGCACCTAAATTAAATACTAGTAAACATTAGAGTAAGAAAATTGCCAAGACAGGCACTTCATGGATTAGAAATAAATGATTATTTCATCCAAAACCATAATTTATTCTTATTGTTCTTTTGTTCTAAGCTGATGTCCGTAGCGTGGGCTATCTGCGAGAGTTGAAATTGTTCGCCGACAAATGTTAAAGAATCTGCTAGGTGTTGGCGCCAATAGGTCCAAGTATGACTTCCGGGATACTTACGAAACATATTATAAATTTTTTGTTGCTTAAGCACCTGAGTAAAATCTTTAGCTTGTTCAAGTTCTTCAGTATCTGAAGTACCTGAATCCAGGTAAACACGCAACCGTTTTTTAGCTTCTGGCGGGATGGTGTCAACATAACTTATCGGACTATTTTGCGGACCGCTCTTATCCTTAAAATAACCGCTGTGACTAAACAAAATAGAGAAGTTATTTAAGTTATGCAATCCCACATTCATTGCGCCCCAACCGCCAGAAGATAGTCCTCCCATCGCCCAGAAATCAGGATTGGGTATTGTACGGTAGCGGCTTTGGACGATTTTTACAAGTTCGTTCCCAACTGCTGTGGAAACTTTACCGTGAGGACCATCAATATATTGAGGGTCCCAACGAGCGCTTGAACCACGATCATCATTACCATCGGGTGTAATCACAATACTAGGTGAAAGTTTCCCTGACGCATACAGTTTTGTGAGGGTTTTGAGTGCAGCCCCCTTCTGTTCAAACCAGTCTTTGGGATTCCCATGTCCGCCATGAAGGAGAAAAATCACCGGATAGCGCTCAGTTGGGTTTTCGACATATCCTGGAGGTAAAGAAACGCCATAAGTCCGATTTTCTCCCATAATCGGGCTATAGTAAGACTCAATTTCATAAGTTAGGGCAATAGGCTCGTTGGCAGCTGGTTGTGGCGGTAGGATGTTTGGTGTTGGTTGTGCTTGTAAACCAGGTAAATAATCACAGCTGGCTAAGGTAAGTACAGAAACCAGCATAAGAATTTTAGGTCTAAAGGAGTTCATAAATATTTTCCGTCGTTAGTTTACAATAATTTAGCTAAGAGTATATACAGTAATTTCCGGAAAAATCAAAAATTTTTAGCAATTTATGATACCAATAACTGAGCAATTAGGGCAGAGAGTCAGAGTAGCCTGTGGTGTGGGTTGTTAGTGAAGAAATAAAACTAACCAATTGGCGATCGCTCTTTGTACTGTTGTAGGCACAGTTATCCAACTGGCAATATACCCGGTTGCTCATAAATTGTTAATCTTGAAAAAGCACGTTGCTGTCATTGTCATCAATCGCGAGTTATAGTTAATAGTCTCTATGTGCCAGTTTTTTTGTTCCCCAGTCAGCTGGTAAACTTTTAGTTTGGTCGTTATGGAAACTCTCCAAAAAGCAACTGAGTGTATGGTTGGGTTATAACCCATGAAATTATCAATAATAGTCATTTATTCTCATTAAAAGCCGTTTCTCCGCATAGTCTTTCAGCTTACCCGTTCATTCGTCATCTCTATTGCCGGATTTGATGAACTGAGTCATACCATAATTACGAATTACGAATTATTGACACTGTCTTTATGTTTAAAAAGCTTCAACACAACTTTAGCTCTTTGTTCGGTTTACTGCTCCTAGTGCTTTCTCTATGGGCGATCGCTCAAGAACTGCGAGGGTATAGCTACCGTGATGTGTTCAACTCCCTAGAGGCAATTCCTAAAAGCCGCTTAAGTTGGTCAATTTGGTTGACAGCTTTGGGTTATATAATAATGATTGGGTACGACAGTTTAGGTTTTCGCTACATAGGTCGTTCTTTAAGTTTAAAAAGAATTGCATTTACTAGCTTGCTAAGCTGTGTATTCAGCAATACTATAGGTTTCGCCCTCCTGACTGGCACTGCTATCCGCTATCGTTATTACTTGAGTTGGGGAGTCTCAGCACTGGCGATCGCCCAAATCATTGCTTTCGCCAATTTCACTTTCTGGTTGGGAATGTTTGCTGTTGCTGGGATCATGTTTCTTGCCAACCCTCTCACAATTCCCCCGCAACTCCATTTACCTTTTGCAACAGCGCGTCCCATCGGTGTCATTTTTTTATCATTGGTTGTTGCCTATTTGTTAGGAAGTATTTTTGTTAAACAACCGTTAAGGATTCGTTCTCAAGAGTTTCTGTTTCCTTCCTTCAACATATCCTTAGCACAGATTTTAATTTCTAGCTTGGACTGGATTTTGGCTGCCGCAACCCTTTATGTCCTCTTACCCGCTAACACCACATTATCCTATGTGGACTTTTTGGGAGTTTACTTACTGGCTATGTTTGCAGGTGTAGTCAGTAATGTCCCTGGTGGTTTAGGAGTTTTTGAATTCGTCATTTTAGAGATTCTCTCTCCTAAAGTTTCTAAAACCGCCGTTATCGGGTCAATGCTAGCATATCGCGGAATTTACTATTTCTTACCTTTGATAGTAGCAGCAGGGATACTGGGAGTCTATGAAATGAGGTACCGTTCAAAGGGAAATCATGATTCTGGTAGGGGTAGTAACAGTTGATGGTTAATGGTTGATTGCAATTAACAATTAACAATTAACAATTAACCGATTAAATGTATAATATACCTAACACTCGATCAAGGATTGAAAGCATCGAGGACTAAAAGAAATAAGATTTCCCTATGCCTCTAAATTAATCCCTATATGGGATAGAAAAGAAGCCAGGCCTAGCCTGCACAGGTGTCAATCCAAGTACCATTAATCACATGAGATAAGGGTTATGGCGCTCATAGTTCAGAAATACGGTGGAAGCTCTGTCGGTTCGGTAGAGCGTATTCAATCTGTTGCACGACGAGTTTACAAAACTGTTCAAGCAGGAAATTCTGTCGTCGTGGTTGTTTCCGCAATGGGTAAAACTACTGACGGACTAGTTAAATTAGCGCATGACATCTCGCTAAGTCCCAACCGTCGAGAAATGGATATGCTCCTTTCCACTGGGGAGCAAGTATCCATCGCCTTAGTGAGTATGGCATTGCAAGAAGTTGGACAGCCAGCAATCTCTCTAACAGGCGCTCAAGTAGGAATTACAACAGAAGCTGAACATACCCGCGCGCGTATTTTGCATATAGCAACTGCTCGCATAGAACGACATCTTAATCAAGGTAAGGTTGTCGTCGTTGCTGGGTTTCAAGGTATGGTAAGCACAGAAGATTGGGAAATTACAACCTTAGGACGTGGCGGTTCAGATACTTCAGCAGTCGCTTTAGCCGCAGCATTACGCGCAGATTTCTGTGAAATTTATACAGACGTACCTGGTATTCTCACCACCGATCCCCGTCTGGTTGCAGAAGCACAACTCTTGGATGAAATTACCAGCAATGAAATGCTCGAACTTGCCAGCTTGGGGGCAAAAGTTCTGCATCCTCGCGCTGTGGAAATTGCCCGAAATTATGGTGTTCCCCTAGTGGTGCGCTCAAGCTGGACAGAAGAAAAAGGAACTTGGGTGATTTCACCACAACCCATACCGCGAGCACTCATTAATCTAGAAATTGCCCGTGCTGTAGATCATGTAGAATTTGACACCAACCAGGCAAAAGTGTCACTACTGCGCGTACCAGACAAACCAGGCGTAGCAGCTAAATTGTTTGGCGAAATTGCCCGTCAAAATATAGACGTGGATTTAATCATTCAATCAATTCACGATGGTAATACAAACGATATCGCGTTTACTGTAATTTCTTCAACATTAAACCGGGCAGAAGCAGTAGCATCTGCGATCGCTCCGGTTCTGCGTTCGGATCGCGAAGCTCATGAACAAGCTGAAGTGATTGTAAAGCAAGAGATTGCCAAGGTTAGCATTGCCGGCGCGGGAATGATTGGGCGTCCCGGCGTGGCGGCAAAAATGTTCGCTACCCTTGCAGAAGTTGGTGTAAATATCCAGATGATTTCCACCAGTGAGGTGAAAGTGAGTTGCGTCATTGATAATGCAGATTGCGATCGCGCAGTGGCTGCACTTCGTCATGCTTTTGAGATAGAACAAAGCGGATCTGAGGGAGCAGCGATATGTTCCCTCTCTTCCCTCAACGCGGAGCTTCCCTTAACGCCAAATACATACGCTGACCCCCCAACGCACTACAATGGATTCGTGCCGCAGTTTGGCTCAAATGCTGATGCTCAGACGAAGGGTACCCAAGCGTCTTCTTCTGTTAACCTACTCCCCATTCCCCCCGTTCGTGGTGTTGCCCTAGATATGAACCAAGTACGTCTCGCAATTCGCCAAGTACCAGATCGTGCTGGTATGGCGGCAAAGATATTTGGATTGCTGGCACATCATAATATTAGTGTTGATACGATCATCCAATCGCAACGGTGTCGGATCATTGATGGTATTCCCCGACGCGATATTGCCTTCACGATTGCACGGATGGATACACAAGCTGCAATGGAAATTCTGAACGTAGCAGCAACAGAGTTAGGATGGGGTGAGGTTGTTTTGGATGATGCGATCGCGAAAGTAAGTATAGTTGGTGGAGGCATGGTGAGACAACCAGGTGTTGCGGCTAAAATGTTTGAGGCATTAGCACAGCACCAAATTAATATTCAAATGATTGCCACATCAGAAATCAAAATTAGCTGTGTCGTCGCACAAGAACAAGGTGTGAAAGCGTTGCAACTCATACATGCGGCTTTCGGCTTGGCAGGTAGTGAGAAGATTCAGGTATCGGTGTAAATCCGCATGAGACTTTCTTCCACACTGAATACGGTTCTCAGTCACTCCCTTCCTGCCAGAAGATTACCTAAGATGGTGAACCGCCAAGACGAGGACACTTGCGTGCGGGGGTTCCCCCCGCCCTTGCAACGTCTCCGTTGCCAAGAGCGCCAAGAAAATTAAAAAGAAAATAGGTAATCTTAGACCGGGAAGGGAGTAAGATAATTTATCACCAATCGATGTAGAGACACTTCAATCATGGCGTCTCTACACCGGATTGCTCCCACTTGCTTTCTTGAGCGAATGTGTGAGGTAAAGAATCTTAACTGAACCGTATTGCCTGATCCCGTACTTCATCACCGTCAATGTGGGGTGATGCACCACACCCTCATTAAAAATAGTGTGAGTATGATTGTGAGATAAATTTCATTGCTGTTGTGATTTAAACTACCTACATATAAGTTTTGGTAGAAAGTACATTAAGTATATTTGCTGTAAGTATCATGTTACTAATCAAAATGAAACTCAGGATTTTCAATGAAAAGTTTAGTGAATTCTCAAGACAGTACAGCGTCCATTCAGACGTTAGCAAGGACAATTAAACTTTCCCAAGAACAGTTTTCACTGCTGTTAGCGTGTTGTAACTCCACGGTAAAGCAGCAACAAATACTGCGTTTGTTAAAAGAATTTTCAACGGTAAAATACCAAGAAATTCAGCTTCCATCCTCCGCGGAAACACTATATACAACAATCGCAAACACATTAGGTTCCACTCAGCCTGAAGCTGTGATAGTAACGGGTTTAGAGTCTGTGGTGGCAATCAACCAACTCCTGATCTCTACCAATCAGATGCGTGACGAGTTGAGGAAACAGTTTAAATTTCCTCTTGTGTTATGGGTGAACGATGAAATTCTGCGAAAACTCGTCTGGCTAGCACCTGATCTGAAAAACTGGGCTGCTAGCACGATTAGGTTCGATCTGCCTCAAAATCAGTTAAGAGTGCAGCCAATCTCTGCATGATTATTAAGTAAAGTTACTGATAGTGAAATCACTCAACTCAATACGGTAACAAGTTTTCTCCCTACTAAAATTTATCGTTAAGACGAAGGAACAAATAACAGTTACACCAGGTCTATCTTCACATCTGCCTGATAATTTTTTGTATAATAATTGACATAAATACCGGAAGTTACCAGTTATAGCTGGTAATGGGGAAGATAATTATCTATTCTGCTCTAATAAACTTACTCAAACATAGCCAAAGCTATATTTAATGTTATTTTCCTGCTTCACCCAAGGTAGACGGCTACTTCTTGTCCACAGGCGTTAAGTTGCGGTCAAGCCAACCGTACTTTATTCTGAGGGGCATTCTTCAAATTGACGGATGCATTTTTATCCCGATCTTGGCAATAGCCAATGACCAATCCCTACTGATAAGTGTGGGATAATATACTTGTTTGTCTTGAGTCGTTAATTATTATTTTATTGTTATTCGGCAGATCGCCTTGCTAAGAGTGTAAGGGGAGTAGTTAAAGTGTTGACTTTCAATTGCTGTAACTAAATTAACAATATATTCCCGAAATTTTTTATGAAAACTAAAACAAAAAAATACTATAGCACTAAATCAGTACAATTCGTGACTGCCTTGATATTAACTAGTTTTTTGTCTGTTGGTAGCGGGTTAACAGTCATGAGAAGCGCTGTAGCTAATCCGGCAAACCCCCAGCAAGAAGTACTAGATGAAGTCTCAGATGGAGGCTTACCGCTTCAGGTTACCAATGCAGTTATGCAAGAGATATCCCGTACACAACACATTCCGGTAAAACAACTCAAAATTAGTGATTATAGTCCACAGACTTGGGGTGATGGATGCATGAATCTGCCCAAACCCAACGAATTCTGTACCCAAGCATTAGTTTCTGGTTGGCGGGTTGTGTTATCTGATGGAAGTCAAAACTGGATTTATCACACTGATAGTCATGGTCGCTCATTACGTCAAGCGAAACCCTATATCATTAGTCATTTATCAAAAAATTTACCAGTCTCTGTAAAAAAGGCTGTTTTGCAAGCTGCATCTAAACGGTTAAATGTGCCAATTTCCCAAATCAGGATTATCCAGACTCAACAACGGACTTGGAAAGATGGCTGTCTGGAACTCTCAAAACCGGAAGAGGTCTGTACCCAATCACTCGTAGAGGGTTGGCTCATAACTGTCGGCGTAATTAACCAGACTTTAGTCTATCACACCAATGATTCTGGTTCCACAATCAAGTTGAATGAATTAGCGAGCGAAATCAGTGAGAATCAGTTACCCGAAGTTGTTGATAAAGTTTTGGTAGAAGCCTCTCGTCAGTTTGGATTACCAACTTCAAAGTTACAAATAGTTGAGATAGAACAGCGACAATGGCCTGATAGTTGTTTGGGTATAAGTAAACCAGAGGTTTTGTGTGCAACTGTTGTTGTACCTGGTTGGTTGGTAACTGTCAGCGATGGGCAACAACGCTATTGTTATCGTGTTGGTCAATCGGGTGCGATCGCCTATGATGAAAACGCTCTTCCAGTTGGCGAAAGCAAAACTCTTAAACCAGTTCCCATTCCCACAAGTGAGTTACCACCAGCATTGTCAAGTGGTGTAATTTTTCGGCAAATTTCTAGTGGTGGCTTTGCAAATCAAACTGACGAAACCGTCTTGCTCAATGATGGGCGTTTAATGCAATATCGCATTGGCGACGCCAACGATTCTCAACGAAAGGTTCACCGCATTTCTCGCAGACAACTGATACAGTTTCAGTATTTACTAGAAAAAAAAGGACTGCCTGAATTCCAAAACCAGAGTTATTCCGCTCCCAGTGGCGCTGCTGACTACATCACCTACACTTTGACCAGCTCTTGTGGCACTGTTCAATATAATGATATCTCTCAAGATAGTTTACCTAAGAATTTACAGCTAATCGTCAAGGCTTGGGATCGAATAGTAAAGAATAATTAAAAATTAATAATTAAAAATTAAAGACTATAGGACTTACGCATTGACAGGATTACAAGTTACTGGAGTTAATCACAACATCGAAATTCATTAATTAACACAAGCAGCATTAAATGGACGCGTGTGGGGCAAGTTGGTGCTGAAAGTTATTTAGCCGACATTCAGCGAACAGAGCAACTGCACCAAAGCAACAAATCGGAACTGAAGGAGCCAAAACAGAATGAAACTGAATAATCAAACAATCGTTGTTGTGGGTGGCAGTTCGGGCATTGGACTAGCAACCGCAAAAGCCGCCTATACTGAGGGTGCATCAGTGATAATTGTGGGTCGTTCTCAAGACCGCTTAAATCAAGCAGGTGCTGAGATTGGCAGTGGTGTGCGTGGTGTCCAAGCCGATGTCGAAGACGAAGTTTCTGTGGAAGCAGCATTTGCGGAAATTGGACGTTTTGACCATTTGTTTATCTCAGCCCAGGATGCAGCGATCGCACCTCTTGCAGAAACAACCAAGGATAAAATGAATAGGGGTTTAGCGGTTTAGCTCAAGTTATGCCTGCGTAAAGAACCGTATGTACATTGTGGAAAACCTTAGCAATACTTGTGCTTACTAGTACACATGGATGAAGTTTTTTGTCAATGCGTAAGTCCTAGACTATCGGAGTGAATGAGCGTCGATTGAGAATAAAGTACGGTTTTTATATCGGAATAATGTTGTATTTAAAATAAACTGTGATACAATTTTGTTCAGAAGTCAATACCTACTTAGACAGATGAGTAAACAGGCTGGACACTTACACCATAGCTGGGTGCAATCTCAGAATACTGCCCACTCTGATATGAGACTGCAGCAAGTGCAACAAAAAGAGCAAATGTTCTACTATTTTGCCTATGGCTCTTGTATGTGTCCAGTAGATTTGAAGCGATCGCTTGGTGAGAACACTCATCCTTACGTCATCGCTACTGGAACGCTGAAAGGTTATAAACTTGGGTTTTACCGCCGTTCCCCAAGTCGCAACTGTGGTGTTTTAGATGTGGTGAAAGATCCCCAAGCAAAAGTGACAGGAGTCCTTTATCGACTCCCTTGGCGATTAAGTGATTACCTAGACAAACGCGAAGAGGTATCGCATGGTGGATATCGTCAAGAATTTGTGGATATTCACTCTTCTAATCAGATTTACAACAATGTTCGTACTTACGTCGTAGTCAACAAGCTCGCTGAGGAAATCGCACCCAACGACTGGTACTTTAATGTTGTGCTGCGGGGTGCTGTTACCTGTGGATTACCAGAGGAATATTGCTGGAATTTATTTAATCATATGCATCAATTACAGCAAATTCAGCTAGCAGTTGGCTAATAGTTAATAAGCTTTGCAAGGAGTTAGGGTGATGATATCTACAACTGTTAATCCTGCATTAGGCTACATACGCATACGGGTTCCCCAGCAATATCTTCGCCAACCCGTTGTCTCACGATTAATTTCTCGATACAACTTAATAATTAATATTACAGCAGCTTTTTTAGAACCTCACACGGCGAAAGACGGTTGGTTTAATCTTGAAATTCAAGGTAGTTCTCAACAAATAGAAGCAGGTTTTGCCTATCTTGAAACACTGCAAGTAGAGATTTTACAGTTACAGATCACAAGCTGTGTAAAAGAAAGTATGGAAAACCTGAAAAGTAGCGTTAACTCCAGTCACCTTCAAGACGATGAAAGAGTTGACTCAAGCTTAGAAAAAGGACAAGCAACTCGCGCTAAGTTTCAAGTCTGCATTCCCAAAATCTATCGTTCTTCTCCAATCATAGCAGGATTGGTTTCCTGTTATGGATTAACTGTTAATATTACCGGAGCTTCGTTAAATTCCAAGACTGAAGACGGTTGGTTTGATTTAGAACTTTGGGGTAGGCGTCAACAGATTGTCAATGGCTTAAGATATTTAAAAGAATTAGGCTTACAAATTTGGTTGTGAAGGAGACAGGAGAGTTCGCGAAATTAAAAATTCAAAAGCTTTGACTTGTGAACTTTTAGCATTTTTGAATAGTAACTCTATTTCCGCGCCCGTTGTAGTAGTATCTGTATGTATTCTCCTGTCTCCTATGCTAATTTTTATAGAGGTATAAAAAATGACTCATGCTTGTTGTGGTCCCGGCTACGCTTCCCCAGAAGCCGCAATTAAGGCGGAGCGCGAAAAGTTGCTTTATACAGTCGCACTTTATACGGGTACTGGTATTGAAGAGCCTGATTACCTCGCAACTATAGATGTTGACCCCCAATCCTCGACTTACTCCCAGGTGATTCATCGCTTGCCAATGCCCTATGTTGGTGATGAGTTGCATCACTTTGGCTGGAATGCCTGTAGCTCCTGTCACAATAATAGCAGTAAATCCCGACGGTTTTTGGTAATTCCCGGTCAACGCTCAAGCCGGATTTATATTGTTGATACAGCAGATGCGGGTGCTGCTATTCATAAAGTTATTGAACCAGAACAAATTAAAGAACAGACTGACTTAAGCGCTCCACACACAGTACACTGCCTAGCAGATGGTCATGTGATGATTTCCATGCTAGGCGATAGCGAAGGGAATGGGCCTGGTGGCTTTTTGTTACTAGATGAAAATTTTGACATTGTTGGACGTTGGGAACGCAAAGCCGATGCCATGCGCTTTAACTATGATTTCTGGTATCAGCCACGTCACAACGTGATGGTGAGTAGTGAATGGGGCGCACCCAAAACTTATTTTCCTGGTTTTGATCTCAATGACGTAGCGGCTGGAAACTATGGTCATCAATTGCATTTCTGGGATTGGTCGAAACATGAGATTATCCAAAGTTTTGATTTGGGTGATGAGGGGTTAATTCCTCTGGAAGTGCGCTTTTTCCATAACCCGGATAGCACGCATGGGTTTGTCGGTGCGGCACTCAGCAGCAACATCTGGCATTGGTACCAAAAGAGCGATCGCTGGTTCATCGAGAAAGTCATTGATGTGCCATCAGTGGAGGTGGAAGGTTGGGAGATTCCAGTGCCATCGTTGATTACCGATATCCTGATTTCTATGGACGATCGCTATATCTACTTCTCCAACTGGTTGCATGGCGATATCCGTCAGTATGATATCACTGACCCAACCCATCCCAAACTCACAGGTCAAGTTTGGTGCGGTGGCTTGCTGGGTAAAAATCCAAAATTGGCAGGCGGCCCACAAATGTTGCAACTGAGTCTTGACGGTAGCCGACTTTATGTCACCAATTCCCTGTTCAGCAGTTGGGACAATCAATTTTACCCTAACTTGTCCCAGACTGGCTCATATCTATTGCAGATTGACTGTGATACTGAGAAAGGTGGCATGAAAATAAACGAGAATTTCTACGTTGACTTTGGTAAAGAACCAAATGGTCCATCCCGCGCTCATGAGATCCGCTATCCTGGAGGAGATTGTACCTCGGATATTTGGATCTAATCGGACATTCCACTATATTTGGCATCGCCTGTGTTGTGAAACCAATCTGTTTTCTACTTGACAACTCGTATCCGGAATGAGTACGCTTTAATAGAGGAGATTCAACAAGGTTTTATTAAGGAGCCAAATTTATGTTGCCGAATAAAGAAGGACAAAAAGTTCCCGACGTTACTTTCCGTACTCGTAAGAATAATGATTGGGTGGATGTGACAAGTGATGACCTATTTAAAGGTAAAACAGTCATAGTTTTTTCCTTACCAGGAGCTTACACTCCTACTTGTTCATCAACACACCTTCCCGGATATAACGAGTTGGCAAAAACTTTTAAAGAGAACGGTGTGGATGACATTATCTGCATGTCTGTGAACGATTCCTTTGTCATGAATGAATGGGCAAAATTTCAAGAAGCAGACAAGATAACGGTTATACCCGATGGTAATGGTGAATTCACCGAAGGCATGGGAATGCTCGTGGATAAATCAGACCTGGGATTTGGCAAACGGTCTTGGCGCTATTCTATGTTAGTCAAGGATGGCGTGATTGAAAAGATGTTTATTGAGCCAGAAGAACCAGGAGATCCATTTAAGGTATCTGATGCAGAGACAATGCTGAGATACATCAACCCGGAAGCAGCGAAACCCAAACTAGTTTCCCTGTTTACAAAAGTCGGTTGTCCCTTTTGTGCTCGCGCCAAAGAAATGCTGAAGGAAGATGGCTATGAGTATGAAGAAATTGTCTTAGGTCAAAATGTGACAACTCGTTCGTTACGGGCTGTGACAGGTGCAACAACTGTTCCCCAGGTGTACATTGATGGTAAATATGTTGGTAGTTCTGAAGAATTAGCCACTTACCTTGGGAAGTAAATAACACATTTGTGATCACAGGGCTATCAGCTATCAGTCTTTAGCTGACAGCCACTTAAACATCTAGAGTGTGGTCGATTTACATTAAATAACCACTGTAATCAGAAAAAGCTATTGAGTAGAACCACCAAGGATCTACTCAATAGCTTTTTCAATTCAATACTCCTTAAACAGGCTTTAAAAACCGCTATACGGTATGTGCTGAAGAAGAAGCGTAGGCGTATTTAATCCCACCATCAGAAATAGCACCAGCGATGGCGCCAGCTACGCTTCCCTGAACGTTACTAGCAATTGTACTGGTAATCAGACCATTTTGTGGATTGACAGAATAGGCTGCATAATAGCCACTAGACGTAGCAGAGTTATTACTGCTTGACCAAGTACCGTAAGGTCCGGAAACAGTAATCCCCTCTCCGCCTTGTATTTGACTATTACTATCAAATTCTGTTTCACAGAAGCTGAGGTCACAAATTGTTAATGTACTCATAAGTACCTCTCTTAAAACAGGTATATTGCGAAAACCTTTTTTGCAGTTATCAGCAATTTTTCTGACAAGAAAAAGTTATTTGTAAAGTTTCCAACTTACTATTCAAAAAGTAGTAAAACTTAGATAATTATCTATACAGATATCTTAAAATCTAAGTTATTTGTTTAACTTTTCCTTCGTATAAAAAACTTTACAAATAACCCCTAAATATGCTTTTTGGCAAATTACTACCTAAGCAGCAGCTGAATGAGAGCTAGAGTTAGAGGAGGAAGAATTTATTGGGTAGTACCCATAATATGGATAGGAACCATAGTTGTTGTAATTCGATGTAGAAGCACTAGCATAAGTGTTGGTAGAAGAACCAGAGAAGTTAGGACCATATGCATATGCATTTGCAGATGCATCGGCAAATGCTTGTCCGCCTAAAATGTTGTTTTCTTCAGATACAACTTCTAGATGAGATAGATCAGAAATAACCATGATATTCTCCGAAAAATACTGAATTGTGTTTGCGCGAAATCAACATCACTACTTTTTTAGTGACAAATAAATAGTAACACTATCAATAAATTCTCTGCAACAAGCTTTACAAAAAAAATACATTTTTTATCCTGATATTAAAGATTTAGTTTATGAGCAAAAATTCTTTATAATGCCAATATTTTTAACTCTCTTATCTATTTTTAAAAGTCATAAAGAATTAAAATTTCCAGTAACTTTAATAAGAGAGCATCAAAAAAATATAAATATTTTTTTTGTTGATTTCTAACTAATCATAATAAAATCTCCTTGTAAATCTACGTGATTCTCAATTCACAACAAGCTTTGTTACTCCCTCCAAAATTGAAGCTAAGGGAGGATTGCCTGTCACGAAAAATTGTAAATTCAGCAGTCATATCTTCAGGTATTGCGGTCCATAGCGCTGATATCACTATCAGCATGCATGACTTGTAAGAATATGTCTTAAAAATTCTTTTTTTTCACCGAATATAATAACTGCAAGGATTATTGAATGCTTACAAAAGCTTTGTGAAATGCAGGTGGTCCAGCGTGCTTTAAGTAGCTTAATGCTGACAACAACTTAGATATTTAAAATGTTGAATTGCCTAAGCTGACGGTAATAGTTCCTTTGATGGTTGTAAATCATTATTGGAAGCTAGCTGAATGTCAATATTTATTTGCTCGATTTGCTGCTTTAACCAAGACGAAAATAAATCTTGCTGAATTTTCATGCGCAAAGGCTCATCTAATTTAGGTTGAATGATTTCTTCAACCTAAATTAGATGGACTCCAATGGACGTGACAATTGGTTTGATGATTTGTGCTGGAGTCGTTGTCGCAAAAACTGCTGTGGCAATCTCGGGTCGAAAATCTTGACGGTATCGAATTCCCTGATATCCCCAAGTGCGGCGAAGTTCTGGATCTTGAATGTATTGGCGGGCAATTTCAGGGAAACTAATTTCATTTTCTTGTAAAGCATAAAATAGTTCCAAAGCTAAGTCTCTATCATCTAGAACAACTTCATATGTGACTGCCGCTACATAATTAAGTTGATGTGCAAAAAAGAAGGTTTCTACTTGCTTACTAAATAGATGATGTGCCAATTTACTTGAAAGCACGTTGATGCGGATCAATTGTTCAAACTCATCTAAAGAAAGATGATGTTTTTTCAGCCATGCCCAAGTGTCTGTCGCTTTGACAAGTTTATTGGCAAATCGCACTCTATCTCCTGCTTGTTGAAGTTCTTCTGGCTGAACTTGAATGCCAGCTTCAACGGCAGCATCACTAATAATCTTAGAAGTGGCGATCGCCTCCACTACGCTAGGAAATTGATACGAGAGTTTAATGTTGTGAATAATGTCTTCACAGGAAATGATCAAACGTTTTGACATGACGCCATCTATCTGCTTATTTGGGATTTTGTCATTTGTCCTTTGTCTAAAACAAATGACAAATGTACGAGCGGGTTTAATAACATATTGGCTCTTGTCGGGAGATGAACAAATGAAACCCGCTTCTGCTAAAGCTGAAGACCGCCTTTTTGCAATTTCTTAAACGGATCTAACATGTAGTCAATTATGCGGCGCTGGCGAATAATCACCTCAGCGCTTGCGGTTTGACCTGGTGCTAAGGAGATGCGTTTGTTGCCAGATTCGATGTATGGTTGCTTGAGGGCAATGTTCATCTCAAAAGTTTCGATGTTACCAGAACTAGTTTGCTGAACTTTGGAGTCGGGAGAAATCCAACTGACTTGTCCTGGTACTATCCCGTAATCTTGGAAGGGATAGGCATCAAACTTAATTTTGACAGGCATTCCAATTTTCAAGAAGCCGCTGTGCTGATTAGGCATTTGAGCTTTGAGGATGAAAGCAGTATTTGCGGGAGCAATTTGGGCAATCCTCTGCCCTGATTGGACTACTGCTCCCGGCTTTTGGATCGGCAACTCAAAAATGACTCCATCAATGGGCGATCGCACGACTCGTTGCTGCAACTGAAGATTCAAGGATGCAATCTGGCTTCTAGTTTGAACTATTTGGGATTGGAGTGTAGTCAATTGTGATTGCAAATCTTTCAATTGCTCTTGAGTTTTGAGTACAGCCAACTCACCTGTGTGCATGGAGATGTCTGAGCTACGTTGCTGTTCAAGCAAGCGGAGCTGGGCTTGCTGGATATCGGACGAAGCTTGATCAATCGTCCGGTGATAATTGCTTTGCTCCTCAAGCAAGGAAGACTCAGATCGAGAGACTTCAGATTGTGCTTGCTTGAGACTTTGGTAGCCTTCTTTGACAGACTGTTGGATTTCCAAAAAGCGATCTTGGGGAATTGCTCCATCATTAAACGCTTTTTTATACCGTGGTACTTTTTCCTCAGCACCTTGGAGACGAACGAGTGCTAACTCATAGTTCGCTTTGCTCGAATCAATCGTTTGTCGTACCTGGTTGATCTTGGCAACTTTTTCCTCCTTTTGTATATTGTAGGCATTCTTGAGAGTATCAATTTGCGCTTGCACCTGCTTGAGTTGTGCCAATTTTTCTAATTGTTGAGCTTGGTTTTGTTGCTCTTGAGTATGGATAGTCAGCTGCACTTGATTTTTGAGCAAATTCAGCTGTGTGTGCTGATTAAGTTGCCCTTCTAACTTTGCCTGCGTCTGGTTGAGATCAGTGTGTAGGACATTAGACTCTAATTCAACTAAAACCTGTCCAGCTTTGACTTTGTCGCCTTCTTTTACCTTGACAGCAGTGACGCTACCGCTTGCTTGAGAGTCTAATTTTTGTGTTGCGCCTAGTGGTTCAATTCGCCCTCTGGCACTTCCTGCTTCATCCACTTTCGCGAGCATTGTCCAAGGTAAAACAATCACTGCCACGCCCAATAGCACATACAGCAAAGAGCGCGTCCAAACTTTGGGTAAAGCATCCAACAGTTCCTCAGTGCCGAAAAACCATTCATTAGTCTCACCTACTGCGTCTATCTGAGAATTGAGTTCAGTAGATTCCGTATCATTCTTTGGCTTAGAATCAGCTTTATACTCATCCATATCCGGGCTGGTGAGCGCTGATGATGAATTTCGAGATGGGTTTGGCATGGTAGAAATTAACAACTCCTGACTTCTGACTCTCATCGAACATGATGAAGCAGGGATTCCCCAGTAAGTGTAGAGGTGGGTTTCATCTCATAACTTGTCAGTCAAAACGAACAATATTGTCAAACCCGCCCTTACAGTTGCTATTCGGCTTCACAACGTCTCAACATTTGTTTACATATTTAGGTTTTATGAGTTCAACCTAACTTAATGCACGCGCGTAGACAGACATGCCGTATTAGCGTTAGAAGTCTGCAACACATACACAGATTGAGAAGGCAGAGGGCAGAAGGCACCCCTGCCTGAAGACAGGAGATTCGAGCAAGGACGCCCTGTTTCTGGCGAAGTCTGCTGGACAGAAGATTCTGGTAGGCTCGCTTCGCGCGCCTACTCGGTGCCAACAGATTTCCTCCTTCTGTTCCGAATAAATACGTTCGCATGGACCCGTTTTGGGCAAGGTAGGGCAGAAGGCATATCCTTAAAGTATAATCCATTACATTACCTTCTGCCCTCTGCCTCCTGCCTTCTGCCTTACCCGAAGGGCTTGTCATCTCCCCAAAAACTGAAACGCTCTTTAGGGTTGTGACTAAGTTATCTGCCGTGTCTAGCAGTCTGATTTTACCTACAAGGATTGTATATATTTCGGCGTTTGCTTTGAGCGCTTGCCAGAACTGCTTTGCTCGTGATGGGGAGACAACTTCTGCTGCCGCCAAGCAGTTTTGCTGGTGTTTTACTGAAAGCCTCTCACATAAAATTATCGTGAGTTTTTGATCCAGATCTTGCTGAGAAAAGATAGATGCCATTGCCTTACCTCCAACATACAGTTAGTTATTGGTCGAAATCCGAATTTCAATCCAACGCTACTGTGGCTGAAAGTAATCAGAGAAAGTCTTGAGCAGAAACATCTGCTGAATAGGCGTTAAAAAATTGCTACAAAAAATGTCGTAGCTCTCAAAAGCCTTGTTTTGGTGGAAATATTGTGACATAATTTTTAATAGTTGCTTTCAACGGTAAAACTTGAGCAAGGTGATAGGCAGAGAATGTGAATGAAATCCCAATTGCAAAGGTTTCAAAAACTGCGCTATCAACTTGTTCTGGTATCCTGACAAGGCTGTTAGATGATATGCAACTACCAGGAATTCCCCCTCGGATTTGGCAGTCTAGGGGGTTCTTACCTGGTTCTGTGCAAATTTTGCTTTCTACTTCTTCGTTCATAGGCGTTTCCTAAAAGCGAAGGAGACTTAACAAAGTATCAGGCACATCACCTTAGGTTTTGATTTTCAGAGAGGAGAGCAAAATTTTTACATAAAAACTTTCCATAACTAAGTGGTAAAAGACAACCCTAGTAGGGGATACATAAAGCATAGCTCTTGTATCCTTAGATATTTTTCTCCGAAAGCAAAATATCTAGTTTTTATTCTAAGCCTTTTCAACTCTTACACATTGGAGATCTCACTAAAACACATAATCTTCAC
This sequence comes from uncultured Scytonema sp., assembly GCA_937873135.1. GTDB lineage: Bacteria > Cyanobacteriota > Cyanobacteriia > Cyanobacteriales > Nostocaceae > Rhizonema. Next base: position 8,089 of record CALMVQ010000140.1, on the reverse strand, counting down.
AGTTATTTCATAATATAACATCAAGTTTTTCTACCCGTATTCCGCAAATTATTTCAAGAATTTAGACATTTTCTGAAAAGCCTTTAGAGTAAGAGCCTTAGGCTCTGTAACAGAATTTCACGTTTGTCATGTCTGAGCGCTAAGTGTTTACACTACTTAATCTAATGTCATAATCGTGATTGTCTACATTAATCATTTAGGCATAATTATTGAGCATCAACACGAATATCACCCCCCACAGCTCATAAAAATTGTGAAGCTTCTATCATGAACGAGTTTGCTCCAGTTAAAAAATTATGTATGTGAGAAAAAAAATAGTAGAAAGCCAGTTTTTAAGTAGATTTAACTCACGCACAATTTGGGACTGAAACTAGATGAATAGAGTTTACACACTAAAATTTTAAGAACTGCTGCGCCTATTGCATAGATACATTTCTCGCTGTTTAGACATGAAATTTACGGAGGAAGATGAACTAATAAGTACGACTATTCTTTGCTACTCTTACAGTAGCCAATGTAAGACCTGACTAAAATCGAAAACTTATTCTTTTGAAGTTGACCCTAAAACTATATATAGTATATTTAAGTACACATTGTCAATCACTGTGCTTGACTTTATGTAATCTTTATTTCAATTTTATTATTGCTTTGCTCAAAAACGCACGGCGATGCGTTGCAACGGCCCACATCCTTATCGCGCCTACGAAGCAAACAATGCCCATCTATAGATGCTATGGTTTCAACCAGCTAGTCAAAATCAAGGCTTTTACTTCAAGCACATCTATTCTTCAAGCTCAAAGTACAAAGAACGCGGTATGACAGAAGGATGTTTCCATGATACAGAGTCACCTTAAAGTGCCTCGAACTGAGGCACTGATGAGATCGACTGCAAAAGTAAGACAAATAAAAACTATCAAAGTAGTCAGTAGACTTTTGTAATCAAAACTGCTTAACTGCTCAGTAATAAGACGGCCTAAACCACCTGCACCGACCAAACCGACAATCACTGTAGCACGGGTGCAATCCTCCCAACGATAGAGAACGTAAGCAAGGAAACGTGGGAGAGTGAGAGGTAAAACGCCATAGAGGAAAACTTGAGAATGACTTGCGCCTAAAGCTTTTAGCGAACGTAAAGGTCGATCATCTAAATTTTCTACGACCTCTGCCATCAAACGCCCAATAATGCCCATATTATGTAAACCGAGGGCGATCGCACCTGGCAAAATCCCTGGAAAGAATACAAATAAAAAGATTAACGCCCAAATCGGTTCTGGAACAGCACGAGTGAAAAGTAGAAGGAAACGAGTAGGTAGGGGCGGTTTTAATACGGATAACATCCAGGAGTCGGGAGTAGAAAGTGGATTCTCCGCTTCTCGTTTCTTCCCGATTCTCCTTGCAGCCAGAAAAGAAAGCAAAATGCCACCCAAACTGGCAAAAGTCATTGCCAAGATAGACATGGCAATAGTTTGAGTAGACAGAGCAAACAACTGATTGAGATCTACCCACTGTGGCGGAAAAGCATCTTGAATGATTCTTGCCAAAAGTTGAGCAGTGCGTGGTGACCAAAGTTTGCTAAAATCAGCTTGAACGTACCAGAAGGAAAATATTAATAAAGCAACTCCACTCAACAACAAGAGCTTCACCAGTGGATCGCGTTGCTTTCTTTCGTGACGCTGCTTTAAGTTGAGAACATTCAATTCCATTCGACTGGGAATATCCAAACGCTGCCTTAGAAACGCACTTAAGAAATCAGTCCCGCCACTTAACAACATCAAAGCAAACATCAAAGTCCACATTTGCTCGTAACGCAGCGACTGAAGACTGAGAAAAATCTGATAACCCAATCCACCAGCGCCGATAATACCTAACACAGCAGCAGAACGAATAGAACACTCTAAGCGGTAAAAGCTATAGGAAAGCAGATTGGGGAAAGCTTGTGGAATTAAACTGTAGGTAAAAGCATTGAGAGGAGGAACACCACTATTAATAAGTGCAAGTAATGGCTGACGGGGAATTTCATCCAAAATTTCCGAAAATACCTTAGCCACAACCGCACCAAAAGGAATTGCGATCGCCAACACTGCCACCAGTGGATCGAGTCCAAAAATATTCACGAAAAACAATCCCCAAATCAGTTCATGAATTGCTCTTGGAATTGCCAAAATACCTCGCATCAACAGCCAAGGAGTTTGGAAGCGAATGTATGAAACCTTCCACCACACCTCACTACAGAGAATACCACCCACCAACCCGATCAGCAAACAGAAGAACGTACCACAGACTGCATAGGCAAGAGTTTTCAACATTGCATCGAGAGTCAGCAGGAGAAATTCTGGACTCAAATCCGGTGAAAGTACAGCACCAAGAAAGCGGAAAACAAGAGTCCAACCCCCAACATTTACCAAATCCGCTTGAAGTATACCAGCTACATGCAACGACCAAAAAACAGATACAACAAACAGCAATCCCCATATAGTCTGCCAATTTATCAGTGAAGGTCGTTGAGGAAATTTTAGATTTGTAATTTTAGATTTCAATTTTTACTCCCAACAGGAGTGTAAGATAAGTAATGCAATTTCTTCTCCTCCTCTCCCCCTCTCTCATCTCGGTTCAATTCTATATAAATTCTCCACCATCACCGATGACACCTCATCAACAGGTGCATCAAACAAAACACGTCCATCTCGCAAACCAATAATACGGTGGAAGTAACTGCGGGCGTATTCCCAAGCATGAAGGCTAGTAACCAATGTTTTCCCAGATTCCTGACTCAGCTGACGCAATAAATTCATGATTTCGCGACTGCGTTCGGGATCGAGGTTAGAGATAGGTTCATCAGCTAGGATGGCGATGGGGTTTTGTACTAACGCACGAGCGATCGCTACTCGTTGTTGTTGTCCCCCAGATAGGCGATCAGTACGTTCATACAGCTTTTCAGGAATTCCCACTTGTACCAACGCTTTTGCTGCTGTTTCCACCTCTATTGGATAAAGTAGTGAAACTACAGCTTTGAGAAATGACCACCGTCCTAAATGCCCAGCATTAACATTATGAATGACTTGCAGGTTGTCTACTAAATGAAATTGCTGATAAATTGTACCGATATGCCGTTGTACTTGCCGCACTTGCCGAGAATTCAGTCGTGCCAAGTTGCGACCTAGTACCCATACTTCTCCTTGTGTCGGTTGTAGCGTACCATTGAGTAAGCTTAATAAGGTACTTTTCCCAGCACCGCTTGAACCGACAAGAGCTACGCATTCACCTGGGTAGATTTGCAAGTTGATGTCGATCAGAGACGGTAAATTACTAAACTTTTTTGTAACATTTTTAATTTCAAAAATTGGTACGGATGGAGTCATAAAGAGCAATTAGCGGTTAGCGGTTAAGTTAGTCACTTTCTTTACCCTTGAATGATTATGCGCTAAATGTATTCAATTGATAGCGAATTATTTTATTTTCCCGATTTCCCGACCAACTTGTTCAATTTGAACGTAGTTGTCGTTCTTAGTTGGAATAAATTTCTTTGCTTGAAATAGGTCGAGGATTTCTTTTTGTTCTGGTACTTTAGGGTCTAATTTAAAGAAGGCATTTTGGACTTTTTTGACAAAATCTTCGCCATAACGCTGTTTAACTTGAGGGTTAATGACCCAATGGTAGTCATAGAAGGCAGGGGTACGCCAGATAACTTCTACTTTGTTCAAATCGACTTCTTTAGCATCAACGCGCTGCAACCAAACTTTTTCATTTAAAGCACCGACTTCATATGTTCCTGCTTCTACAAGTTTAATAGTTTTATCATGGTCGCCGGAAAAGCCAACTTGACCTTTAAAATTTGTTAATTCTACGCCAGCTTGTTTCAAAAAGTATTGAGGCATTAATCGTCCTGAGGTAGAAGACTCGCTACCAAATGTCAAGGTATGCCCTTTAAGTTGTTTAAGATCGTTAATATCTTTTAACGGTTTTAGACCACTTTTCTTGTTGGCAATGAAGATGCTGTGGAATTTTTCGTCTACGTCACGTTGGGCGATCGCTTGTGCTCCTGGGACTTGCAACCTTGCCTGAACGCCTGTCAATCCCCCGAACCAGACTAGGTCTAAATCTCCGACTTTAAATCCAGTCACCGCTGCTGTATAATCGGTGACTGGCTTGTATTGCACGGGAAAGCCTAGTTCTTTCTGCAAATACGCTGCTAGTTTAGTAGACTGGCGCTGTAATTTCTCTGGATCTTGATCGGGAATTGCCCCTGTTACCAAAGGCTTTACATCTGATGTGCTTGCCGTTTCCGAAGTCCCGGATTTGTGTGAACAAGCCATTAATGGTAACAAAAGCAGTAACAAACCTGACACTAAAAACTTTTTCATGATTTTATCAGTATTATTTTTAGCTCCAGAGTAGAATTCTACAGCTAATTGCTCAAATTTTTATTAATTAGTAGATCATTTTATCATCTTTTCACCTTGAAAATTTGGCAGAATCTAAAGTTATCTGAGCAGGCGTCAAGCAATTTACTCCTATCGTATTTTTTGTAACAATTCTCTCTGTGGAATTCCAACAAAATAAATCTACATTGTTCATCTACCTGAAAATTTATTTCTTCTGAAAAAGAACAAAAAAATCTGTCCTCATTCTCAGAGTATTAATGGTAAATAATATGTCTTTTGAACAACACTATATACTAGACAAAAGAAATTTTCATCAATTCAATCAAACTGAAGTTCAAGTAAATCATCCAAAGCCTGATTTAGGCACTGTACCAGATGCTGTCATTGCTTTTGTTCCTCTAGGGTTTGTCATTATTTGGACAGGTTTATTTCTCATGATATCCAAGATGAGAACGGTGACAATAGATAAAATTCTTATTACTGCTAATCCTTTAAAGAAAGTACCGTGTAACAATTGTCAATTCTTTTCAAGTAATGCTTTTCTTAAGTGTGCAGTACAACCTTCAATTGTCCTCACTGAAGAAGCAAATAACTGCTCTGACTACTGTCCTAAGAATAGTACATCGTGCTAACTGAAAAAAGGAAACTTTTTTAAGGAAATACAGTTTAGATTATACTTTGTCGTACACATTAAAATAGGGTGTAGAGATGCCAAATAAATGGAATCCAGAATTATCCGAACGGTTTCAGGACGAAAGAAGTCGGTACTTAGACATATTGACAAAATTTACTCATTTTTAATATCATGTCCGTTCAATTAACCTTAAATACCGGAAGAACCCCAAGAGCGCTCCTCGCTGCGCTTTGTCTCCCCGCCTGCGGGGAGGGGTTCTTTTCCGCATGGTTATGCTACCGGACATGATATAACTTGTTATGAATGGGTACAAATATCCTAAAACAAAAGCCTGTATTGCTTTCAATACAAGCCTCTTGGGTGTATTTCGTACATTTGCACAGGGGGAAGTTCAGCCTAAACGTCTAACTCCTCGATAATCCGGCTGATTCTATTCCAGGTATCCCGCAACACCTCTGCCGTCAGGCAATATGGCGGCAACAGATAGACCGTGTTCCCTAAGGGACGCAGCAGGAGACCATGTTCCAGGGCTTTTTCCCGGATGATCTTACCAATGCCTGCCCTGTATCCAGCATCCGCTACGTCGATATCGAAAGCGGCGATTGTGCCACACAGGCGAAAGCGGTCAAGGTGGGGTAGGTTCAGGTTTTCGAGGGCTATGAGTCCCGCCTGGTGAGTCTGGTGAATCGTTTCAATCTGTCTGAACGTGTCCTCCTCCCGAAACAGCCGCAGGGAGGCTAAAGCCGCAGCACATCCCAAGGGATTCGCCGTGAAGGAATGGCCGTGAGCCAGGGCCTTATCGAAGCCGTCGTCCAGAAACGCTTCATATAAATATTCCTGACAAACGGTGACAGCCAAGGGCAGGAAACCCCCGGTCAGTCCCTTAGCTAAGCAGATCATGTCCGGCGTCCATCCCACCTGTTCCAAGGCGAACATTGTACCCGTCCTCCCAAAACCAGTCATCACCTCGTCGAAAATCACCAGGACACCAGCCGCCTTCACACGTTCACACACCTGCCGGATGAAACTTGGCCTGTTCATGCGCATCCCGGAGGCTCCCTGGACTAGGGGCTCCAGGATGATCGCCGCCGTTTCCTGTCCGTGATCTGTCAAAAAGAGGTCAAGCTGGGCCAAGCTTGCCTGCTCTTTTCCCTCAACTGCTGAATCACCCTGCCAAGTGGCAGGAAAGGGCAGAAAGTCTACCGGAAACAGCTTTGGTGCGAAGGCATCGAAAAAACCCGACCGCCCCCCCGTCGCCATCGCACCAAAGGTATCACCGTGATAGCCACCCTCGAACGCCAGCAGTCGGGTGCGCCGGGTGTCCCCCATGTTCCGATGGTATTGCAAGGCGATCTTGAGGGCAACCTCGACGGCAGTGGAGCCATCGTCGGAGAAGAACACCCGGCCCAAATCGCCGGGTAGAAGACTAGCTAAGCAGTTAGCTAAATTGATCGCCGGTTCGTGGGTGCATCCAGCAAAGATCACCTGCTCCAGCTTTGACGCCTGCCCTGCAATCGCTTGAACAATCGCCGGATGGGCGTGACCATGCAGATTAACCCACCAGGAGGAAATCAGGTCGAGGTATTCCCGGTCGCTGGCATCCTTAAGGACAGCGCCCTTGCCTTCGGTAATTAGCAGGGGTGGTGAGGCAGTCTGGGCCTGGGTAAAGGGGGTCCAGATATGCCGACAATCTTTTTCAACTAGAAATGACAAAGTCATACTAAGAGGATGTTTTAAAAGTGGGGGGTTGTTGTAATAAAACTCACAAAGCTAATCGCTTCATTTGAAGACATCAGCACCGCAGCGAGCAATGACTAAAACATATCCTAACAATTTGACATGGTAGCAGTGGGAATTAATTGCAAACCTATTCCCGGAATCAAAACCAGGTGCTCGTCTAAGAAAAGTATCAATTTACGCAATTGCAAATGCGATCGCATTATGGATCTCTATGGCAAAATTATGTATCAGATCTTCAGTAGATGGTAAATTTTGCCCCTGATCGACAAGTTTTGTCTATTCAACGATGAATTTTGTTGTCATCTCATGTTCTGTTGAACACTTATAATATTGTTTGTAGTTGCGCTTTAGCGCTCTCAATCTAATGACAGCGCTAAAGCGCAACTACGAACCTATGTTTTATTTATAACTCATTTACCGAACATGTTAGAACATATTCGATTATCTTGTCCGGTCAGATGTAAAGACTTCGTTTGATCGCGTCTCTACTACTAGGTAAAATATCTTTCAGAACTGTATTAATACACATCTGATCGCCTAAAATGTTCAGATGTTACACAAGGAGGTTGTAAAATCCGTCTAATTCCTTACCTGACTCATGAAATAAAAATATGACAAATCTGATAGAATACGAAGACAGTAGCGATGAAGTGCGTGCGGTGTATGATGATATCCGCACTACGCGCTCATCTGATTATATCAACAACTTCTGGAAAGCCTTAGCCAACCATCCTCCTACCCTGCGGCGAACCTGGGAAATACTGAAGGAAGTCATGGTTAGCTCTGGCGAAATAGATCCATTGATGCGCGAGTTGATTTATATTGCAGTGAGCGTGACTAATAATTGTGAATACTGTATTGCCTCACACACGGCAGCAGCGCGTACCAAAGGAATGAGTGATGCTATGTTCGGCGAATTGATGGCGATTGTTGCCACTGCAAACATGACCAATCGTCTTGCCAATGGCTATCAGATTCCGGTTGACGACAAATTCAAGACTTAGTAATCTTTTGCTCTAGGATAATGAGGTCTGAGTGCTTTGTCATTTTCTAAATTGTCAGCACAAGTTATTTTTGTTGTAGTTCTAGCAGCTCTGGCACTGTCACAAATCGGTAGCCACGTTTTGTCAGACCGTCGATAATGTAAGGTAAAGCTTCCATTGTCTTGTAGTGAGGTCCTCCGCCGTCGTGCATGAGCACAATACCCCCCGGTTTGGCACCCTGCTGAGCCAGAAGCTGAGCGGTAGACAATCCAATACCCGAAGAAGCCCCGGTAACAATGACAGAACTTGGCAAAAGTTAAAAGTTAAAAGGCACTCATAAAGAAAAAGAA
>CALMVQ010000139.1 GCA_937873135.1 uncultured Scytonema sp. | reverse complement strand
CCCCAGTCCCCAATCCCCAATCCCCAAATGATGTCAGATCCGATTCTTTCCACCTTGTCAAAACTAGTATCTCTGTATGATGGGGTCGCTGAACCAGAAGGTGACGATCAAATAATGGTGCTGTTGAATGCCAACATTGCTAAACAGTTGCAACTTCCAGAAGAGTTGACATTGACGACCAAAGCTGATGTTCCTAACAGTGTTTTTATTACCTATCACTCAGAATTGTTAAGTCGATTCTCAGATCTACTAAGCAATCGTGGTTCAGTAAGCGCGATCGCGATCAACTATGATGGCTACTTAAAAACCAGTGGATTTGACAAGCAAATCCAGCAAACCCTAAAGCCCCAAAACGGTTTAATCCATTTCCTAGATGCTTCACAACAAACAACACGTTACCTGTGGTGTCATGTAGCGTATACCGCCGAAGCTGATGAAAAGAGAGTTGGCATGGTTTCATTCATGATTAACTCACTGACTAAAGTAACTCCTGTCGATATAGGCGATGCCCTTTTTTGGAACTCAGATCGAAAACCTGTAGAGAATCCAGAAGCTTTTTCCTCACAGTCTCTTGAAGAGATTGAAAGCTTAATTGAGCACACTTCTGCTCAATTAGTGGAATCTGACCTCTTAAATTGGCAGGCAAAATTAGCTCGGGCAAAAGCCAGAGATGAAGAGCGACTGAAAACATATTACAATACTATCAGCCAGGAAATTCACGTCAGGATTCAATCTCACAATCTAGAATCAGAGAACTTTCAAAGAGAGCTAGCTCGTTATGACGCAACGATTGCTGAGCTCGAACGAAAATTGGCTGACTTGCAACAGCGCTACTCTCTTGTCGTCGATGCTTCCTTATATAGTGTGATGGTGATTCATCTGCCCACGGTTCACATCAAGTGTGAATTAGTTCGCAAAAAAACCAAACGTACCATCACTGCTGTTTGGAATCCCTTCACTAAAGTTATTGAGCCGTTGCGTTGTGAACTCAGCGGTGTGCCTGTTTACGAGTTTTATCTGAGTGATACTGATGCTAAAATTATCGCTCCTAGTGCTTTCAACCAGTTGTCCTGATGTCACACACTGTCAGATGTGGGCAATAGAAGTGAAAAATAGTGCATATGTACTAAAAAGAGAACACCTTACTATGGAGCGCTAGCCAACTTCATATGTTTCAAATCACCCTCTCAACTGCCTGATTTTAAAATACCTACCCTTGAAAGCTCTTGTCCTCCAAGTCCTCCAAGTCCCTGAAAAACTCAGGTTTCCAGAGATATTCTTTCAGGTTGATTTTTCCCTCTGAGTTGAATTTTATCCCTTCAAGTTCAAGGAGCGACCGTTGTAGATGGTCTGCTCCGTATCGAGCAGGAGACTGGGAAATTTCGCCTTTGGCATTGACGACTCGATGCCAGGGCACGTCCGATAAGCTGATGTCAATCTGGTAAAGAGCATAACCTACAAGCCGAGCTTTCCCATACAGGGAAGCTAAATCCGCGACTTGTCCATAGGTTGCGACTTTCCCTTGAGGAATCTGACGCACTACTTGATAAATCATGCTGTAAGTAGACATTATGCACTGTGTACTAAAAAACAATAAATTAGCTTCTTGCATCTCTCCGTATAAACCCAGGCAACGCAAAAAGATGCGCAATAAGGCTACCTGATTTTTATTGGTTTTGCTCGCTAAGTACTGAGTAATCAAAGTACATCCATATTTCCAGTTGCAAGATGTGAGTTAGGGTACGTTTTTATTGCATTAGTGATACCTGGCGAAGTTACCCTATTATAGGCAATCCAATAATATAAGGTGGTATGCGATTAGGGTATCGCCTAGCAAAATTAGCGTAGTTTTCTTGAAAAGTCTGGGTACATTCAACTTTGTCAAGCCATAAATATGCGTTTTTAATCACTTTCATACAGAAAATTTTTACGTCAATCCACAGAACAATATCATTTATCTTTATGTTGTGATAGCTACTAATGTCACCTTGCTGTGGTTCCACAAAGATGATGTGTTTATAAGAACTATCATGGTGAATGATTTTATGACTTTGGTTGAAAATCTGATTTATTTGGACCTGGGAGCCAGTTAGGAGTATAAATGGAGCCTTTAGCATCTATACGTCCACAAATAGTTGCAGCAGCACCACTGATAATCACTATAATTTGTGCAACGTCTTGGCCATAGTTTACAGGTTGTTGGTTAGTCCTTGATTGATCAATATCTTTTCCAACAATTGGGGCTATGGCTGCAACTGCAGTGAAGACAATACCCCAAACGGTTTTACTTGTGAAAACGTTTTTGGCATCATTAAGTTGAGTTTCGGCGTTCATAATAATCTTCTGTGTTTAGCACCTTTAAACTTATTCGATAGTGAGAAATTGAGTTATTGTTAGATCCACTTGGATTGGGTAAAGTTTCGGAAAAACTTCCTCATTGTTATAACTTAAGCATTGACAAAATTTTGATTGTGTAGTTGTCACCATAGTAGGCATAAATCACCTCAATAAAGTCGGGGTTATTACCTTGTGAGGACATAAGCCTTCCTTCTACTTCTTATTTAGGTGTAAGTGAAATCAACTTATGCACACTACGGAAGATGAACGTGGATTATATAGGACTCCTCCAAAGATTCTTGAAAACATACTGAGACTAAAAAAGCCCGTTTGATAAGGGTTCTACTTTAAATCCTGTTCAGAAATCAAACAGGATTCCTATAGATAGAGTCAAGCATTTTGCCGCCGCAGTATAATTGCTCCGCAAATACAGACAATGTTTCCACGCAATCGCGCTCTTGTGTGCAGCTGTGTTGGACCTGGCGATCGCTCCTGCCTATTCTTCATCCTTCAAATCAGCTAAAATCCTGTCCAGCCTGTCATTAGTATCCTTTGCAAGCTCAATACATCGCACGCTTGTAATCATTCCCCCGGTGGCGGTAACAGCACCTTCACAGAACTTTGCCTGAGAGTAGAAGTCCACTCCCTATAAGGCTAACACCAGCTGACAATGCAGTGATAATAAGGCCAAGGTTAAAGCTGTAACGGGCTTGGCGCAAGCATTCTTGGGCGATGCTTAATTCTATTGCTCCCATTGGAATTGGGCTTAGTCAACTTGTAGTTCATAGTGGTTTGGGGTAACTGTGTTTGTTCCTTAAGCATCCAGCTAAATACCCCAAGCCCTGATTGCACAAGCATTTGGCTAAAATTATTTTATGATTGCCCGATGCTTGGCAAGTGATTGTGTAGTATATTTCATACACCCTAATTCAGCAAGGTATGAGCAAGAAGAGACTGACTGTTAAAGCAACTCCTCAAGGCTTAGTTCTAGCTCAGAACGCCTTAAAGAGACTGGGTGGGACACAATTAAGCCTTGCAAACAAGTTAATGGGTTCAGTTGGGCGCAGCACTATCCAAAAGTTTTTTAAAGGTGAGGAAATTCAAGTTGATAAGTTTCAAGAGATTTGTAAAGCACTGACACTTGAATCGCAGTGGGAGGCGATCGCAAATTTAACAGACTCATCTAACTCAGCTGATTTACCAGATAGGCAGATACATAAGCAAGCTAAGGAGGAGCAGGACAACAGCATTAATACTAATACCCAAGTGCAAGAAATATCTGAAAAGGAAAAACTTCAGATCCAGTTAGACAGTGGCAATTATAATGAGTCAATTAAGGGACACTATGTCCAACGTGACTTGAACATCTTTTATAATCAGGACTTACGCAACTGGCACAGATGGTGGGCGGGGGGTGCCTTGCCACGCGGC
>CALMVQ010000138.1 GCA_937873135.1 uncultured Scytonema sp. | reverse complement strand
ATTCGCGAGATAGCATCGCGAATAATGTGTTTCTGCCAAATTGGGATGCTCCCGTTAGTCACTAACTCCCTGTGATTGCTGTAATGTTCTGCGCCGAAATGGTTATGCTTCCATAACAACTGCCACTTCAAGCCCCTAAATTTATTTATGGGGTTCTTACTTTTGACTTTTGACTTTTGACTTTTGACTTGGAGCGAAGCGACTGACTCCTCTCTCCTCATAAGCTGCATAAACTCCTTGTACGTTATACCAGTTCAGGAAGATCCGAGCAACTTCTAAAGCTAGCTGTGGTTTGCCTAAATTAATCAGCCAGCGCAAAAAAGGAGCCATTGTACGTTCGTTTAGGATGCCATTAAGTGAGAGAATTCCCCACAGTAGGCGATGTAATAAAGTCATTTGAATCATCATTTTCACTTCCCATGTAGGATGCTTTTGATAAAACAAAACTCCCATACGTCCGCGTTGAATTTCTCTATCAATTAAGCGGGGAATTTGCTCTAAGCTAAAAGGCGGATGCCAGTGATATCCAACGGCAGCCGGACATTTAATCAGCTGTAACCCCAGTTTTTTGAGTCTGACACCCAGTTCTAAATCTTCCCAGCCATAAAGTTGAAAGCTGATGTCAAAAAGTCCAGCTTTCTCGAGCCAGTGTTTGGGAATTGCAACATTTCCTGTGGCAAAAAAGGCTGCAGAAAAATCTGTGAGTTTATATGGTTCAGATGTGGGATTGTCGAAATTGCAAGTATTAATAACTGCACCGTAGGTAAAGAAGCGATCGCTCCCCAACGTCTTCTGTCCTTGCAGCAATGCATCGGTATGGGCTTGCAGAAAATTCTCTGTGACGACTAAATCGCTATCAATAAAAATAATTGTATCGCCTAATGCTTGTTCAACTCCCAAATTCCGTGCTACAGCTGGTCCATTATGATTTTGATTAAAGACTCGCACATGAGGAAACTCTCTAAACTTTTCCTCTAGCCATTCCAATGTCCCATCAGTAGAACCATCATCTACTAAAACAACCTCATAACCTTGTACGGACTGCATTTCCAAGGCGAGGAGGCATTTTTCCAAAATTGGCTTGCGATTGTAAGTCGGAATAACAATGCTAAAAAACACACTCTCACCCACAACAGTATTGCCCATCTTCAGCATAGGACATCGGTAACACTGACACTGTTCCTTAATCTGGGAGTTGGCAGAATGGTTCTGGGTAATTGGTAAGAAATTTTTCCCAATTCCCAGCCTCAACAAAAGTTTTACTCAACCTAAAGTTACTTTGCGACGATGTTTACGCCAGACAAAAGTTGATCCAAGTATACCCATACCAATCAACGCTATGTTAGGTGTTGCTTCTGGGACTTTCTGGGGAACTTGCAAGGAGAATTTCAGTAGAGCCTGCCCTTTGGCGGGGACGGTTGGATCTGTAAGTTGATCTGCTTCGGTAAAAGCTATTTGACCTGTAGCATTCTGGAATATACCCGTACCATTGAAGATAGTGATCGTACCACCGCCCTGAATTGTACCAGCGGCTGGGTTAATTTCAGCAGTGTCACTCGCTTTGCCAAATAACTCATTCGCACCACCGTAATACCTATCAGAAAATGCTTGTTGCCCGACTAAGCCAAATACGGTTGGATCTGAATTAAAAGTAGTTTTAGTGATGTTTGTAACGGGATCGGTGTTCGTCAAACCGTAATCATCGCTGATAAAGGATGTTAAACCGTAAGGAGCATCCTTTGATTCCCCTGTGATTGTTGCTCTAACAATATTTGGAGTATTGGTGGGAACAATTGTGACTGTTGTATCGTATGTAACACTAAAATTATACGGTGTTTGTGCTGTAGCACTTTTTACACCAGCACCAAAAGTAGCTAAAGTCAAGGCGGCTGGAACTATCCATTTGAGACGTGAATAAAACATTATTGAACCCGGTGAGACTATTTGTCAGGAGTAATACGTATACTTCTGTATCCTATAGTGGTAAGATGACTTGTGTAAATGACTAAAATAAATGTGATTTCACTAGATTTATGATGAATTTATAGTTAGTTTCTGGTGTAAATACATCCAGTATTCCGACTCTCAGTACAGATGGAGATAAATAAAGTATCTTTATACGTGCATAGACTGGCAAAGTTTGATAATCTGCTTTACAAAAGTTCATAAAGCAGATTAATTAAGAAAATATACACGATAATAGGGACTCATTATTTGGTTACGCTAACTGGAGAAACGAATGGCTCGCGCAAAAAAAGTGGTACTGGCATATTCTGGCGGAGTAGATACTTCTGTATGCATTCCTTATCTCAAACAGGAGTGGGGTGTAGAAGAAGTAATTGCGCTGGCAGCAGATTTAGGACAGGGTGATGAATTAGAGCCAGTCAGAGAAAAAGCTCTCAAATCGGGAGCGAGTGAATCAATCGTTGCAGATGTCAAACTGAGTTTTGTGAAAGATTATGCTTTCAGGGCAATTCAAGCAAATGCTCTTTACGAAAATCGCTATCCTTTAGGAACTTCCCTGGCTCGTCCCTTGATCGCTAAGGTGTTAGTGGAAACAGCAGAAAAATATGGTGCTGATGCGATCGCCCACGGCTGTACTGGTAAGGGGAACGATCAGGTTCGCTTTGATGTCTCCGTTGCTGCTCTTAACCCTAGCCTAAAAATACTTGCGCCAGCACGGGAATGGGGGATGAGTCGTGAGGAAACTATTACCTACGGAGAAAGGTTTGGCATCCCTTCACCAGTTAAAAAATCAAGTCCTTACAGTATTGACTGTAACTTGCTTGGTCGTAGTATTGAAGCAGGCATTCTGGAAGATCCAACGACCGAACCACCAGAAGAAATTTATTTAATGACAAAGGCGATCGCCAACACCCCCAACGAACCAGAGTACATTGAAATTGGTTTTACCAGAGGTATTCCTACCACCCTTAACGGTGAATCCAAAAACCCTGTCGATCTGATTGAACAACTTAACACTGTTGCTGGGAATCACGGTGTTGGACGCATCGATATGATTGAAAACCGATTAGTAGGTATCAAATCGCGGGAAATTTACGAATCTCCAGCCATGTATGTGTTAATTCAAGCACATCGAGATTTAGAAAGCCTAACTCTGACTGCTGATGTCACTCATTATAAGCGTGGAATTGAGGAGACTTATAGTCAAATAGTTTACAACGGATTGTGGTATAGCCCACTGAAAACCGCATTGGATGCCTTCATTCAAAATACACAAGAACGAGTTTCGGGAACCGTGCGGGTGAAATTGTTCAAGGGCAATGCTTTTATTGTTGGACGTAAATCTGAGTATTCCCTCTACAGTCCCGATCTAGCAACCTACGGTGCAGAAGATAAATTTGACCATAGGGCAGCTGAAGGCTTTATCTACGTTTGGGGATTACCGACTCGGATTTGGGCACATCAAGGAAGGAGTTAATCTGTTTTGAATTTTAGATTTTGGATTTTTAGATGAATCCAAAATCTAAAATCTATGGCTCCAAAAGAATTGATAACCATTAGGGTAGGAACTTGCCACACTGAGTTATCACTCTCGAGCGGGAAAAAGTCAAAAGATAATCCCCATAAATTTAGGCGCGGGGATTTCTACTATGACGCGAAGTCAGGGGAACAGAAGATTGTTTCCTCCCTTGCTTCGGCTTCAAGGGAAGAAATATGAATTTTATTTTCCCTGAATAAATAATGGTGCCTTTAAACCGATTTTATTCCTATGAAGTTTTTACAAAGAAAGGCAGAGGGCAGAAGGTAAATTTCTTAAAAATCCTACATTCGTGTGTTTAAAGCCCACCAAAAGAATAAAAATGTATTTCGAGACGCGTAGCGCGGCCAAATACGGCGTCCTTATTTCAATCCCACGTTTTTTTTTAAGCGTGGGAGTATAGCTGCCCTCTGCCTCCAGCATAGCTGCCTTCTGAATTTTGCCAAGTTCTGTAAATTTGACTTCTGTGATGTCACAAGCGATCGCTCAAATACAATTTAAAATTGATGATTTCTATTCCTCACTCCTCACTATTTTTGACTTGCCGCGACTCTAACCATAAAGGTATAAGAATTACGCCTGCGAGGATCAGTAGTGCGGCGATCGCAAATTCACTCACCCACGCAACCAATTGTTCTAAAGAAACAATTCTTCCTGCAAAGAAAGCCAATGTTACCATCACACTAGCCCAGATGATCGCCCCCATAAAATTGTACAAAAAGAATTTTCTGAAGGGCATTTCGGTTATACCAGCTAGGGGTGCGGTAAAAATTCGCAGCAAGGCGAAAAACCGTCCAAAAAATACTGCTTTATCAGCATTTTCACTGAACTTTTCTTTGATTACAAGTATTCTCTTTTCCGAAATCCGTAAGATGCTACTAATTTTTACCAGTAACGACCAACCGCCAAACCTACCAATCCAATAGCCGCAAATACCACCAACTATGGCACCTAAAGTAGCATCACCAAGAACCCACCAGTAACTTAGTTCTTTACTACCAGCTAAAAAACCGCCTACGAGGGTGACCGTTTCTCCTGGAAGAGGAATGCCTAAATTTTCCAATAAAATACCCCAGAAAATCGCCCAATAACCATACTCGCTAGCAAGATCCCGAATGTTTTCTACTGAAATAAACTCAAAAGACATTCAACACCGCCACCTTTACATTTCTTCTTATTTTTTATCTTGACTCGTTTGTGGCTAATATGTCAAGGAGCAAGCGACGGGAGAAGCAGGGCCCGCTTTCCCTTAATTTCGGTATCACAACCGTAGACTTACTGAAGCTTTTATAAAAAGTCTTTATGAAAAGTTCATAAAAATCCAAGAATTTTATAAAAATTTAGTAAAAGATACGCACGATACCAAATTTATGAGGCAGTTATGCATATAGTGATGAAAGTTAAGACAAATTATACGGCATGAATACTGAAGTCAAATCTCTCAACCTTACTGCTCAGTGAGTCTATATTTAGATAAAGCGGTAATTCTTGGTTGAAAGCAACAGAGGTATTGATGTCATTTTTTGTTGCCGTTTCCATTACCTGGGTAAATTCATGATCACACAAGCGCTCACATCAGAATGTCAAATGATCTTATTCAAACCCCAAGGATGTATCGACTTACAGGGTGGCACAGATTTGACCGAGAAGATGGCTAAAGTCGTACCACAGCATAATCAATTCTGGGTTATTGATTTAGAGGACGTGGATTTTATGGATAGTTGTGGGTTAGTCACCCTAGTTAAAGGATTGAAAAATGCGCGTCAAAGTGGTTGTCGCTTGGTGCTTTGTCATGTGCAAGCGCCTGTTCGATTGATTTTGGAGCTGACTCGACTCGACACGGTGTTTGAAATTTTTCCGACATACGAAGATATTCTGACCAGTATTAAAGATAAAAGTCAAATAGTAGCAAGCTTTTCTACTCCCCATTAATACTTCAATGGTAAAGGCACGGAGTGTCGCGGGTTTTCATCTACAAAACACTGGGTACAACTGACAAAGCATGTGAAACCCGCCCGTACAGAAGTAGGGTATAATTTTAGTTTTTCTAAAAATCTGTCAAAGTCATGATTTATTCGTATTGAGGATTAAAATCCTCATGTTTTTGACAGATGCAACCATTACTACTCGCCTAGAATACACGACTAGTACCGCAAGGCGGAAGTCAAAAGTCAAAAGTATGATGGAATCTGCTTTTTAGGGATTTTAAATGGTTGCCCTATTTACGCCGTGACGTACTAGTGTTCTGCCACATCAATAAATTCTTCTAGCCCTAACTCCCGGTTTTCACCTGCCAATACTTGGTTTGATCAACCAGTCCTTCTACACAGGAGTTGTAGAAACATTTCCTGAGGGAGATACGGGTGGGGAAAAATTTGGCAAATCGATCCCACTATGGCTGGCATTACGAGTTTTCAATGCCAAACGGTAACTTACACTTTGCAATTCTGCTTGGAGTTTGCGGTTTTCACGTTGTAGTGTTGCCACTTTTTCTCTCACTGGAGCCATGCGTTCCTCAAACTTCCGACGGTAAATTTGCGGTAACTCCTGTACCACTTGTTCTAGCATTCGACTGCGATCGCTTAGTTCTTGTACTGTTTGCCGCAATTGGTAAATTTCCGTGTCACGAGTTGTCATTTGCTCTTGGTAGAACATAACCTGTTCCTCAACTGCAAGCAGTTGTTCTCGCAAAGCCTGCAACTGAGATGTATGACGATCGGAAACTTCTGGCTGGGGCATAAAATTAGCGTTACCCTTCACCAATCTGAAGAGTTCTTGAGACAGCTGTTGCACGAGTTGATCGCGAAGCTGCAACTCTTGGCGCAACTTTGATGCTTCTACAGATAGAGTTTGAATAGTGTCGCGGTCAGTTTGGCTCACAGTGGCTTATAACTCCCAAAGGAATTTTTTCTACTTTATTAAGTATTACTACGGTGTTCGGTGCTCTTAGCGAGTCATATTTAATTTAACATGATTATTATTGGTTGGTGGTCAGTGGTTGGCTGTTAGTTGTTTTTTCCCATCAATAACCAACTACAAACTCCTAACCACCAATTACCAATGACTAACTCCTAACCATTAAGCTGCTTCTTCTTCGTCTATAGCCTTCGGTTGTTTGACTTCTTGCTTAATTGTCAAATAGCGCATCACTTCTTCAGAAAGACGCATAGCGCGTTCCATAGGGGCAATGGCTTTTCCAGAGCCAGTGTAGTTCATCTGGATGTAAATGCCATCACGTTGCCTGCCAATTTCATAAGCCAGACGACGCTTACCACGATTTTGAATTTGGATATTTTCCGATCCATTTTCCTGAAGCAAGTTCTGATATTTAGCAATTGCTAGCTCTACCTGTTCATCTGTCAGGTCAGGACGTAGGATATACATTGTTTCGTAAACTATCTGCATTTCTTTTAGTCTCCTTATGGACAATATGGCTGCTAATGTCGATTTGGACAGCAATCCTGCATTTGTTCCTGTGCTTATCAACATCTAAAGCAACAAGGAATTACAATCTTACAACAATGAGCATAATTGATCGCAAAACTTCAAAGCTCTTTTTCTGTTAAAGCAGAGTGAAAAAGCTATTCTGTGGTTTCATCAGAAGGTTTGTTCAATAGGGAGCACGTCGAAGCGAGCGCAGTACTAAGTTCTTTTTCACCATCTTCTATCGTTTTTTTCCTTTACCTGTTGCCGCATTCTTAAATCTTATTCTTTTCCCAACTTATTTTGTGAAGAGATTGTATCAAAAATATCATAATTGCTGGCTCTTACACCAAAATGAACGTAGATTTAGGTTCTGCCCAAACCTTTGCGATCATCTTTAGTAAAAATAAAATAGGCTATCGACAGCAGCAGAATGTTCATCAATACTTATTTGAAGTTATGGCACAGCGCTACATCAGAGTTAAAAATCAAGAAGGACATATTTACTACGGCTTACTACATCCATCTTTCAAAGTGCAGGCACTGGATGCTGCCCCGTGGTTGAATGGACAATCTACTGATTTGAGTTTGGAACCTGACGATTACCAAATCCTAGCTCCTTGCGCTCCCTCGAAAATTGTCGCGGTGGGCAAGAATTATGCAGATCATGCTGGGGAAATGGGATCTGAAGTCCCAAGTGAGCCACTTATCTTCCTGAAGCCGCCTACATCTATAATTCCTTCAGGAAAAGATATTCATTATCCGCCACAGTCGCAGCGTGTAGACTATGAAGGGGAGTTGGCGTTGGTGATTGGCGATCGCGCTTTTGACTGTACACCAGAGGAAGCCCATACAAAAATTTGGGGTTACACTATTGCTAATGATGTGACAGCGAGGGATTTACAAAGAAAAGATGGTCAATGGACGCGAGCTAAAGGTTTTGATACTTTTTGCCCTCTGGGACCGTGGATTGTCCGAGAATTGAGTCCGGGAGCCAGATTGCAAACTTTCTTGAATGACGAAATAACTCCCGTACAATCTAGTAACATCGACCAGATGGTTTTTTCTCCGGACTTTCTTGTGTCTTTTATTAGTAAGGTCATGACGCTGATGCCAGGAGATGTGATACTTACGGGTACGCCTTTAGGGGTAGGACCATTGAATATAGGCGATCGCGTTCGCGTAGAAATTGAAGGCATTGGTCGCCTGGACAACACGGTGGTAGCTAGTTAAATCTAGCGCACTTGTGTATAAACTGCTTCAGAAAGTGCCGGAATTTCTGCGTATTTTCCCCGTACCGATTGTGCAATTGAATACACAATTGCTGCTACTATGCCCAGAAAAATGGTTGTGGAAAGAGTTTGGATGGCAAAAAAGATTCCAGGAAGCGCCACAATCCTCAAAATTATCTGGCACAAATAGGCAACAATCTCTAGAAGCAGCGCTTGCATTGTATTGAAACGAATAAAGTGATTGATTTTTTCGTTTCTAACTACCAAAAGAAACAAAGCAAAGAAAACGATCATTTCACCATATTGTCCTAACAGCCCGTAAACAAACATTACGGGTGTCAGGAACACAACTAGCACTTGCAGTGGTGGAAACTGTCTCATCAAAAATGTACCGAATGCCAATGCACTAATTAAAGGCAGCAAATAAGGTAAACAAGCAAAAATTCTGTCTCGAACTGTGATAGACCCGCGCCAAGTCATCCTGCGTTCTCCTATGGTTGTGTAATAGACTATAGACATAGAATAACGCACTTGACTGTTATTTCTGGGAGATTCACTTTTCTGGCTTAAGAGCGAAAGAACAATTTATCTTATGGTTTCTACTCATAATCAACCAGCTGTTGACTTATCTCGAGTTCGACTCGCCGTCCAGTCATTGCAACCGCAACTGGTAGAGTGGCGACGACGATTGCACCAAAAACCGGAATTGGGCTTTAAAGAAAAATTGACTGCCGATTTCATCTCCCAAAAGTTACTTGAATGGGGCATTGAGCATCAAACTGGTATTGCTCAAACTGGTATTGTCGCCGTCATCAACGGAAATAAACTCAGGACTCAGGACACAGGACTCAGGACTGAAAAAGTGTTGGCGATTCGGGCAGATATGGATGCTTTACCAATTCAAGAACTTAACGAAGTGCCATACTGTTCCCAGCATGATGGAGTCATGCACGCTTGCGGACATGACGGACATACAGCGATCGCCTTAGGTACCGCTTACTATCTCCACCAGCACCGCGATAGTTTTACAGGTACTGTCAAAATTATCTTCCAGCCAGCCGAAGAAGGCCCTGGAGGCGCAAAGCCAATGATTGAAGCTGGGGTGCTAAAAAATCCAGATGTAGATGCGATTATCGGTTTGCATTTGTGGAATAATCTCCCTCTGGGAACGGTGGGTGTTCGTGCTGGGGCATTAATGGCGGCCGTAGAGTTATTTCACTGTAAAATCTTGGGCAAAGGCGGACACGGTGCTATGCCTCATCAAACCGTTGATTCAGTTGTGGTTGCTGCCCAAATTGTCAATGCTCTACAAACTATTGTCGCTCGTAATGTCAATCCTATTGATTCGGCTGTCGTGACAGTGGGCGAACTTCATGCCGGAACAACTTGTAATGTCATTGCTGATACAGCCAGGATGCATGGCACTGTTAGATATTTTAATCCGGATTACAACGACTTTTTTGAACAGCGACTAGAGCAGATGATCGCCGGGATTTGCCAAAGTTATGGTGCTAGTTATGACTTAAATTATACAAAACTTTATCCACCAGTTATTAATGATGCGGGGATGGCAGAACTTGTGCGATCAGTTGCCCAAGAAGTGATAGAAACACCTATGGGTGTTGTTCCAGAATGCCAAACTATGGGTGGTGAGGATATGTCTTTCTTTTTACAAGCAGTTCCTGGCTGCTATTTCTTCCTGGGCTCTGCTAACTCAGAGAAGAATTTAGCCTATCCCCACCATCATCCCCGCTTTGATTTTGACGAAACAGCTTTGGCAATGGGTGTAGAGATGTTTGTTCGTTGTGTTGAAAAGTTCAATGCCTCATGAGTAGTGGATCTTCAGGAGTGCGCTCGTGCAATTAATTCTACTTTTTACGAGCGCACTGTTTTGGTGAGTCTAAAAGATAATAATTCTCACTCCCATCCCTGTCTTTCCAAAACACATAATTTTTTTAGGGATAAAAAATAATACAATTATTTTTAAGGCAGTAGATTTTTACAGAAAAATATAGTGTATGCTCATATAAGTGATTAATCATGCGTATGATACGCATACACTTTGTAAAAGTATATCAGGGCATCCCATGAGCCTAATGGGAGAAGGCTTCGCAATTGATCACAAGTTTTCCCCATAGTCAATTATTGTTTCTTTAACACCAACTGAGGATTTTTTATGGTGCTTGATTCATGCATTGATTCTGTAGCTGGGAACTCTTCTCAACAGTTAAATAGAGTTACCGTTGCAGTAAAATTTTTGTCTTTCAGTAAAGTGCGATCGCAATTTAGAGTGATCCATAAAAATAAATATCACTACGGATTGGGTTAATTCGTAGAGTAGCAACTAGCTTTCATCTCTGTGGCTCAAGCCACAGAGATGAAAGCATTTTTCTTATAAAGCCCGGTTTTTCAGAGGAGGTACGCCGTCCTTTAGTTCGCGTTCTTTGAGGGTGGTGGCATGGATATTTCTGATCTTCTTTGGCTAAACTCCAAGTATTAATTCAGTAGTACTTGATGCTTCGGCTCTTGTGCGCTCCTAACCTCAAGCGCGAAACGGGGGGATTGAAGTAAGGACGCATTATTTCTTGTGGCACTCTCCCTTGAAATAAATCTTTTTTTCTTCCACAACTGTATGTTGGGGCTTCAAACATGAGTGTGGGCTCGTGCAATTAAGTTGACTTTTTACGAGTCCACTGTTTTGGTGATATTTGAGAAACCCGTTTTATTTAATACAATGGCTTTCTTAAGTTTTCAATGTTCACGATACTTTTGACGTTTATAGTCGAGCAAATTTACTTAATTTTTATCCGGAAGATTTTTGGGTATCTTTAGTTAATCATAATATTTTTTTAAACATATCTTAAAACTTATATTGTTTTTTTATAAAAACATTTAGATAAAGAAAATGGTATTACTATCAATATAACTGTAGCAATCCTATTTTTGTATAAAATTTGAGTAAGGTAGGCAATCCTTAGCATGACTGAATCTAGACCTAGTTTAAGAGGCATTGTCCAGCATAAAAGGTGCAAAATTGTTCATGAGTAATTTAGGATTTCTATAGTTTTCTATACAGGATTCATGAAAGTAGAGAAACCCGATTTCCTTAAGAAACAAGGTTTCAGAAGCATTCTATTTTTACAAATTAAATAGGATTACTAGATGTTTTTATACTTTTGAATGAATGAGTAAGAATAGGTATGTCCAGGCTAAAGTTTTTATTTTTTTATTTAAAATTATTAAATTGAAATAATCGTTGTATTTTGTTTTAATGTATACATATGCTCGAAAATTTCAAGCTAAAGCGAAACTTGGCAAACTTTGTGATTTGTCGCAAAATTAATCATCGTTCGCTTATCCTTACATTTTCAAGATGTCGTCGTTAAGGGAAACCTAACTATGAATCAATTTCTACAGCAATCTCACATGATTTGTGAACAACAAATTCCCTACACCGTCGTAGAGGCATCATATGGAACGTTTCTACAATGTTCGCATTCCATATATAGTTGTTGTATCAATCAAGGTGCATGCTGACAGACAAATTATTAGTCTGTCTCACTGACTGACTGTAAGCGCTTCAAAACGCAGGTATTACACAGAAAGTAAGACTATTAAACATCAGGCGTTGCATATTTTTGATTCTTAAGGAAAGTCAAACCTTATCTTCTACTGTTACAAACTGTAAATTTAGGTGTTTAAGAGCTAATGACTTGGTGGTACTTCTGCTGCCTGACTTTCCCAAATCTTGAATTGTAAGGAAATAAGTATTCAATCGGTAGCTATCAGCTATCAGCTAGCAAGACTTGTAAGATCGGGGCTTAAATCCATGCATTTAACACAATTTCTTTTATAGCTGAGAGCTGATGTCACCTCGGGCTGAATGCTTACGTAGGAAAATATACTGTATCGTATCAAGTGCTAAAAATTCTTTTGGTAGACAATCATGAACTTATCCTGCATTCCTTGCAGGATGTGCTACGAAAGCAATACCCAAAGGCCGAAATTTCCACAACTCAAACCGCCCACAATGCTCTAAATCAAGCGACAATTTCTCAACCCGATCTCGTTGTCATGGATATTTTCATTTCTGAGAAGCCCAAGATGATTCCCGAGACGAAGACAGGTATTATACTTCTCCAGAAGTTGATGAAAAACTGTCCCAATCTCAATATTATGGTGCTAAGCAGTCACGTTAAAGCGCTAGTGCGAATTAAGCATGATATTGATGTTCACTACGGAGGCTTTACAGTCGTAAATAAAAGCCTTTGTATTCCAGAAATGTTAAGTAGAGTGGAATTGACTCTTATGGGAGCGACTCAAACAAAAGACTTGAGAACTCAAATGAAACTTCAGCCGGTGTGGCTTGAGGTTCTGAGGCTAGCCTTTGAAGAAGGATTGCAAGATAAAGCAATTGCTGAACGCATGATTGTCGCTGAACGAACAGTGCGTCATTACTGGATAAAACTCCAAGATGTTTTGGGCATTTATCCAGAAGATAGTAAGAGGAAGGGTAAAAATATCCGCATTCAAACTGAGATCAGAGCCAGAGAAGAAGGGTTGATTGATTGAATAGGTAATAGGTAATGGGTAATGGGAAAAAAAATACAATTCCCAATTCCCAATTCCCTACGGTACTTGCATCCCGCGCTGTACTGGAGGACGTTGCTGCATTGTCTCTACCCAACGCTTGAGATTGGGGTGGTTGTTTAGTGTCAAACCTTGAAATTCATGCACGGCTACCCAAGGATAGGTTGCAATGTCGGCAATTGAATAGTCACCACAGATGAATTCCTTGTCTGCCAATTGTTTGTCTAATACGCTATAAAGTCGCAGTGTTTCCTTTTCGTAACGTTCTATAGCGTAGGGAATTTTTTCGGAGGCAAATTTTTTAAAGTGATTGAGTTGTCCAAACATTGGTCCAACACCTCCCATTTGGAACATCAGCCACTCAATAACTTGAAAACGTCCTTTTTGGTCGCTGGGTAAGAATTGACCTGTTTTTTCGGCTAAATAAATTAGAATTGCACCCGATTCAAAAACTGTGATCCCTGTATCTTGGTCGATAATGCTGGGAATCTTGCTGTTGGGATTAATTGCTAAGTACTCTGGTGTAAATTGTTCATTTTTAGTGATGTCAATTTTGTGGACGTTATAAGAAAGTCCGACTTCTTCCAATATGATAGAAGCTTTACGTCCGTTGGGTGTGGTGAATGTGTAGAGATCAATCATGGAATATTTCCCTGTGTTATTATTCAACTTTACTTTCCCTCGTCCAGGAGAGAAAAATGTAACACAAAAAATTTTCTATTATTTTATTTGAAGAAATCAAGTGACTTTTCATAAATTGTCTATTTGCAGTAGCGCACCCTTTAGCAAATGAGAAGAAGTATGATACGTTACTCAAAATGCTATTTACCCGAATTTTTGCTTATCTGTAAGTGTGATGAGCGCGATGCCGAAGGCAACGGCTTAAGCCGTATCGCCATCTTCAAGCATCGCTTACTGCCATTGTAATTTGGTGTGGTTCCAAATTCTTGGCTCCTGTCAGGATTGCCCCTTCTAGTTTTGCGTTACAGAGGTTTGCGCCAAAAAGGTTGGCGGCCATGAGATTTGCGCCACGAAGATCGGCTTCATACAAGATTGCCTTTTGAAGATTGGCTCCCATGAGGTTTGCTCCTGAGAGATCGGCTTCCCTCAGGCTGGCTTCTGAGAGGTTGGCAAAAATAATTTCTATCTGTTGCAGGTTGGCTGCATTTAAATTTGCTTGATGCATGTTGGCAGCATTCAAGTTTGCTTTTTGTAGGTTAGCGCCGATCAAACCTGTTCCACGTAAGTTGGCTTTACCAAGCTTTGTCGCCTGCAAGTTGGCAAGAAACAGCTTTGCCCCTGAGAGATTTGCTCCCTTTAAGTTAGCGCTAGACAAGTTAGCTTTATAAAGGTTTGTATCTGAGAGGTTAGCTGCACGAAGACTCGCCCGAGAAAGGTTGGCTGCACGCATCGAAGCCCCACAGAGCAAGGTTCGATTCAGGTTAGCACCAGAAAGATTGGCTGAATTTAGGTTTGCTTGTTGTAAATTGGTTTCATAGAGAATTGATCCACAGAGTTTAGCACAATCAAGGTCTGCCAAAGAGAGGTCTGCACCCCGGAGATCTGACCAAGAAAGATCTGCACCTCGAAGGTTTGCTCCTTGCAGGTTTGCTCCTTGTAGATCTGCCTTCCTCATATCTGTATACCGTAAATCAAGTTTTTGATTTTTCGGATCTTTCTCCGCATTGCGCCTGCCAATAACACTGAGGGCTGCTTGAATATCCGTGCGAATTCTTGCTGATGATCCTGCGTATGGCTCAATTGATCTGAGTCGCAGTGCTTCTATTTCATCGACTGGCTCGTGGCATTCGGCTTCCTCTTCAATTTCTTGCGCTCCAAGACGTGCAACAGTATTCTCCCGCACAAAAGCTGTTAAGATTTCCATGATTGTCCAGTATTCTTTAGGAGAATCATGTGCAACTCGTTCTAATGCATAAATCGCACCCGTCCTTGTTGCCACATTCTCATGCCCAAGCTGTGTAATTGCAGTCATAAAACGTTCTGCAACCAATCGCTCTCGAGCGAGATGTGTATTTTTAATTTCAATTTCATTATTTTTCTCAGCAGCAGTCGCACTTTTCTGCATAGCTGATGCTCGCTTGGCTGCATAGTAAGCATTAATCATGACTGTTAATCCCAAGAAAAGAGTGGCAGTCGTTGTTAATGCATGAGTTCTACTTTCTATTCTTTGCCGAGATGATAATCCCTCAACTTTAGAAAACAATAAGAAAATGATAGTTGGGGATAAAGTAAACACAACTGTTAGCGCTATCATCAACCTTCTAAGTGCGTCTGTCTTGTTAGCAGACATAAGAGTAGTATTCCTCAAAATACAGCATTCTTACGGAGATTATTGGGAAAAAGAGTATAGCATTTGTCTTGTGAATTTTCATATCTACCAAAAGATCCAATCAATACTGCTGCTTCTAGATTCTTCATAAAGAAAACTTTCCGCAAACTAGGCAAGCAAGGCGGCTCTTTCCGGAGAACACTTTTAAAGTTAGTTCCTATCCGTTTTGATCAAATTGCAAAAGACAAAGACTATATAGACATTGAGTCGATTAATGGTTTACCTAAAGTGATGCACTGTAACCCAGAAAATTAATTATACAGCTTTTACAGGTAACTCAAATTGCACAGCTATTAAGAAATCTAGCAAAATTCCCAGCTGATAACTGAGAACTTGTTGCTGATTGGTGGTCACGGCCATGCCATCATAACTCTTGATGTTGGGAATGGACCTTTTCACCACGAGTGCGTTTAATATTAGCAAGCGATTCAGATACACCCTACTCTGGGATGCTACCAGGATACATTTCCGGATTCTACAGCCACTTCAGAATCCTACATTAACTAGCAAAGCTTAGCTAGCTTTGCTTAAGCACAGTTATACACTCATAGTGTAATGGGTCTTGACATAAAATACAACAAAGTGCTTTGCCCTTCCTAGTCCGGTGATCGCTTTTAACGTGCTATCGATTGATATTGATCACACAAAGAGCCAAACCCTCGGTCATTAATGTGTCTTATTATACCCTGTCTAGCTCGGAAAAACTGCTCCCCTGGAAGATTCTTAAGAGTTGAAAAATCTTTAAACCTATGCCTTTGCATGGTGAAATAGAGATCGTTTAAAAAACATGATCTGATTTCTCTATGAAAAAACCTGCTATTTTGACAACTGCATTACTCGTTACTTACACTCTGCTGCTGACAGCATGTGGTGGCGCTCAAACGAACACAGCTACTAGCAGTACAAATACTGCTACTAACACAACAACGACGAGTACATCTGGTGCGATTCCCATTGGTATTGCCTTCGCGCAAACCACCAACGTAGCCTTACTTGGTCAAGAGGGTTTTGTGGGAACCAAATTAGCTGAGAAGTATTTCAACGATCAGGGTGGCATTAACGGTACTCCCATCAAATTGGTGACGCAAGATACTGGTGGCGATGAAGCTGGAGCAATTAACGCTTTTCAAACTCTAATTAATAAAAGTAAAGTGGTTGGTATTGTTGGTCCAACTTTATCACAGCAAGCTTTTAGTGCTGACCCGATCGCAGACCGTGCTAAAGTTCCTGTCATTGGCGCATCAAATACGGCGAAGGGAATTCCCGAAATTGGTGATTACGTTGCTCGTGTATCTGCCGGGATTGATACAGTTGCTCCTAACTCGATCAAAGCTGCACTCAAACAAAATCCTCAGATTAAAAAAGTTGCTGTTTTTTACGCTCAAAACGATGCTTTTAACAAGTCAGAGACAGAAATTTTTCAGAAAACAGTTAAGGACATGGGACTGGAAGTGGTTACAGTGCAAAAGTTTCAAACGTCTGACACTGACTTTCAATCTCAAGTAACCAATGCCCTAAATTTGAAACCAGACTTGGCTCTAGTCTCTGGTTTGGCTGTAGATGGAGGTAACTTAGTTAAACAACTGCGAGAACTGGGTTATAAAGGTGTAATTGTTGGTGGGAATGGCTTTAACACATCAAATATTTTCTCAATCTGCAAAGCATCTTGCGATGGCATTTTAGTTGCTCAAGCTTACAGTCCTGAATCTCCGGGAGCAATTAACAAGGCATTTTACAAAACCTACCTTGACCAATATCAGAAAGTACCTGCCCAATTGAGCGCTCAATCTTTTACGGCAGTGCAGGTGTATGTAGAAGCTTTAAAAGCTTTGGATCAAAAGACAAAAATTAATACAATCCCCCTTGAACAACTACGAATAGAATTAAATAAACAGCTATTAACAGGAAAGTACAATACTCCTTTAGGTGAGATTTCTTTTACTCCTACAGGTGATGTCGTTCAAAAAGAGTTTTACGTCTCTCAAATCAAAATGGACCCCAATGGAACTAGTGGTAAATTTACATTGATTAAGTAGTTGGTAAATATGATTTAGGGTTGCTGTATGAATATAAGTTTGTTTTGGCAACTATTTTTAAACGGGTTGTCTATAGGCAGTGTCTATGCGATTTTTGCTTTGGGATATACGCTTATCTACTCCATTTTAGGCATCATTAATTTAGCGCATGGTGCAGTGTTTACTCTTGGTGCATATTTTACTTATGTACTTGTGGGTGGTGCTTTTGGATTTAATGGATTGCTAGCTAATACCAAACTGCCTGTCGAATTACCATTTGCTGTAGCCTTAATTTTCGCAAGTATTCTTTCGGGATTAGTTGGGGTGATTGTCGAACGCATTGCCTTTCAACCTCTACGGCGTAAAGGCTCAGATCCATTACTAACGGTTGTTTCCAGTTTGGGTGTATCAGTGGTGATCGTGAACTTAATTCAGTATTTAGTAGGAGCAGAAAGCTACAATTTTCCAGCAAGTACATACGGCAATTTACCACCTGCTATTAACTTTGGCACCGCAGAAAACCCGATCCCCATACGCACTGTTCAAGTCATCATCTTTGCTGTATCGATAGCAATAGTAGCAATTATTACCTATTTTATCAGTTTTACTAAGTATGGGAAAGCAATGCAGGCGATCGCAGAAGATCCGACGACTGCCAGTTTATTGGGAATTAACAGCGATCGCTACATCATCCTCACATTTTTCATCAGCAGTTTTTTAGCAGGAGTGGCAGGAACTTTAGTCGCTTCTAGTGTCAGCATAGCCGGTCCCTACTTTGGCATTAGTTTCGGATTGAGAGGTTTATCCGTCATTGTCTTGGGAGGTTTGGGCAGTACTCTCGGTACAGTGTTAGGAGGCTTAGTCATTGGATTGGTAGAAGCATTTGTCCCATCAGAATATTCTGGTTATAAAGATGCAGTTGCCTTTGGAATTTTATTTATTATGCTATTAGTCCGCCCTCAAGGTTTACTAGGACGTCGGTATATTCAGAAAGTTTAGTCATTTGTCCAACTTAAAAAATGGCAGAATTCTTCACAACTTACGGATCACTTATTGTCTCTATGGTATTGGGGGCGCTGCTGGGATTGTCGCTGTACTTACCCTTGATGGTTGGGCAGTTGTCTTTAGCTAGCCCTGGATTTTATGCTTTGGGTGGGTATATTGCAGCGATTTTATCGACAAAAGTGTTTACCTCTACCAGTGTTCCTTTGGTGTTACTGGAAATGTTAATTGCTGGTGTGGTTTCTGGTTTTTTGGGTGTTGTGTTGGGAATTCCCACGTTGCGGTTGCGAGGGATTTATCTAGCGATCGCTACCATTGCCTTCGTGGAAGTCTTGCGAGTCATATCCTTAAATCTAGAAATTACAGGCGGTGCTGTTGGCATCTTTGGCATTCCTCAGCCTTTCCAATCACCAATCGAATATTTGTGGATTACGCTGCCATTGCTCGTCGTCACTATGGTTTTGCTTTACCGTTTAGAACGCATCCGAGTTGGCAGGGCATTTACAGCCATTCGTGAAGATGAATTAGCTGCGGGTGCGATGGGAATTAACCTAACTTACTACAAAGTTTTAGCTTTTACACTTGGGTGTATTCTTGCAGGAATGGTTGGGGCAATCAGTGCGCACTTTATAAATACTTGGAATGCTCGCCAAGGAACCTTTGATGCTAGTATTATCTACTTAACTTTTGTATTGATTGGTGGTTCCAGAACTTTTTTAGGCTCTGTCGTAGGAGGTATGGCTTTTACAGCATTACCAGAAGTTTTGCGAATTGCGGCAGATACAGGCGGTTTACCTACCTGGTTGGCACAATTTTTGCGAGATGGAAGATTAATCATTTTTGGACTACTCATTGTTATCGGCACAATTTATTTCCCCCAAGGTTTAATTACACCAGATTTACTGAAAAGACGCAAACACAAAAATTGAAGAAGGAGTCAGTAGGGGCAGGTTTAATCGATTGATTTTATCGTGCCCGTAAGTTATCTGAAAAACCTGCCCGTACAGGAGTCAGTAGGGGCAGGTTTAATCGATTGATTTTATCGTGCCCGTAAGTTATCTGAAAAACCTGCCCGTACTCACGAACAGAATTGAAACTATAGATAGAAGAGTGGAAATCATTACGTCAATAGCTAGAAGCTTTGTCCTCTGCTGCAATTCAGCAATTCTCGATTCTGAATCCTTACAATTAAAGATTAAAGCATCTACATTTTTTAAATGACAAATGACACAAGAAAACCCCACTAACAACTCTAAATCGCCAATATTAGAAGCAAAATCCCTGACTCGCCGCTTTGGCGGTTTAGTCGCGGTGAATAATGTCTCTTTTACAGTCAATATACATGAAATTTTTGGACTCATTGGTCCTAACGGTGCTGGGAAGACAACGCTTTTTAATTTGATTACTGGTTTCATTCCACGTTCCAGCGGAGAATTACTTTATCAAGGTAAAGAAACTTCCCAACTGCGTCCCCATCAAATTGCGGCTTTAGGTATCGCCCGCACTTTCCAAAATATTCGCTTGTTTGGTCAACTTTCAGCGTTAGAAAATGTTATAATTGCTCGTCATTTACATACAAAGAGTGGGATAATAAGAGGAGTTTTAGGCATACCGCCAAGTATCCAAGAGGAATACAAAAGTAAACAAAAAGCTTTAGAATTACTAGAACTGGTGGGCTTGAGCGAACGGGCTGAAGAAAAAGCTAAAAACTTTCCCTATGGCGATCAACGACGCTTAGAAATAGCCCGTGCCCTGGCTTTAGAACCGCAAATATTACTGCTTGACGAACCGGTTGCTGGGATGAATCCTAGCGAAAAACAGCAACTCAGTGAATTTATCCGTCACTTACGCAAACGTTTTAATTTAACAATAATTCTGATTGAGCATCACGTCCCTTTAGTTATGGGTTTGTGCGATCGCATTGCTGTTTTAGATTTTGGGCAATTGATTGCTTTGGGCGAACCATCAGTTGTGAGAAATGATCCTGCGGTTATCGAAGCGTATTTGGGAAATGAATAATATTGTTTGTTGTCTTGAACAAACAATATATTTTAAATCATACATTTTTTGGAGTAATGAAAATGAAAATATTAGACGAGGTAGAAAAAGTTAATATTTTAGAAATAAAAGACATATGTGTTAATTATGGTGGAATACAAGCCCTTAAAAATATTAATTTAACAATTAGGCAAGGTGAGGTAGTTACTTTGATTGGTGCTAACGGCGCGGGGAAAAGTACAACTCTTCGTGCTATCTCTAAGATAGTTAATCCTAAAAGTGGTGAAATTATCTACAATGGGCGCAACATTATTCGCCGTCAACCGCACGAAGTTGTGCAAATTGGAATTGCCCATTCTCCTGAAGGAAGGCGAGTATTAGCGCGACAAACAGTTTTTGACAACTTATTATTAGGTGCTTATATTCGCTCACATCAAGCGGAGGTAAAAGCTGATATTCAACAGCAATTTAAGATTTTCCCTCGTCTGGAGCAAAGGCGCAATCAACTAGCAGGAACATTGAGTGGTGGCGAACAACAAATGTTGGCGATCGCTCGTGCTTTAATGAGTAAACCCAAACTTCTACTTTTAGATGAACCTAGCTTAGGTTTAGCACCGACTATAGTTCGGGAAATATTCACTGTCATTGAAAATCTGCGGACTACAGGCGTTACTATTTTACTGGTTGAACAAAATGCCAACCTTGCTTTGCAAATTGCCAATCGCGGTTATGTCTTGGAAGCTGGTAGCATTACCCTAACAGGTGCAGCATCAGAATTAATGAATGACGAACGAGTGAAAAAGGCTTATTTGGGGTAACTCTTAAGAAACACATTCTCAAACCCCTATATAGCAAAACTTTCAGGAAATAAATAAAAATGTGTTTCTTTCATAGTAATACGTAGGAAAGACTGAAGGAGAGTAACGGTGTAAGACATGGGAAGGTGTCCCAGTCATTTATCTTATAGATGAAGGCTGGGAATTATTCTTAGCCATCTCTATCAAAAGCTTCATAATAAATAGAGGAAGTAAATAAATTTCTATTTTTTCCTCTCTATTAAAAAATAGGAGTAACAAGATGAACGCTCACAAAATAGAAGTTGTTTTAGCTGAAGATGGAACTTTGATACTGCGTGGCTTACCTTACTTCTTGCTCTTTACCCAGACGTGTAAAGCGAATTTCAATCCGTCTCCGTGTAGCTTCTGACTGACGCTCCTGTGGAATCGGAGCAAACTGCCCATTTGGTAATATTAACTGTGCTGCGGAATAAGCCCGAAATTTTATTTTTGGCATTTTACCCTGTTGTTTCTGGATTGTCAACAGTTCTTTCACGACCGCGAGGGAACGCATCAAACCTAAGTCAGCATTCGAGCCTGCTTTGAGAGTGCTTACTGAACCTTGGCTACTAGCTGCTGCTTCTAAATTTTTGTCTAAATTGCTGGGTACACTACCAATAGGTTGTTCATCAGTGTGACCAATAATTTCAACTGTATTTATGGTAAACTTCTTTGTCGTTTTTTCAATATCAGGTACAAGTTTATTAGTGATATAATTCAACATTGCTGGAGGAATTCCTGCGCTGCCTGGATCAAATCTATAATTTTCATCTTTAATTAAGAGAATTGGCGGTGTCTCTGTATTAGAAATTTGCGATATGGCATATTTAGTACTAGCTATTAATAGTATTAGCAACAATATCATGAAGGCATTGGACATTAAATCTGTAAAAGCTGTCCAAACATTTAACTCTTCATGGTATTCAGTATAGCGTGAACGACGAGGCATAATATTAAATTTAAAGCTACAATAATTTAAACTAAATTACAGTTTTTCTATTTGCTTCTCTATGCCCTACCTCAGCTTATAAAGCTCATCTTTTATATTGTTTACGTCTTGATTAAATTCTTGAACCTTATTGATTAACATCTGTAATCCTTGCTTATTGCTTTCTGTTTGCTGAGTGACTCTTTGAATGATGAGAACACTCGCATTTTTATAATCATTACTGATTTTTTCACTATTACTTTGGATTCTATCTATAAAATTAGATTTTGATATATCAACTTGCTGAGATAGGTTTTTAATCAAGCGATCGCCTAAAGCCTCGATTGATAAATTGACTTGTGATGTATAAGTTTTTTCAACTTCTAGCAGATGTCTAAGAGCAGTTTCTACTTTGTTCAAACTATCAGACTTATTTGTTATTTCTTGTTCTAATTTATCAAGTTTGCTAATTGCTTTTGAAAAACTATTGGCTCCTTGTTTGAGTTGAGGAATAATTTGACCAAGAGAATTTTGATGAGCTTGATGCAATTCTAAAACTTGAATTAAAGTTTGATTAATATTTTTATTATCTATTGCTAATGTAGTTAATTCCTGAATTGCTGTTTCAATAAATTGAGTTGTTTTAGCTAAACTTGCAGCAGATTGTGAAAAGTTCTCTTGTATAACAGTCAAATCAACTATAGATGCTGATAATTTATGAGGAAACTGGCTTTTTTCAAAAATTTCAGCAGACTCTTTAAAGATATGAGATTTGGCATTCATTTCTGTAATTGTATGCTCAAATTCATTAGCAGCAGCAGATATCGTCCCAGCAGACTCGGTAAATCTTTCATAAACTTGTTTGGCTAACCCTGCAGCTTCTTTATTCCCTTCAGCAATTTGTCTTGCCACACTTCCTATAGATTGTTCAACGGCATCCCGCACGGTAGAACCAAACCTAGTTAAAAACTCATCCTGCTGCGATACCATTCTATTCACGATTTTATCAAGGCGAGTATCACCCTGTACTTCGGGATGATAAATATTATCTAGGTAATCTTCTAGAGAACTAATAACTCTGTACTTGGCAAGATTAGTATTCCTAAACCAGTTAAATAGTGTTAATAAGGCGCTGAAAAATATTCCTATTAAACTGGTAAAGAAAGCAATACTCATCCCTTCCAAGGGCTTTTTTAATTCCGCAACTAAACCATTAATATTTGTAAAATTTGTTTGATTGATTGTCTGATTAATTGCTGATAAATTCATCGTAATACCTAAAAGAGTTCCAAATAAGCCAAACGCTAGAAGTAAGTTAGGGAGAATACGACAGAAGTAGTCAATTTGTTCACAGGTGAATACTCCAACTTTTTCCCGACTATAAACTTGATCTATTAATGCAGATGTATTAATCTGATCTAACTGACTGCTAGCCTGCTTAAATCTTTGTTGTAGTTCTTCTATAATTTTTGGTTGTTGTCTAGGTGACTGTCCATTAATTAACCTTCGTATCTTCTCTTCCAGAGATACAAGATATTTATAGAGAGCCCATCGGTAAAAAATGCTTGCTATAGATGGAAGAACGACAATTATAACCGTGAGAAAGATTAAGTAAAATGGTACTGGTGGCATGAAATTAAGTTTAAATATGTGAAGCAATATTGCCAGAAATTATGTTGATTAATATCAACTTACAGCAATCTTATATAGGTGGTGAACATTATATGAACGTTCAGTATACCAACGAGTGCATTTTTCTATTCTCTGTTAAGAGTTCCCTCCCATACGAGTTAGTTCAGAAATAAAACCGAATTCCTATAAAGGGTATTGCTCGAAGATTTTTTGTTTTTCGCGCTCGTACTCTCCTTGAGTAATCAATTCATCAGCTAACTCCTGTTTTAGGCTTTCCAACTTTACACGCCTTTCTGTTTTATTAACACTAATTATTTCAGCGGGAATAGCTGGTGTATTTACTGGATTTTCCTGTGTCGCCAGTTTTCGATGTTGAGAAAAGTTAAACCGCTCATCCATTTTTTTTCGGAAACGATTAATAATTCCCTCTTGATATGTATAGTCTGTACTTATGGGAGTGCCGACTACTGATGCTTTATAAGGATAATTAGGACTATCTTCTGGTAATTTATCTACTTCCTTCACAAACTCCCTGAGTTTAGGTAAATATTCATTGTCCCAAAGTTCAGGTTGTCTAGCTATGGCATCAATCTCATTGTTTAAAAGTTGTAGCAAAGCTTCAGTCATATCTTTACGTTTAGCCAGTTCCTCCAAAGCTTGACTCCATTCTGGACTTAGAGAAGCAGTGTTATAAATATCGCGTAAGGAATCATAATACTGAAACTCTAATAGTTGATTGTTCTGGTTTCTTTCTAATAACTTCAAGGCTATAGAAGGATAGAAAACATCCTCCAATTCTTCCATTTTTTTGGCATCAGGCGGGATAATGTCAGGGAAGGAAGCATTATAATCGTTATGAAGAAAAGATGTAGAAGAATTCTGTTCACGTAGGTAGGGATTTCTCATTCTTTCCAGGCTATTTATTAGTCGGAGAGGAAAACCAGCATATTCATTCACAATTAAAATTTCGTCATCAGCTTGCGTTACTTTTAATATGCTTGTTTCAACTCCTAACTCTTGTTCTAGTAAGATTTTAAATTGTCGTACTTCTAATTCATCTGTATCCTTAAAACCGATTAATTTACTACCTTTCGCTGGATCTTCACGAAAATAAGGATCACTTAAGTTTAGACGTAGCAACGGTTCAGCTTCTTGCATAATTTGTGCTAAACGAGTTGAACGCACTGCTGAGTACTTTTCCATAAAGCGTTTAATGACAGAGTTGACAATATTAATACTTCGAGAAGCAAATAATTTATCAACATTGAGATCGATTTCTTTTTGCAACTGGTTTGGAGTAGTGCTTTCTCTGTCTATAAAACTTACCAAAGATAGTTTGCTGTCAGTTTGAGCTGTAATTGTTGAACTTACTAACACGAACTGGCGGCGTAAATCATCTTCTGGTAAGATAGTTTGATAACAGCGATCAATATCCTCACCATCAAATATTGCTTCGCCGCTCATTTCATCAAAATTCAATTGTCGCAAATCTTTATCTTGCTTTTCATAGAAATTTTGTAAGTCTTCTAATAAACTACTAAACGCAGCAACTTGAGTTGTTCTCTCTTGAACATGCCTGTGCAAGTTATTAACAATTTTTATTGACTCTTGAACAACTGTTACATCAAAATTATGCTGAATAATTTTGTTGACTTCCAGCACTGAGGTTTTAGCTTCATCTTGGAATTGGCTATTTTTATTATTGAGGACAGGAATCCCACGTTTCTGTTCAATATCCTCAATATTTTGTTCAATGTCTCGCCATTTTTTGTCTAAATATTCTAAAGTTTTTGCTCCACCATCATCAGCAACTTTATCTTGCAAACTTAGTTGATAATTCTGTAATTCATGTTGCAAAGCATCTAGCCAATCACGTGTACTCTTCATGGAAAAATTAGAATCTGTCGGCGTCAGTAATTGACTCAGATAATCATCAATATTAGTCTTGAGTTCCTTAGTGATATTTGGAGAAGTCTGTAGTAGTCTCGTCAGCCAAATTCCTCTCGTACTCTCCGTTTCACCCGGCTGAACTTTGCGGAATTGTTCTCTAAACTCTCTTGATAATTGCCCGCGAATATCATTGCGGTTCTCACGCTTTTGACATTCCGAAATTTGACGCTCTAATTTATTCCTCCATTCACTGAGAGTTTTCCGAAAAGTCTTGTTACTCTCTTGAACAGATTCTGCTAACTTAGTCGCAAAATTATCCTTTTTTTCTAAGTTGTTATGCCAATGATACTGAATGAGGAATTGCTCAATTAATTTTAAGGGATCTGGGCTTTGACCTTTGCCGTTTAACCAAAACTTAACTAGCTCTAAACTAACGCGGTTTAAGGCAATTTGTACAATCTTATCACGGGGAAAATAAATAGCCGCCAATCCAAATGTTAAATAACGCTGGCTATTGGGACGTGGGTGCTTATCCCACTGAATCATGTGTTGTAGAAAGTTGTCTCTATTACCTTTAATTGCTGGTGCTAACTCACTGGAAAAATCTAAAGCAATCTTATGAGCAATAACATTGCATAGCTTACCTTGTCCAAGAATCGAATATTCGCCTCCTGTTTGACTAGAGACTAAGTAGGTGTAGTCAAATGGTGGACGCTGTTCTTGGACAAAAGCTAAATTTTCAATATCATAAACTGCTTCAAATTTTGTACCAGGTGTGCTATAGTAATTTAATTCTTTGAGAGCAGCATAAGTATTAGCACTCATACTGGGAGTATTGCCATACAGTTCTGGGCTCATTACTAAATACCCGAAAATTTTGGCGCTTTGATCGCTATAAAGATGTCTGAGAGCATAGGCAACATCCAAAAACATCCCGCTACCTGTACCGCCACAAAGAGAACCGACTACAAAAATACTCAATCCAGGTTCGACTTTTAACCCAGTTTTCAGCAATAAAGAATCATGTCCTCTAGTGCGCCTTTCTGCAGTCTCAATTGCTGTTTTAATCTTGTTATAATTGTGAAAAAAAGCTAGCCTACCTACAGGTCTAATACCTTTGGCACCTTCTTCAACTGCTTTAATATTTCGCAATAGTTGTGGTGGGAACCATCTTGCAATATGCTCGTAAGGTCCATAACGAGTATATTCTGAGCGCCGTTCCAATCCTTGAACAAACATAGTAACTTCGTTGGAGGACATTGTAGCACTAACTTTTTCTGCCTCTTTAAAACTGAGGTCAACGCCATGATAGCTACTTCCTGTACGAATACCAGTTACTTGGGTTGCGGCTTTATCGGTGTCAATGTGAACAAAACTTATGATTGGGAGGTTGCTTAAATCTCCATAACGGTCAACAACTAAACGTCTAATTCGCATTAAAAAATCGCGTCCAGTACCTCCTAATCCTATACAAATTGTACGGCTAATTCCTCTATATTGTACGTTTTTTGCATTTACTTGATTCATGGTACGTTCTCAAATAAGTAGGTTGGTACAAATAAATGTAATTGGTTACGGTTGTTATTTGTCCTTTGTCATTTGTACTGCTTTTGACGTAAGGATTCAAAATCGGCGAATTCAGAATTGCTGCTTAGGACAAAGCTTCTAGCTCCGCTTCGGTAATGATTTCCACTCTTCTATCTATAGTTTCAATTCTTGAAGTGACTTGCATTCTGACTTCTGACGACTGACGCATGTATTCTTACCTTTTGACTAATGACTAATGACAGTAGCGTTCAGCTCTATAGCGATCCTAATTGAGTCGTGAAAATTATTTTTTGATTGAACCGCCTTGGCTGACGCCACGTCTGACGACGAACGCGCAGCGTCTCGAAGAGAAGACGCCTTCGCGCAGCGTCTCCCCTTGGGAGAAGAACGCCAAAAAAAGAAAGAGAGAGGGAATTTTATAAATGATTTAGGACTGCTCTATCCTCCCATCTTGCTGAAGGAATAGGCGCGTATAGTCGCCATTCGGTAAGGCTTTTGAGCATATTACAAATCGTAACATAAGTTATGTTTATTTCCACTCACTTATTATTTTTTGACTTTAATATAAATCTCGTAATCGCGTTTATAATCATCTGGTAAATTTAGTCGAAAACTAGATTTATTTATGAGAGTATGTGACGTAATTTCTTTACCATTATAATAAATTGGCACTAACTTCTTATTTGGTACTAAATAAAGTTTCTCCCCTTTCCGCTCTAAATATGCTTTAACTTCTCCGCCAGGACAGTCAATGGAATCATGACAAGTAGAATCATCTTCACCAATTGCAATCCGTTTATTATTAGGCAAACTACATTTTTGGTCTTCTGGGTTTGTTTGTGTTTCAAAAGAAACTGTCAAATACCATTTCTTTTGTACCCGATACAATTTGATTACTAACCAAATAATAGCTAATAATACTAATAATGAAATTAACCCTGTTAGCCATAGTTGTCTAATCAAATAAGGATTGACTAAACAAGTCTCTTGACCACCAGGAACTGGGGTACAAAATTCCTGAACTGTAGGCGCAATATCCACTACAGTTAGTTTATATTCTTTATTATCTTTAGTTACAATTGACAGCGATCGCTTCTGAATCGGCAAAGCTTGAATCCAACCCTCGCGCTGTTTACTTTCTGAGGATTCTGCATTTCTAAAAGGACTGTCAGCAGCAGTTTCTACCCATATTTGTGAGGTGATTCCTGGTTTAGTAAATAGCGGTGCATCAGTAATCCAAACAACTGATTGCCGCTTGAGCGGTTGATTTTTTTGGAGGCGATTTTGATTTATTTGTGCAATAGCTTGATAAATTTTTAACTCAGCTCGTTGAATATCTGTGCCATACAGATGTGTGTCAGGTTTTGAAGGTATCTTTTCTAAGATTTTGTCAATATTTTCTTTGTTTTTACTACTAAGGTATAAAGGTTCTCCCAAAGGATTTGCCTCTGATACAACTTTACCTAAAGTTATATCTTGAGCAAAAGGAACAATATAGACAGAATCTCCTGGCTTTAGGCTATCTTCAATTATCTGACGTAGGCGGATATGACCCTCATCATTCAATCCCACGCTTTCCGTTATATCAATTGCTAATACAATATCTCGTCCCCCACCCAAAACGGAAACTAGATCTAAGCCGATTTTTTGTACAGAATTTATTGGTTGTCCTGAAGTAATTCTTGTTATTGTCACAAATTAGATGTCCTATCAAATAGTCTATAAGACTTCTTGCATAAGTAAGTTTGCAGTCCCTAAATCAAAATATGTTACGAAACTTCAGAAGGCAGCTATCTTTCTATTGCCACATGGGTACAACCATGACTTGTCAACCAGTCAGAAAGATTTTACATTTACAAGTCTTTCGTCATTGTTGTGAATGTACGAATTTCCTGATGCCATTTGCCCGAATTCTTGGGAATTATTGCACATGTTACTACAGTCTTTTTATGTACATCCCTCCCACTTCGGTGTATAGACTACCTACATATATCTAACCTACTACAAAAGCCTCAAATTGATCGGGTATCTCTTCCATCTGCTGCTGCTGCGTGCTTCGTGCTCCTTGCGTGCTTACTACAACTAAAAAGAGCGTATTAGCTACAATTAGCAATGCTTCTGGGTATCTGAATTAGACTGCCCTACAGGCTAGTATGACTTAACTGTTGGACTACCTCGTTGTATCAGCCAAGACTTACAGGTACCAGATTTTCATGTATATTGGTAAAATTTTTTCATCGGGACTGCTCTCCGCCTTTCTTTTGTAAAGATAATTAAAGCCCTTACTAATAACAACAGACTCCAGTATACCATTGGTGACAAGTTAAGGTTATCAGCAATTTGTCAATCAGTAATAATGCTTAAAGCTTTCTTGAAAATCAGCGGAGAAAACATGATTTTTGGGCTTGGGATACTCAAGGGCAAGCCGCTCCCTCTTAGTACACCTCATTTTTAAAAGCATCATTTAAAGGTGGCACAGATACACTCGCTTTTCGGCGTTGCGGTTTTCAAAAGTTTCTGGTTATTCTGCTAAGATATTAGTCGCCTCTTTCACCCAATTTATAACATTGGTGTGATGTATTTTCTTGACTCTTTCAATTACGCGAAAACTACCAACCATTCAACGTACATTTCTACGCATTCACGCCAACTTACTTACGTGGTTTACTGAAACAACATGGAGATTCACCCACTGATGACTCTCCTACAGGCTATTTTAGAACAACGCTTGCAGGAGAGTCATTAGTAATTCATCTCAAGCAGTAAAGTTATTACGAATGATAACAAAATATATCGTAATATTAAATTAAGAGCCCTGCTCTGATGAGCTTATGAACGTGTAATCTCTGGGTTTAGCCTGAGGGGAGTAGATCAAATTATCAAATGAGTCAAATTGTCTGGATTGCAAGGCACGCCAACCGTCTCGATTTCGTAAATCCTGATTGGTTTCTCACCGCAGAACGACGCTACGATTCACCCTTGTCTGAAGATGGTTTTGTACAAGCAAAGCAACTAGCCAACCGTTTGAAGGGAGAAAAAATTTCTCATATTTTCGCTTCACCCTTCCTCCGAACAGTACAAACAGCAAATGCAGTCGCAGAAGTTCTCGATTTGCCGATTAAACTGGAAACAGGCTTGAGCGAGTGGCTGAATATAGCCTGGATGACAGAAGAACCAGTAAAACTCTCAACTTCAGCAATAGCCAAATTATTTCCCAGAATTGATATTAGCTACACTCCATGTGTAGCGGCTAACTACCCTGAAACGTACCAGCAAATGCAGGAACGTTCAGGGCAAACTGCCAGATGTCTGGTCACTGAATTCTCCCCTGAGAATATCCTTTTAGTAGGACATGGTGCATCTGTCTTGGGAGCGACAATAGGATTGGTAGGTGAGATTGCCAGAACACAAGTGAAGGCTTCGTTATGTTCCTTAGTGAAAGTTGTGCGTCAACATCCAGAGTGGTTACTAGAATTAAAGGGAGATACCTCCCATTTAACGGAGGTAGAGGAAGTGATTCGGTTTAATTAAATTTAGTACGGTTAATGGTTAAATGGTTAATTGTTAATGGTTAGTGGTAGATCTGAAAAAGCATTAACCATCAATTAATAACCTGACAAGCATCAACCAATAACTAGTAACCATCAACTTTATGTTATTATTAGCAGGAGATATCGGCGGTACAAAAACCATTTTACGCCTGGTTGAGAAATCAGAGCGACCTGGTTTACATACTGTTTATGAAGAAAAGTACCGAAGTGGTGATTATCCAGATTTGGTACCAATGGTACAAGAGTTTTTAGCAAAAGCAAACGCACCGACGCCACAAAAAGCTTGTTTTGCGATCGCAGGTCCTGTCGTGAATAATACTGCCAAACTGACTAATTTAGTTTGGTTCCTCGACACTGAACGTTTACAACAAGAACTGGGAATCGCCCATATCTCTCTCATTAATGATTTTGCGGCAGTAGGCTATGGCATTTTGGGTTTAGACGTGCTAGACTTACAAGCTTTGCAAACTGGGAAACCCAATCCCCAAGCTCCTATTGCCATTATTGGTGCGGGAACTGGATTGGGACAAGGATTTTTAGTCAAGCAGGAATCTAGCTATCAAGTCTTTCCTACAGAAGGCGGACATGTTGACTTTGCCCCCCGTACTGAGCTTGAGTTCCAGTTGATGAAATACCTGTTAGATAAACATGATATCCAACGGGTGTCTGTGGAACGGGTTGTGTCAGGCATGGGAATTGTCGCCATTTATCAATTTCTACGCGATCGCTCCTTTGCCCCAGAATCACCAGAAATTGCTAAAGTCGTGAGAACCTGGGAACAAGAAGCGGGACGGCAAGAGAAAAGTGTCGATCCTGGAGCGATGATTGGAGGTGCCGCAGTCGAAAGAAGCGATCGCCTCTCGGAAAAAACCATGGAACTATTTTTAGAAGCTTACGGTGCCGAAGCGGGAAATCTTGCACTAAAGCTTCTGCCTTACGGTGGTTTGTACATAGCTGGCGGCATTGCTCCCAAAATACTTCCATTGATTCAAGAAGGTAGATTCCTATTAAATTTCTCTCAAAAAGGCAGGATGCGGAGTCTTTTAGAAGACATCCCTGTATATATTATCCTCAATCATCATGTAGGTCTAATAGGTGCTGCTGTTGCTGCTAGTAGGTTATAACACTAGCAGTATCAGTAACATCTTCAGGTATAAAAGCCAAAAGTATGACAATCAGAAGTTTGTTGCCACTCATTGCTGTAATGGTATTGAGTGGCATTACAGCAGTCGAGGCGCGTCAACCCAAACCGCCAGTTTCTCAACTCAAAGCCACCCTTTCCCAACCAGTGCAGCCAGCATGGAAAACATTTACTGCCCCAGACGGACGCTTCACTGTTTTAATGCCGGGGATACCGAAAATGGTGACTCAAACGCAAAAAACCTACATGGGAAAAATTGACTTACAAGTCTTTGTCGCTCAACCTCCCAAGCAGCAAGTCGCTTATGTAGTGACTTATAATGACTTTCCTTATAGTTATGGTCAAATCGCGAACTCTCAAGAAGTTCTGAAAAATGCTCAGTACATGGCGTTAAAAACTACGCAAAGTCGTTTAATCAGTCAGCGCAATATTCGTTCCTCAAATAATCATCCCGGTAGAGAAATTGTTTACATAAATTCTGGAGGCAAAATCACGAAAGACCGGATGTATTTTGCCGATGGACGTTTGTATCAAGTCATGGTTATCATCACTAAAAAGCAGGAACAGACTTTATCTCATACCATTACAGGTTATTTAAATTCTTTTAATGTTGTTTTAAAGCCATAATTTTTCAACACAGCAGGGATTATAGCAGTTCTCGCTTGGATGCAATACACTGTAGGGGTGTTCGCCTTTAGGCATTCTGTGTAGGGTACGGCTCCTTTATAGATCGGGTTGTTAGTTCTTTCTGGACCACCATCAGCAAAAGCAATAATCTGCCCGGTCTTCTCCTCGGCTACATAGATAAAATGTTGACACTCTGCTGCCGTACTGAGCATTTGCCTCCAGCTACTCTCTCGCTTCTGGTATGACAAACTTGCAAGGTAGTCATCTGGTACTATACCGCGATATGTTGTTCGCCAAGTATCTACATGAACTCTTGCGATCGCAAAAGCATCTTCTAACCTAGCTTCTCGTAAAATCAAACACATTTACCTATTGACAAATTTTAATAAATTTGGTAATTCACCTTAATAAAGCATTCGTGATATGTGCAACTTTTAAGCTAATCAAAACGATTAAACGTGATTTACTAAGGACGTCGTGTTTCTCGTGATGTACACAAGAAATACATCTTTTTTGTTTTTCATCGATTTGGAGGCTTGTGACCCGATTGGCAGAGGGAAAATAAATTATTCCCTTCTGCACTTCCCGCCTCTGCCTTTCTTTGGTCAATTCGTCCGAAGCCCGCCTTATCTCTCACCACAGCACTCTTCGAGTACAGAATTGAATAGGAGGCTTAC
Organism: uncultured Scytonema sp.; assembly: GCA_937873135.1. Lineage (GTDB taxonomy): Bacteria > Cyanobacteriota > Cyanobacteriia > Cyanobacteriales > Nostocaceae > Rhizonema. Next base: position 8,541 of record CALMVQ010000138.1, on the reverse strand, counting down.
AGCGTCAAAGCTAAAAGGTGAAGGTGGTGCGGATTAAACCCACTGCGGTTGTGTCGTTATTGCGGTTGCCTTCAGGGTTAAACAAGACAAATCCGCCTGGCGTAACGCTGATATTATCCGTAATTTGAAAGCGATAATAAGCTTCCAAGTGGTAGGGAGTGGTGCTATTGTTAGGAAGAGTGGCAGCACCACTAGAATCAATTCGATAGATCGGTTGTCCAAACAGAATTCCCCCACTGTTGCCTTTCTTGAGTAGATCTGTAAAATGAAGTCCTGCCATCCAAGTAATCAGGGTTGTGGAAGCACTGGGACCACCATCATTATTTACGAAGAAAGCAGCGCCATATCCACTAAAGGCAATTTTCGGAGAAAAACGCCAAGTGGCAGTGCCACCAACCGAATTGACGTGGATGTCTTGAGTAACAGGAACCCCAAATAGAGTTCCAATATCAGCACTCCCCAACCCTGTACCCAGGAAGTTAATTTGGTGGTGACTGTTGGCATAGTTGAGCGCAAGGTCGATATTTTTGTTAGGCTTGAAGCCCAATTGTGCCTCAGCAACTGTACTACCGTTAAAAAAGCCAGCACCTAGTGGTGTGCCAGGAAAACCGCGATCGCCTGGAATATTGGCAGCAACACTACCATACAAGGCTCTTAAATCCAAATTTTTAGAAATGCTCCAGATGAAGCCGACAGCAGATGCTTGGCCGCTCTCCGAAGTGCCACCAGATACACGTGCTACAGGGTTCACGCCTGCAAATCGAGAAACTGCTTCTTGCCCTTCATCGTAAAAGGGAGTGATGCCAAATCCAGCATCTGTTGTTTCCGCCGCAGTTCCTCCAAACAGAGTCAGACTTTTAGCCACGGGAAAGACGTAAAGCAGCTTATATAGCTGAACTGAGTTGGCACTTTTCGTGGATAAGTCTCTAGGATCGACCCCAGGAAATTGAGGTTCAAAACTCAGGCGAGCAGTGCTAGCACTCAGTCCCAGAGGATCTGCCAAGCCTAAAGCACCGCCAATGCTTTGAGTTCCACTGCCAAGGTTATAAGCTTGCAAGCCAGTAATCAGTAAATCTTTACCTGTAAAGCTAGTGTTGAGATTCAATCGAATCCGATCAACTAAGATGATATTAGGATCTCTTGAATTGGGCGCTCCTCCTGTGGCACCAACTACGGAAATAATTGCCTCACCTTTCAGTTTTGTCGTTGTGGAGAACTGATTAGCTTCCAGTTCAGCAGTGCGAGATTCTAGAACATCCACGCGACCCCGCAGGGTGGTAAGTTCTGATGAGAATTCTGTCTGTAGTCTTTGGAGGGTATTGAGATCTTCCTTTGTAACTAAGTCAGATGTTCCCGTGGCAATCAGTTCATTGACGCGATTTAAGCAAGCGTTCAAACCAGCAGCAAATTCATACCGCGTTAGCGATCGATTACCACGGTATGTGCGATCTGGATAACCTACAATGCAACCATAGCGCTCCACCAGAGATTGCAGTGCTTGAAACGCCCAGTCTGTTGGTTGCACATCCGAAAGTTGAGATACAGAGGTTTCCGGGCTTGGTTGTTGACTTACAAGAAACGATTGCCCCTGCTTGTCAGTCGTCATTTCCGCATTAGCAGGCTTTGTTAATAAAGGTAACGAATTGATGAGTAAGCATAGGAAACCTACTCCCGCAGCAGAAGCTAATGGATATTTGCTCATGGCAAGTCCTCACACAACAAATTTTAAAGTTGGCTAAGTTGGGTAGATGTCATTCAACGCAACACTTTTAAACACAGTCATGACTGTTACGGGTACTGTCAACTAAAGCCAGCCCCGATAATATAAAGTGTTTCCTCCCCTGTAACCTACCTGTATGAGGTTGGTGAGGAAATTAATGCGATTGTTTTTGACTGCAACTGTATGTATATAAAATTAGATTACAAGATCTTGAACATTAAATGACATTTTAAAAAGCTGTTGATGATATAAGTCTTGTAAATCAAATGCTTAAATTTTGTTTGTTAACATTGACGCTGTGTCTGTTTACCCCTCATGACTGCGTCCGCATCTGTTAAACCCCTTCTCTTGACAGTGCGAAGGCGCAAATAGTGCGTGCCAATGCGCCACATCCCTTTAGTGGAGCGGTGATGATTCTAAAAAAAGCACTCGTTTCAAAACTACCGAGGTTAAACCTGATTTTTTAGGAAAATCAGGTTTAACTGTACTATTGAAGCTCTGGATTCCTCTTTGAGTGCAAGGTTTGGGCTCTTGTAGGCGTTAGCCTGTTCGTTTTTAATAAAGCGTATTTTCAGACAGAATTGGTATAACATTCTATCCACAATTCCAGATCAACTCGAAATACAGTCAGTTTTCGAGAATTACCATCAGACGTGCAGCCAGAACAAGCTGAAAACAAGGAGAGCGATCGCTCCTTGGCAACCACTTCAAGGTATCGCGTTGAACACTGATTGTGTCACTTCAGTGGTGACGGATTGAATCTTTTTGCTGTTTGTTCTTTTTAACGCTTTCCAACACGATTTGAGACATTTCAGTAGCCAAGATAGTCAATACAATCGCATCATCAATTTCGCCGACTACAGGAATAGTGTTGATGGGGCAACCAACCACATAAAAGTACCACCAATAATCCACCACCGATATTTGGAGCTACGTAGAGCATCACCATACAGACTATAAACTAGTTTGATTGGCTTAAACATCAGCTACTTTTTTACGCGACATCTTGATCATCAGCGATCTTGCTGCCAGTTTTGCTCACATAGATTGGTGGATAATCGGCTTTTATTGTGTGGATTAGTGAAGGTAGGGTGTTTATTTTTCCTGCGCTTACCTTAGTTACGTTATCAAATAATTTTTTTTAAAGTAAATTCGTGATTATTTTCCGCTAACAAGAGCAGATTTTTATCTTATAACTATAACTATAAATAATTATTTCACTCCTGCCTTGCTAGAAAGGCTACACTTGAAGAAATGACTTCCGCAATATCTAGGGGATCGAGTAAATAAATTTTGGCTAAAACTTCTTTCTTAATCCGTTCAGAAGCCGGACTTTTTCGATTTTTTACTTCCTCTGATGGTCTTTTTTCTAAACCTTGACGGTAAGCTGATAGAGAAATTTCCCCTTTCAAATAAACTTGTAGCGATCTGTTGTTACCACCGCTCAGCTTTGCTAATTGCCGAAAGTTTTTGGAATCAGCTTCGGGAATAGTTTTACTCTTCAACCATCGATATATTGTTGATATATCTACGCCAATAGCTTCAGCTAAAGCAGTTTGAGTCCAACCTTCTTGTAATAGCTGTTCAATCAACTGAGTCAGTCGATTTTGGTAGTCCTGCATATTAGAAGCTCCGGTCTGGGCTGTTAAAAAAGTTACTTTAGCGCTCATACTTATATAAACTACTCTAGCTTTGAGTCCGCCGTGTCCTAACGTGGCGCAAAAGGGCGCAGTTAGAATTAGACATTGTCGAGTCTAATTAATCATTCTCTTTAATTAATTTAAGACAAAAACCTCACATTTACAAGGATTGTAACTACAAGAGCCTACCCTTCAGTTGCTCCAAGAGAGGAATAACTTACCAGAGGAATTGTGTAAACCATAATTAAAATAGCATTTCTGTATTTTTGAATACAAAATGTATTTTTTAAGAAATATTAAGTAATTATGTCAGATTTATTGCATTATGCAAAGCTTAGTATTGCACGGTGCAAATCTAACTTGGCATGTACAAAAGTATTCATTAATAACGCACTTAAGTACGCTTCAGGTCATGAAAGAGTTTCAACGTTGTCGTCCGAGAAAACATATCAATGTCATCCTCTAACTCTACTGTAGATTTAAATACACCTCTACTCACTCCTATTCGCGATAGTGAACAAGTTGCGTTAGATACGAACTGTAAGCAAAACAAGACAGCATGTCAAACCCTGTCGATTAGAGAAGATCGACTCAGCCTAACTGAAGCACTAGAACTAAGGAGCTTAGAAACCAGAGTAGAACTTGGTTTGAAAGCTTTTTGGGAGATAGGACAAGCCCTAAGTCAGATTCGAGATCAACGTCTTTATCGGGCAAACTACAAAACATTTGAAGAGTATTGCATGACTCGCTGGGAAATGTCTCGGCGTTCAGCTTATCAGTTGATCGGCGCTGCCATGGTGGTAGAAAATGTGCGCAATTGCGCACAAATTCTTCCCCTCAATGAAGCTCAAGCCCGTCCTCTGACAGCACTTTCTCCTGAACAACAACGAGAAGCTTGGAAGACAGCGGTTTCTACGGCTCCAAGTGGCAAAGTGACATCTGTTCACGTTGCTCAAGTTGCTAAAGAATATTACAAAGCTAGTTTGCCTTCTACGCCCATAAACAAGGACACTCTTGAGGTACAAAGGCAATCCACTCAAAACTCTACAGAATCAGTCCAGTGTTGCTGGAATTGCTTTCATTGCAGCCGAGAGTTTGTAGATGATCTCCAAAATTTCTATTGCTACCAGTTGGGGAAATTGAACTTCATTGACAAAGACGGTTATCAACGGGGGCAAACATGCGAACTGTGGACTGAGCGCGGGACAGACTTAGATAAGATTAAAAAGACTAGGCTACCATTACAAGAAACCTTCACCCTAACTGTACAGCTTCCCGCCCACTTGCAACCAGAAATGCAAGACGCAGCTAGAGAATCTGGCTTGGTTATGGTGGACTGGGTAGCATCCGTGTTAGAACAGGCAGTTTTCAGTCGTCATGCTGCTCAAAGTACGCATATTCGTTAAGATTGTATCGGTGTTTCAGTCGCGAGATTTCCGAAAAGGCTTGGGCAAGTAGGCGATCGCTTATCGAACCTTTTTGTAATACGATTGTCTCTTCAACATTACGGGCGATGCCGAAGGCATCGCCTGCGCTTCTATGTACCGCTCAATTTCACCAATCAAATAGGACTGCTATCGGCAAATGAATCAGTCTTCAAGTCTATGCTTGGTTATTAACTCAATTTCAAGATTAATCGAACTAACGCACACTCTACGAATACAGGAGCGCTTTTGGCTCAAGCACAGTTCGATTAATTAATCGATTAGAGCAATTTTTGTGTAAGTCCTTCGGATGACTATCGGCTCAATGAATCTGGTAATAATACGTTAGTATCTGGATCATCTGAAGTTTTTGTTGGACGAAGGCGGATTCATGTTCCAAAAGATTGCTGCTCAGATTGCTTTTTCGGACTCATTTCCTTATCTAGTTACAGTTTTAGGCGTTACTAGCATAGCGGTTATACAAGGCTTGAACTGGTGGAAACAAAAGAACACTTACAAATCTCTACACTCGCTCCCCTCTCCTAAAAAACACTGGCTGTTAGGAAATATCCCTCAAGTATTGGCAGCAGTAAAACAGAAGAAATACTTCCAATTATTGTTTGATTGGAGCCAGCAGCTAGGGCCAATGTATGTTTACTGGACTGGCCATCCAGTTCTCGTTTTGAGTAAGCCAAAAGTCATCGAAGACACCATTGTCAATGGGATGAGAGATGGTAGCCTAGTTAGGTCATTCCAAGCAAGGCTTGCTTGGAATGACCTTGCTGGACCGATTCTTTTGGGTCAAAACGGCACTGAGTGGCAGTGGCGACGCAAGGCTTGGAACCCCGAATTCAGTTCTAACAGTCTCTCCAGATATGTTGAGATGATTAGCAAAGCCTGCTCTCAAGTCATCGAGACACTCAAAGAAACTGCGCCACCAAAAGAAGTTCAGGTAGATCCTCTGTTTGTCGAACTGACGATGAGGGTGATTTGCTGTCTCGTACTGGGCATTCCTGTAGATAAAAAGAGCAAGAGTCATGAAGGGCCACCCCTCGAAGTTCTCAAGATGTACGAGGCAATGTCTATTGTCGGCTATCGGTTCCTACGGTTAGCTACTGGAGAGAAGAGATGGATGAAATATTTGCCAACTAAAAATTCCCGCAATTATTGGGCAGCAAGGCGATATTTAGAGGAGTTTATTACTCCCAGAGTAGACTTAGCTTTACAGATTAGAGAACAAAGCAAGACCGACTTATCACAGGTAAGTCCTTTGTTCCTTGAATCAATGTTAGTGAAAATAGCTACCGAAGAACCGAAATACAATCGAGAATCACTCATAGCAGAAGTTATTGAACTGTTAATAGCTGGTACTGACACCACAGCTCATACTTTATCCTTTGCCGTAGCAGAGTTAACCTTGAATCAAAGGGTTTTTCAGCAGGCACAGGCTGTCGTAAACCAAGCTTGGGAAAGTCGAGGCGGTATTAATACAGAAACCCTAAGAGAACTAGCTTACGTTCGCGCCATTATCAAGGAGACTTTGCGCCTTTATTCAGTCGCCTCTGGCTCGACTTCATTAGAGGCTCAACGTGACATTGTGATTGAGGGTCAAGTTGTTCCTCGTGGGACGACAGTATCATGGTCAATGCTTGCTGCTGGACGAGATCCATCGGTCTATCCTCAGAGTGAGGAATTTTTGCCAGAGCGTTGGTTAGAAAAGAGTACGGAAAGCAGTCCACTTCCAATGATCGACTTTGGCTCAGGTTATCATCGTTGCTTGGGCGAGCATCTGTCAATGCAGGAAGCAACAGTAATGCTGGCAATGCTGCTACGCTATTTTGACTGGGAGTTAGTTAATGGTCGTTCATCAGTGGAAAATTTACAGCAGAACCTTTTGATTTATCCCTCCGACGGAATGCCGATACGCTTTCGGTTGAGAAAGTAGGGGTCAAAATAAAAACACTCTCCTTTTCTGTACTCAATACTGCTTAGAGCTTAACCGAACCGTATTGAGATCTGCCTAACTGTTGATTAAATCTACAATACCGAGTCAAAAATCTGTTGTGCAGTTAGATTGAATTGCGGAAAAGTAGGCGACACGATACGGTCAGTTCCCCTAAACGGGGTCATTTGATATTCGCCATCAATTAATTCGCACACAAAAATTGTCGGCTGTTTGGGATTGCCGATAAATTTACGCCCGCCCAATGCAGCATAGTCTACAATCCAGTATTCTGGAATGCCCATTTCTTCATAGCTTGCAAACTTATCGTAGTAATCATCACGCCAATTGGTGGAGACGACTTCGACCGCTAAGGGAACGGACGCGGGTAAGGACACAGTTGATTGCTTATCCCACTTTGGTTCATTTACAACATTGTCGTAATTTAGTACCAAAATATCAGGGGAATAGGCAGACTCATCACCGGGTGTTTTTACAAACGCAGTTTTGGGAATGCGGTACGGTAGTCCCATCTGCAAAAATTGAAAAGTTATTTGTGCGGCTAGAAATCCGACAACACCTTCATGTTTGCCTGTTGGTGGGGACATTTCGATTATCACTCCTTTGTGTAGCTCGTAGCTATTTAGTGAGTCTGGATACCATTCGATAAACTCATCAAAGGTGTATATTTTTGGTTCGGTTCGTGTTTGTGTTTGGATCATAGTTACCACCTCCACATATATTTGACTTTACCACTCCTATAGTTGCCGTTAATTCGCTCTAAGAGCCGTCACCGATTGCTTAACCAAATTACCTTCAGAGAGTAGATTTTAGCGCAATATTTTATTGAAGACTTGGGCGATGGAATTGAACTAGAGCCGGAAACGACGTATTTTCGTTAAACTCGTCGGGGGAAGTTTCCCCCGACAGATTTAACGTTAATTCAGAAGATGAGAAATTTGTACAGTGCGTAAATCCTACAATTATTCAAAAAACCTATGATTTAATCAATCGGACTGAGGCAAACTTTACGAATTATTGGCGACGGACAGATTCTTCCCTTGGGAAACCCTCCTGCGAACTGTCCTCCTCTAGGATCAGGAGCGGTACAATAAATTAACCGATTAGAGCACTTTTTGCGATCAGCCTGATTAAGTAAGTTGGCAATAAAATTTATCTTTAATCAACCATAGAAAAACAAATGTCTGAAGACAATAAAACCCCCATAGAGCTGGCTGAACTGATCCAACAGGTTAAAGAAGATCTTCTCTCGGTGACACCTGGAAAAGATCAAGATGCGCCCTTCCTATTTGTTGAGTCTGTGGAACTTGAACTACAAGTCACTGTGAAGCGAACTGGCAAAGCAGGTGTCAAGGGAAGTATCAAAATTGATGTGCTGGGCAGTGGCGGCGAGATTGGTGGTGAACTTGGTGGCGATCGCACTCAAGATAAAGTTCATAAAGTGAAAGTAAAACTATCTCCACTCTTTGATAAGGAACGTTTATTGAAGTTTTACGAGAAGGTGTATTCAGAAAATATGCCAGCGACGGTGAAGAACAGTATCACCGGACTCTTCAAAGGTGATGAAGAAAGCAACCTGAATCAAGATCTCGGTGACTAGTACAAGGAGTTAGAAGACAGGATATCTGACTATGTAAGCGTTCAAGAACTTGACGAACTGTTAGGCAATTTGGAACGTCGAGAGCAACCCAACGAGAGCGCTCTTAATTGCATTGGTGGTTCTGAGGAGTTGCACAAACCGGGAGCATCCCAATTTGGAGAAAACACATTATTCGCGAGGCTATCTCGCGAATA
>CALMVQ010000137.1 GCA_937873135.1 uncultured Scytonema sp. | reverse complement strand
GGTGGTCAATTCGACCGAGATACTCGATGTTGCCATCAATACTATAACGTGCTAAATCTCCTGTTTTGTACAGGCGTGAGTCGGGTTTGGAGAGCGCAAATGGATTGGGAATAAATTTTTCTGCGGTCAATTCTGGACGCCTGAGGTAGCCCCGCGCCAAACCATCTCCACCAATGTGCAACTCCCCTGCCACACCTACTGGTACTGGTTGCAAAAAGGTGTCCAATATATAGATTTGTGTATTGGCAAGCGGGCGACCAATTGAGGGTGGTTGAGTTGCTCCTTTTTCAACTTCGGCGAATGTGGAGTAAGTTGTGTCTTCTGAGGGCCCGTAGAGATTGAACACCTGTTGGATGGTGTTGAGCTTATAGATCTTCTGCACCAGTTGATTTTGCAGCGCTTCACCTGCTAAGTTCACTGTCTGCACACTTGCTGGTATCCCCTTGATTCTCTCTAATTCCGCGATCGCACTCGGCACCGTATTGATTAAAGTCACCTGCTCACACAAGGCTAAGCTGGGTAGATGCAACGCATTCTGGGCTAATATCGTCATCCCACCACAACTTAGGGGCACAAACAACTCGAATACTGATAGGTCAAAGCAGATCGAGGTGGACGCTAAAACTCCGGCACACTGTTGTGGACTAAAGACGGATTTTGCCCATTGCACCAAGGTGACTGGACTGTGATGTTCAATCGCTACTCCCTTGGGGTTACCTGTGGAGCCCGATGTGTAGATCACATATGCTAAGTTGTTCGCTGTCACACCACTGATACAATTTGACTGGCTGTGTTGGGCTGCCTGCCAATCTCTGTCCAATACCACCACTCTTGCTTGGTGGACAGGCAGCTTCTCCAATAGCTTCTCTTGAGTCAGCAGCACAGACACCTGGGAATCTGACAGCATAAAAGCTAAGCGTGTACTTGGGTATGTTGGGTCCAACGGCACGTAAGCCCCTCCCGCCTTGAGTATGCCCAGTAATCCCACTACCATTGATATTGAACGCTCTACACACACTCCCACCAATACTTCTGGTCCCACCCCTAATGAGCTTAGGTGGTGTGCCAGTTGATTGGCAAGTGTGTTTAATTCACTGTAGGTGAGCTGTTGCTCTTCAAATACCACTGCCACTGATAAAGGTGTTTTCTGCACTTGTTGCTCAAACAATGTATGCAGACATAACTGCTTCGGGTAGTCAGCTTCCGTTTGGTTCCATTTCACCAGTATTTGATGTTGTTCAGTGGCATTCAGTAGCGGTATATTTAATGGCTGTCGATGGGGATTGGCAATCATCCCTTCTAATAGGGTTTGAAAATGCTCCGCCATACGGGCGATTGTCGCACTCTGAAAGCGTTGATGATCAAAGATCAACCGCAATGACAATTGCTCGCCCGGTTGGACTATCAGAGTCAGTGGATAGTTGTTCCTCTCGATGGCACGAACATCACTGATGTGCAACTTTTGAGAGTGTTGCTGTAAAGCCGCATCCACCGGATAATTTTCAAATACCACGATACTTTCAAACAACGGCAGCCCGCGCGGCACATCACTCCATGCCTGTATCTGTACCAGTGGTGTATACTCGTATTGACTGATTTCAAATAGTGAAGAGTGTATTTGCTTGAGAATGAAGAGAACTGTGTCCTCATCCGAGACGGACACCCGCATCGGCAGAGTATTGATCAATAGCCCAACTATCGACTCCACACCGACGATGGTAGGGGATCTCCCGGAGACAGTGACGCCGAACACCACGTCGGTTTCGCCACTGTATCGTGAGAGTAGTATGGCCCAAGCTGCTTGCACTAAGGTGTTTAACGTCAGTTGATGCTGCCGTGCAAAAGAAACTAAAGCTGCTGTTGCTGTTTGTGATAGCTGTTGAATCTGCTCGCTGTCGCTTGAAAGCAAACTGGACTTTTGCTGTGTATCGACGACAAGGGGCGTTGGGGAAGTCACACCTTTAAGTGTTTGCCGCCAAAATTGTTCGGCTTCTGCCAACTTCTGCTTCTGTAACCAGGCAATGTACTCGCGGTAGGAACGACTTGATGGCAGTTGTAACTCTTGCCCCTCACACAATGCTGAGTAATAACCCAGCACTTCCTTAAATACCAACGGTAGTGACCACCCATCTAGGAGTATGTGGTGATAACTCCACACAAATTGATAAACATCCGCTGACATTTGTATTAGGTTCAGGCGCATCAGTGGTGCTAATGACAGTTGGAAGCCATGATCAGCATCTGAAGAGAGAAAAGCTTGTAGTTGCTGTTGCTGCTCATCAGGAGATAGCCCCTGCCATGAATGAATCAAGAGTGGTAGTTTCACCTGCCGATACACTAACTGTAGTGGCACGTCTTTGCGTTCCCAAATGAAAGCCGTCCGCAAGACTGCATGCCGTGCGACTACTTGCTGCCATGCGGCATCGAATGCCTCTACATCCAGAACTCCTGTAAAAGTACAGCTAAACTGCTGGCAATACACCCCAGAATCAGGAGCATAAAGCGTGTGGAACAGCATTCCCTGCTGCATTGGTGATAGTTGATAAATGTCTTCAATGTTATTTTTTTTCATTTATTTAGAGTAAATTAATTTTACTATTTATAGGACTTACGCAACAATTGCCAAAAAGTTTAATTGAGCGAATTTTTTCGGAGCCAAGAGCGCTCCTGTATTCGTAGAGTGTGCGTAAGTAATAATTTAGCTTTATTTTGCTGATTTTTCCATTTTCTCACGTAGGCTGAGTGGTTTCATATCAGTCCATACTTCTTTTATGTAAGCTAAGCATTCTGCCTTTATCCCGTTTTTACCAACATTTTTTTCAACTAAGTGCATTTTCCCGCTCACTAGGCCAAATTGAATACTGTTGTTCGTGATTCACAACAACTTTATAGATAGTTATGTCTTTTTGGTCATTCCAATTCATAATCATTCCAAAAATTACAGAGAGTTTGCTTGAGCCAGCAGGCTTTTCTGTGTTTGTTTGTAAAACTAGCAGTTATTTAGTGGGAAATTACATTTGGTAGCTCCGATTCTACCAATCGCAGGCGTGGAGAAAGATAGCTGGTCAAAATTCCTACTATCAGGAGTATTCCCATGACGATGAATAGCAAGCCAATACCACGTCCTGGTCCGACACCAATTATCTTTCCAACACTTCCTGCTAACGGTCCATTAATGGTAAGCAGCGGCTCAAAGACATAATCAGCTAGCGGTCCAGCAACCAGATAAGCAAGCAGCAGGGATAATTGGATCAGCATTCGGTTGACAGCAAATACTCTTGCACGCACATCGGGTAAAATTTTGCTCTGAAAAATTGCTTGCCTAGAACTGACAACAATCGGTAGACTGAAGAAGTGAAAGAAAATGGCAACAGTACATAACACAACGTCACGACGCAGCCCAGCCAGGAGCATGCATAACGCACCTAATAGCATAAAGCCGAGTACGTTATATATGCGATGCTTCCCTCCACCCCAAGTGCTGATAAATGCTGTGCCAAGTACCATACCGCTGCCACCAATGGACAGCATTGTACCAAGTACCGGGGTCGAAGTAAACGAAAGGAACAGCGGTGTCGATAGCACAATGGCAGTTCCCTCAACAAAATGGTAGACACAGTTAATAATCAATAACCAAAACAAACCAGATCGAGTTGTGATAAAATTCCAGCCGACTAAAGCATCATGCCACACTAAATTTTTCGACATTTCGTCTTTTGTTGTCGTTCCAGGTTTGGGTAACCGAACCAGCAAGAGCATCAAAAGGCAGAAAACGAAGGTAATTCCGTCAAGTATCAGGACACCTCTAATCTGAATGGTTACTAGCAGAAACCCTCCTAGAACTGGCGAAATTAGCTGTGCGACAGCTAACATTAGTTGAAACATTCCATTGGCACGAACTAAATGCTGCGGTGGTACAATTTGTGTGATCGCAGCATCATAAGCAGGCCACTGTAAGGCGTTGAAAGCGGAACCAGCAGCCGTAGCGATGTAGATATGCCAGATTTCAAGATGTCCCATGAAAAGTAGCAGTGCAAGCGAAAGGATGCTCAACCCAGATCCACAATTGCTCAAAATTATTATACTACGTCGGTCCCACCGATCCCCAAGTGCACCCGCAAGCGGGGAGATAATGATGCCCGGTAATATATTAAACACAGAAATCAGCGCAAACTGAGTAACTGAGTTGGTATTTTTGTAGACCCATAAACTTAAAGCAAAGCCAGTCAAGCCAGAGCCAAGGAGGGATACTATTTGTCCAAACCAGAGGATGATAAAGGTCCGCATTTTTCAGTTACTTAATTATCTGCCAGTGTCTGCTCAATACAGCGTTTCAATCGTTCTGCCAGAACTTGGAGTTGGGTTGGCCAAGTTTTTTTTAGCTCTCTACCTCCTCTTGCAGTTGTGCAAATAACTCGTCAAGATCTAATTGGCTTAAGCCTGCGGCGGGAAAATCAGTGGGAGTGTAACCGCCAGCCTCAGGAGCCAAACAATGAGTCATCA
>CALMVQ010000136.1 GCA_937873135.1 uncultured Scytonema sp. | reverse complement strand
AAACTATACATACATTGATTTTATCGTGCCCACTTACTTATTTACTACAATTTTCGGGCTGATTCATTGATTTTTTCTGCGCCTTCACCTGAATTTGTTCAGAGTATCAACAACTGTGATTTTTTACAAATGATTTAGGATTGCTATATAACTTGACTCCCTCTTGATATCGCTGTTGCTTATCTGGACTTAAAGGAACTGATGGAGCAGGTACTGTCTGCTGTGCTATTTGTAACCCATAACCCCCGACATTGGCGACTGTTGACTCCGATAATAAAACCAGGGAGAAAAATATAGCTACAGCACGAGATGTCCACATAGGAAGAATTTGTGCTATTTGTCTCGGGTTATTTTGGTTTTTCATAAGTGATTATACTGTCTTTTGTTCCTGACACTTTAATATACCTCTGAGGGTATGCCGAGGTATGCAAAAGCGTAATTTTCTCTTGCTGCTAGTCGGCAGGAGAAAATTAGTCATCAGAAAACGCCAAATCCCTGATATATGCTAGGATTCTGTATTAAATAGGGCGTTGTGCGAGTCAGCTTATGGAGCGAGTTACATTACCAGAAGTTCTCACCCTTGAAGAAGTTTCAGAATATTTACGTTTGTCGGTAGAAACTTTACAGCGTCAAGCCTTGCTGGGGAAACTTCCAGGCCGTAAAATCGAAAACGAATGGAGGTTTTTGAAGGTGGCAATTGATGACTGGTTGCGCTCTCAAAGTAGTCGTTCTACTTTACTTCAACAGGCAGGAGCTTTTGCTGATGACACATCCCTTGCGGAATTGAGAACAACTATTTATCAAGCCAGAGGACGTTCTGAAGTTAACGAGTAATTGCAACGGTAATGTACTTGCTTGATACTGATACTCTAACCCACTTTTACGCTGGAAACACAAATGTTATTACCAGGTTAAATACTGTTAAAGATTCAGAGGTGGGAATTACCATCATTACAAAAGCAGAAATGCTGCGTGGACGGATTGAGTATCTGATCAAAGCAGAAACCGATGAAAGTTTATTAAGGGCGCAAGAGCTTTTGTTTCGTACAGAAGAATTATTGGCAGAACTTTTAATTGTTCCCATCAGTCAAAGCGCAGCAGATGAATTTGAGCGTTTACGTCTAGTGTCAAAGCTACGCAAAATAGGGCGAGCTGATTTGTTAATTGCGAGTATTTCCTTAGCAAATAGAGCTACATTAGTGACACGAAATACCAGGCATTTTAAGCAAATTCCTGGACTACGGGTTGTAAATTGGGTTGATTGAAACGCCAAAATAATCTTCTTCCCTAAACTTCTAACTTACCGACTACCAAAACTGTAGGCTATTGGAGTCGGGTACAGGTTTCGCCAAAATAATATTCTTTTTGTAGAAGAACCGGCAATAGCGCTTAAGCACACAAGATGAAAAAAGAAGCAAACTCTAGTATAGAGAAGCCGAATGACAAAAAAAGTACTCAAGAGTTGATTGAACTTGCACTCTTCCTGAGGGAGCTTCAAGAAATCAATCATTACATAGAACAAGTCTTTTGCCTGTCAATAATTGGTGAGAAACCTGAACTACAGAAAACCTTGGTCGATTTTTTACTTTGGAAACTCTTTAAAGATAAAAATGCTTTTTGGGATATTGTGTGGATTTTGAGATATCGTGGCAGTTATGAGGTATTTACAGCTGCATCAAAGTTGTGTGAAAGCAAAAACCCTAAGTCTAGAGAATTGGGAGTCGATATATTAGGACAGCTAGGAGTACCAGAAAGGTCATTTGCTAATGAGTCTGGAATAATTATCCTCAAACTACTTGAAAACGAAGAAGATATAGATGTTCTCAATTCAATTGGAGTCGCTATAGGGCATTTAAAAGATCCTAGAGGAGTTGCACCATTAGCCAAATTTAAAAATCACTTGAGTGCTGATGTTCGTTTTAGTGTCGTTATAGGTTTGTTATGCCAAGAAGACGAACTGGCAATCAACACTCTCATAGAAATGTCTACAGATGAGAATGAAGATGTCAGGAATTGGGCAACTTTTGGATTGGGTGAGATGATAAAAACTGATACACCAGCAATTCGAGATGCTTTATTTCAACGTCTGATAGATGAGAAAGGTGAAACAGATACAGAAGCTGAGATTCGTGGAGAAGCATTACTGGGTTTAGCAAAGAGAAAAGATAAGAGGGTTATTAATCTACTAATAGAAGAACTATCTTGTAACTGTGTTGGCAGATTATCTGTTGAAGCTGCAAAAGAAATAGGCGATACAAGATTGTATCCATTTTTGTCAACGTTACAACAGTGGTGGGATGTAGACAGCAACTTATTACAAGAAGCTATCAATAGTTGTCAAAGTGAATGAAATTATTTGTATAACTGAACTTGAATTGCATAAATTTGGCTGAGAATAAAAAGCTTGTAGTTGCGCTTTAGCGCTAAAGCGCAACTACGAACAAAAGCTTAAATTTGTGCAGTTCTGTACTAAGCCGCCGCGACTGCTGTACGTTCCAATAGTCCTTCCTTTTGTGCCATTGACAACATGAGGTCAATCACGCGATGAGAGTAGCCCCATTCGTTGTCGTACCATGCTATGACCTTGAAAAAGTTTGAGTTTAGTTCAATGCCAGCGCCAGCGTCAAAGATACTGGATCGGGTATCGCTTTGAAAATCTGTAGAAACAACCTCCTCATCAGTGTAGCCTAAGATACCAGATAACGCTCCCTCTGCAGCTTGCTTCATGGCTGCACAAATTTCTTTATAACTAGTCGCTTTGGCAGTTTTAAAGGTTAAATCGACTACCGAGACATCAGGAGTAGGAACTCGAAATGCCATCCCAGTTAGCTTACCCTTTAACTCTGGCAGCACTAATGCCACTGCTTTTGCCGCCCCTGTGGAGGAGGGAATGATATTTTGTGCCGCACTGCGACCACCTCGCCAGTCTTTCTTGCTAGGACCATCTACAGTGGGCTGAGTGGCAGTCATAGCATGAACTGTGGTCATTAACCCTTCTGCTAAACCGAAGTTGTCGTTGATAACTTTGGCGATGGGTGCCAAACAATTAGTCGTGCAACTGGCGTTAGAAACGATGGTATCTTTTTCCGGGTTAAATATGTGATGGTTAACACCTACCAATAGTGTAGGAACCTTATCTGGATCTTTAGTAGGTGCAGAAATTATGACTCGCTTTGCCCCAGCTTGGAGATGGTTTGCCGCTCCTTCATAGTTAGTGAAAAGTCCCGTAGATTCAACAACGTAATCTACACCCAATTTACCCCAAGGCAATTCTGCGGGATTTCTAACTGAGACACAAGGAATGAAGTTTCCATCGACAACAATGCCATCATTCGTTGCCTCAACCTTGCCCCGAAAATTTCCGTGAGTCGAGTCGTACTTTAATAAGTAAGCAAGATTATCTGGGGGTACCAAGTCGTTGATACCAACAAACTCAATGTTGGGGTTGTGAATCCCAGCGCGAAACGCCAACCGCCCAATCCTACCAAATCCATTGATGCCAACTTTCAGTTTAGTCAAGATGAAACCTCCTGTAGGGAGTAGAACGTATGCAGGAGTGGGGAATAAGGGCTTAAGCATCTCATTGACTCACTCACCACTTTTTGGCCACACATATCTTCATGACCTAATCCTGACGTGGATCTCAAAAAAAGGCGGATTTGATTGGCATATTTTAAGGTTTATTTGATACTCCTACGCCTTCAGTAGCAACCACATTCGTGAGATTCCTGACTTCAACGGTTAGCGATGCCTACGGCGAGCTACGCTAACGCACATCTCTTGGCAAATTTCTTGGCTACCATCGATTCGGGTATCTTAGGTAAAATTTATCTAAGAGAAGAGGAGCCAGAAACAATCGTGACGACAGCAGTCAAACCGCTCACCCTAGAAAAATTCTTGCAATTACCCGAAACCGAACCCGCTTCTGAGTACATCGACGGTAAAGTTTACCAAAAACCCATGCCACAAGGAGAACATAGCCGATTTCAAGGTAAATTAGTTGCAAGCATTAACGAAGTTGCGGAACTTCAAAAAATCGCCTTAGCATTACCCGAATTACGTTGTACATTTGGCGGTGCTACCATAGTTCCCGATGTTAGCGTATTTCGTTGGCAACGCATACCCCGCACTGAGTTAGGGAGAATTGCTAACCGTTTTGAAAGTCATCCCGACTGGGCAATAGAAATTCTCTCACCAAACCAAAGTCAAACTAAAGTTCTTCGTAACCTACTGCACTGTTCTAAAAATGGCACAGAATTAGGTTGGTTAATTCTTCCCGAAGAAGGCAGCATCTTGACTATACACTCCAATCAACGCATTCAACTGCTTGCAGGTATTGATCCACTCCCCATCCTTAGCAATATTGACCTATCGCTAACCGTCGAGCAAGTTTTTAGCTGGCTAAATATTTAGCCGCATTCCTATGAGTAAACTTGATTTTGGGCTAACCAAGCTATCTTTATCAGCCAAACGATTAAAATCGAGTAAAGCTTCTGCTAAACTATCCAACTGCGTTGATTCTAAAGCTTGAATTTTCAATACCTGTGCAGGTTCGTCTTTGAGAATTTGTTGGATTTCTTGGATTTCCGAAGGTGTTAATTGGGTATTCATAAATATATTTTTAGCACAAGAATTTATCAATAATTGCTTAATTCTTGAATTACCTGTTCAGGGGTAATTATTCGTGGAATCGTTACCGGAAAATCGTCCGGGTTACGAGTTACAATTGCATCTAAATGATGAAGAACCGCAGTGCTGTATTGAATAGCGTCTTCAAAATCTTTGAAGTTGGTAGTTAGCGCCATTGAGATGACTGCTTGATCTACTGTTGCGACTTGGCAAAGAGTCGCCATTCTTTGCAGAAATTGCAGTGTCCAAGTGTGACCTTTTACTTTGCGGATGATATAGTATAAATCGCTGAAAGTAGATGCGGAAAGATAACCTTGAATCTCCTGCTGTTCTACTCTTGCTAGAACTTGTTCGCTGTTTGTGAAAAAAGGATCGCGATCAAGTGCTACGTCAACAATAATGTTCGTGTCTATGAGAAGCTTCACAGGTTATGCTTCTCCTTCAATGCTTCCCATCGTGCTTCATCTGGGTCAAAATCTGGTGGTGTGGGTAGAGCATTTTCGAGCAAGTCTTTCAGGGCTTGGACTTTGTATTCCCGCTTTTTAATTTGTTTGGGAGTGTCGGTAGTAGTTGGAGTTGGCTGCAAAATAATGACTTCCACTTTTCCAGGAGCAATATTCAGAGGTTCGTCAATAACTAAGTGACCTGATTCATCAATTGTTGCATTTAGTTTGTAGGCTTGCATAATTTTGCTCCTTTTTGTTTCTAGAATAAAACACGGCTGTTGTAAACATCTGATCGCATTCCCAAATCACCGTTTTATTGTTGCCAAAATGGCGATCGCATTCCCAAATCACCGTTCTATACCAAGTTGCAATTCCCCCCTCCGCGCTTGCGGGGCTATAATGTACACACATCTCACTTAAAACCTCACCCTCGCTTTTAGCTGCGCTAAAATCTTTCCTTCTCCGGAGTTCAAAGAGGGATTGCCCGATAGGGCTGGGTAAGTTTCCATAGCCGCGATTTCTAATCGCCAGGGCATATGTTCTACTCTGTTTCTAACCTATCCCGAAGCAATTTTTTGCCATAGCTGCTGGGGAAGAAGTTGATTCTATGCTAGCTAAAATTAGTAATTACGTGGAGAGTTGAAGTCCCCGACAACTTTTACGAAGTCGGGGATCTTGTTTTTCACGAATGATTTAGGACTGCTATATAGAGATGAGCTGTTTAAAGCGTCTGAGTCATGGTTTCTATTGCCCATTCCCCATTAATAAGGCCACTTCCAATCATGAATTTCTGGCATATCGTCGCCATAAGTAGTCACGTATTGCTTGTGTTCAATGAGCTTGTGAAGCAGATGCTGCTTGACATAAGCTGCTTTGTAACCAAGTTGTGGTACGCGATTAATCACCTCTAGGACAAGGTGGAAGCGATCCAAATCATTGCGGACAGTCATATCAAAGGGCGTGGTGGTACTTCCCTCTTCCTTGTAACCCCGGACATGGATGTTATCGTGATTTTTCCGATGATATGTTAAACGGTGAATTAGCCAAGGATAGCCGTGAAAAGCAAAGATAACTGGCTGACTTGTGGTGAAAATACTATCGAAGTCTCTGTCGTGAAGTCCGTGGGGATGTTCGGTTTCCGACTGAAGTTTCATCAAGTCTACCACGTTCACGACCCGCACCTTGAGGTCGGGAAAGTTTTGCCGTAGGATATCTACAGCCGCTAAAGTTTCCTGGGTGGGGATGTCTCCGGCACAAGCCATCACGACATCTGGTTCACTTCCTTTATCATTGCTTGCCCACTCCCAAATCCCAATGCCGTAGGTGCAGTGCTTGATTGCTGCATCCATGTTCATATATTGGAGTGCGGGTTGCTTTCCGACAACAATCACGTTAATGTAGTCGCGGCTTCTCAAACAGTGATCTGTCACTGACAGTAAGCAATTGGCATCAGGGGGCAAATATACGCGAATAATCCCTGGCTTCTTATTCAGTACAACGTCGAGAAAACCTGGATCTTGGTGAGAGAATCCGTTATGGTCTTGTCGCCAAACGTGGGAGGTTAGTAGGTAATTGAGGGATGCGATCGGTCTGCGCCAGGGTATTCGTTGAGAACTTTCCAGCCATTTCGCGTGCTGGTTAAACATAGAATCTACGATGTGAATAAATGCCTCGTAGCAGGAGAAAAACCCGTGACGACCAGTGAGGAGGTATCCTTCTAACCATCCCTGGCAAGTATGTTCACTGAGAATTTCCATCACCCGACCTTCTGTAGACAGGTGGGTGTCTTCAGGAAGTGTTTCCGCATCCCAAGCCCGATCTGTCACCTCAAATACAGCCTGTAGTCGATTCGATTCGGTTTCATCAGGACCGAGTACGCGGAAATTTCGGTTTTCCTGATTAAGTTTTAAGATATCTCGCAAGAATGTTGCCGTCACCTTGGTAGCTTCGGCTACAACTGCGCCTGGTTTATCGACTTCTACAGCATAATCTTCAAACTCTGGCATCTTCAGATCCTGTAGTAAAAGACCGCCGTTGGCATGTGGGTTATCACCCATCCGTCGCTGTCCTTTGGGAGCAAGTTCTGCTAGTTCTGGAATCAGTGTGCCTTTTTCGTCGAAGAGTTCATCGGGTTTATAACTCTTCATCCACTCTTCTAGGCGGAGGAGGTGTTCTGGGTTACTTGCTATCTCCCCAAATGGAACTTGGTGTGCCCTCCAAAAACCTTCTAACTTCTTGCCATCTATTTCCTTAGGTCCCGTCCAACCTTTAGGACTTCTGAGAATAATCATCGGCCACTGCGGACGTTGACTGAAGCCATTAGTACGGGCATCTTCCTGAATTTCTTTGATCTCGTGAACGACGGTGTCTAGGGTTGCCGCCATCAACTGGTGCATCGTTGCCGGATCGGAACCTTCTACAAAATACGGCTTGTAGCCATAGCCGAGAAATAAACTCTCCAACTCCTTGTGAGGTATCCTTGCCAGTATTGTTGGGTTGGCAATTTTATAGCCGTTCAGGTGTAAGATAGGAAGAACAGCACCGTCACGCACTGGGTTGAGAAACTTATTGGAGTGCCAGCTTGTCGCTAAAGGACCGGTTTCCGCTTCACCATCGCCAACAACACAAGCAGCGAGGAGATCAGGATTGTCAAAGACTGCACCGTAAGCGTGGGATAAAGAATAGCCAAGTTCACCACCTTCATTTATGGAACCGGGGGTGTTTGGTGCAGCGTGGCTGGGGATACCACCAGGAAAGGAGAACTGTTTGAAAAAGTGCTTCATCCCCTCGGCATCTTGGGAAATGTTAGCGTAGTAATCGCTGTAAGTGCCTTCTAAATAAGTGTTAGCTAATACTCCAGGTGCGCCGTGACCAGGACCGGCAATGTATATTGTGTTCAGGTCAAACTTTTTGATGACCCGATTTAGATGCACGTAGATAAAGTTCAAACCCGGTGTTGTTCCCCAATGACCTAAGAGTCTGGGTTTGACATGTTCTATCTTCAGGGGTTCTTTCAGCAGTGGATTGTTAAGTAGATAGATTTGCCCGACTGAAAGATAGTTAGCTGCACGCCAGTAAGCGTTAATCTTTTGCAGTTCTTCGTCTGTAAGAGGCTTTGTTTGTGGAGGACTTGCTAAAGTCATATCGAACTCCATTACTAAAGGACTTTGAAACTAAGCAGTTATTTTTTCAACGCTAAAAGAAATCTGGATAAACTTGATTGATAACCTTCTGTCAAAGGTTATCAATTTGTTTCAACTTTAACAATGATTTTACCTAAAACTTTAAAGGTGAAAATTTTTTAAACAAAGCAATCAATGTTGATTAGAGGATTTTTTATGTCTTGTGAGAGAGGAAAATTATGGATTGATAAGATAAATAATTCATTTTTTTTAAGAAAAGATTAAGAAATTATAACTAATAGTTTAAATATAGAGATTGAATCGCTATATCAAAAAGCAATTTAGCATTCAGGAGTCATTTGTCAAAATTTTGAATTCTTACAGCAAAATAATCAATTCCTCTTCTTTTCCAATCCATATCACAATACGGTTGCTGTTATCGCGTGAAGATTCCCCCAACCTCCCGCTAAATTGCTATCCATTACCCGGATCTTTCTTATGGATTTACTTAATTCAATAACCGTAAAGAATTGACCAATCCACAACTTTCAAATTAGGGACTTTTTCAAAATCTTTAAGGTTGCGTGTCACAACTGTACTATTTAAGGAAAGTGCAATGGCTGCGATTCTTAAATCTTGTGTACCAATGCGAATTTTTTGCTTTAATAATTCGTTATAGATATTAAATGCAGCTTCATCAAAGTCAAGAATATTAGCTTGACATAACCGATTAAATGTTTCTTTTAATAACCTTTCAGAAGGCAGAAGGCAGAGGGCAGAAGGCAGAAGGGAACCCACGCTTAAAAACGTGGGATTGAAATAAGGACGCCGTATTTCTTGTGCTACGCATCTCGAAATACATTTTTATTTTTTTGGTGGGCTTTAAACCCACCCCTGAAGGATTTTTAGGCAATTTACCTTCTGCCCTCTGCCTTCGTACTTCTGCCTTTCTTTTGTAAGCCGTAACTAATTCTTGCTTTGATTTGGCTCGTTTAATTACGTCTAAACGACCGTACATCTGCTCAACAATAGTTATTATTGTGACTGCTATTTCTGAAGGATTTACCGCAGCTACTTTACTAACTAATACTGGATGACCTCGTTGTAGTAGCGAAACATGGTCAGTATCAAGTACCCATCTTATCATCTTATTTATATGATAGCAAATATGCTCCTTACTCTTGCGAAAAAGTCTCTTCTGTTGTAGTATCAATTTCATGTCGATAGTTTTCTATAGCCTCGAGCATTTGCTCAAATTGTGGGTCATCTTTAAAAACTCCAGCCATTGCTAACCAGGGGTTTTTCTGCTCAGTAGATGGTACCTTTACTGATATTGAGACAATTTCTGCATCAGCTAGATGGGTTTCTAGACGTTGCTGGAGTTCGGCTAATGCTGTTGCGCGATCATTTGCTTCAACTTGTAATTCAGGCAACCCAGGAACGATAGCAACTGTTCTGCCATTAGCTTCTTGCTTGACAATAACGTTTACTAAAACCTCACTATTGTCTTGGTTCTTATTTTGTGATGTTACAGATGAAAAGGAATTCATAAAAATTTTTTCAGTTTATGCTCGTCTTCGGGTGATTGTCCAGCCTACTTTGAGCAAAGCATTTTTGGCAGTGTTATGATAGATCTTGTTAGCAGGCATATTATCGTTAAGTGTAGCACTACTGTTGAGTCAAACACAATCAGTAGCTATTGTTACCGTTGCCTTTGTGCCATGTTTTTGAACATTTGAGTCGATATAAATTAAGAGTAAAATTACGAGCAATGGCAAAAATCTGAGGTAAAGGTTTAGTACGGATTCTAGAACTGTCTTCTCCTTGGGTTACGTCTCGAACATAATGAACTTTATTCTCAACACCCCAATATCCACAGATGCGCTCACCAAACTCCTGTGCTGTTGCATTAAAGAATTTGGCCAGACACGCTCCATACTGCTCATAATCGACATGTAACAGTCCCAAGTCCAAATATTAACTATGATTAAGTTCTAATAATCCCTCTGGTGGTGTAATTTCAATACGATTGCCTTCTAAGTCTACTACTGGTGCGATCGCCCTCACAAACGGAATCAAAACAGTCTTTGGGGATTTTGGATTTTGCGGAAACTTACTTGGTGGTTTGCGCTCTCGGCGAGGAGCGTTCGAGTTTCCCTGCGTGGCAAACTTTCCAGGAGGAATTTTGGATTTTAGATCGAGATTTATCCCCGTTTCCTCTTCTCCCTGATGTAGCTGTACTTCCAATAAATCGTTCCCAGCAGAGATAACGTCTACTACAGTGCCAACGAGTTCGCCAGATTCCTGCATGAAGACTGACAAGCCAATCAAGTCTAAAACATGATATTCATCTTCTTCCAGTTGGGGGCGATCGCTCGCTTGCACCATTAACTTACAATCGCGTAACTCTTCTGCAGAGTTGCGATCTTCGACACCAGCTAATTTAATCACATACAGGTTTTTACCGGGAATATAACGTCCTGCTAATAATTCTATGGATTTAGGTTCCGTTTTTCCCGGATGTAATAACCAACGTTGCCCTGGCACCTCAAACCGTTCGGGAAAATCCGTGTCAGGATTAACCCGCACCTCTCCATATAATCCTTGAGGAGCGACAATCGTACCAATTTCTAGCCACTCGTTAGATTTTGGGGTTTGGATTTTAGATTTTGGATTAGTCATTTGTTGGTAGGGGCGGGTTTCAATAGATAACTTGTAAGCAGGAACACACAATATTGTCAAACCCGCCCGTACAAAGGGCGGGTTTCAATAGATAACTTGTAATCAGAAACGAACAATCTTGTCAAACTCGCCCGTACAAAGGGCGGGTTTCAATAGATAACTTGTAATCAGAAACGAACAATCTTGTCAAACCCGCCCGTACGGTTGTTATTTCTAACAATTATCCATCTGTTGTCGTTCGTTTAAGCGCTAACAACCGTACGTTGATAAACCTGTTCAACGACTTTGGCAAGACGTTGCATTGCCACGGTAATTTCTTCATCGCTGGCTGTGAGGCTAATACGGCAGCACTGCTGCGTGTGAGCCCAATCTTCCTGCAAGCCTGGGAAGAAAGAATTACCTGGAACAACAATAACACCGACTTTCTTAAGTTGCTGGTAGAATTCCCAATCAGTGATTGGCAGATCCTGCAACCACAACCAAGCAAAAATTGCTCCCTCACCACGATGGAGGAACCAAGGCAAATCTTTGGGCATTGATTCGTCTAAAGTGCTTTCTACAACAGAGAACTTGTTTTGGTAAAAGGGACGGATGACTCGTTCGGAGATTTCGGCAAGGGTTCCAGAGTTAATAGCTCGAGCGGCGATCGCTTGTCCATACCGCGATGCATGAAGACAGGCATTTGTTTGAAAGCACTCCAGAACATGAATCAATTTGCGCTCGCCGATCGCAATCCCAATGCGTTCACCCGGTAATCCGGCTTTCGACAAACTCATGCAGTGGAGGATATTTTCACCAAAAACTGGTGTCATATCTGTAAAGTTTAATGCCGGAAAAGGAGGTGCGTATGCTGAGTCTATTAACAATGGCACATCATGAGCGGTAGCCAAGGCAGCAATTTTTTTCACCTCATCATCTGTGAGAACGTTCCCAGTGGGATTGCAGGGGCGAGAAAAGATCACGCAACCTGTCTTTTCTGTGATTGACAGTTGACTGAAGTCAGGGCGGTATTTGAATCTATGAGCAGTTGCATCAATATCTAGAGTTGGTTTGTAGGCAATCAATGCTTCTGGAAATAGGGAGACGCCGCCATAACCTGTATAATCAGGACTTAAGGGTAGGACAATTTGCCGGAGTTCGCCGTTGTTAGTATATCCACCAAAAGCATTAGCAGCGTAGAAGTAAAGGGTTTGACTACCAGGGGTGATGAGGATATTTTTTTCGCTGATATTCAATCCATATCGCTGATTAAAATCCCGAGCGATCGCTTCAATTAAAGGTGGATAACCCTGACTTGAACCATAACGACAAACGACTTCACCATATTCTGGGCTAGCTAGCAGGTCTGCCGTACAATCCCGCCAGAGTTGCTCTACCTCTGGTAAAATGACTGGGTTGCCAGCGCTCAAATTGATAAACTGCTGCCCCGCACCAGTTTCTAATGTTTCGACAATGTCCTTCATAATAGCTCTGACGCCTGTCAGGTTGGACATTTGATTACCAATTTTACTCAGGGCAGGGTTCATAGGCTTGGAAAAAACTGATTGAGCGAGTGGTGGACAGATTATATGGATGTTGCTGCTAGCAGAAAGCGATTGCCATATTTCACTAATGTAACTAGAGATTGACACAATCACAACGGCATGACCTACTTACACTTAACTGAGAAACCCAAGTAGTCCGTTGCCGTTGACCATTGAATGTTAGCATTTACACACTTTTGTGGTAAAATTTTATGGCATCAAAAGGAAAAATCCTCTCCCCTCCTCAATCAAATGGGACAAATTATTACTCAAGTAGACGCTTTTACCAATACACCTTTTACAGGCAACCCAGCCGCAGTATGCATTCTGCCAACGCCCAAGTCAGATGACTGGATGCAAAAGGTAGCGCAAGAAATGAATTTATCCGAGACTGCATTTTTGCTCAAGCAGGAGGATGGCTACAGTTTACGTTGGTTTACGCCAACAACAGAAGTGCCGTTGTGTGGTCATGCAACTTTAGCAAGTTCTCACGTCCTTTGGTCGGAAGGGCATTTATCTGCCGATGAAGCTGCACGTTTCCAGACGAAAAGTGGACTACTTATTGCTAAAAACCAGGGTGAGTGGATTGAACTTGATTTTCCTGTGAATCATCCAACTGACGCGATCGCACCACAAGAACTGAGTCAAGCTTTGGGTGTTCCTCTAAAATCAGTCATGGAAAATTCTCAAAGTTATTTAGTAGAGGTGGAATCTGAAGACTTGGTACGGCAAATGCAACCCAATTTTGATTTACTGAAAACTCTTCCTCTCCCCACAACCATTGTCACTAGTTTGACTGCTCTGGGTTCAGAATACGATTTTATCTCCAGATTCTTTGCCCCAAGTATAGGGATTAACGAAGATCCCGTGACTGGATATGCTCACTGCTGTCTTGCTTCTTTCTGGCGCGATCGCCTCAGAAAAGATGACTTCAACGCTTACCAAGCCTCCCTTCGGGGTGGAGTCATCAAGATTCGCTACGACGGTACGTCTCGTGTTTATTTAAGTGGACAAGCTGTCACTGTCTACCGAGGAGAGTTGCTGTAGGGAATGAGGATTCAGGCTCTGACGATACCTTGGGCTACGCCGCCTAAAGGAGAAGCTACTTTAGAACTCTGAATTTCTAGATTGAGTGTTAAACTTTCACCACTGCGGCGAGCTTCCCAAGGACCAATATCGTAGCCTTTAATCGTCCACTGTCCCTGTATAAAATCCTCATCCTCAGAAACGGTACCTACATAGCTAACTGAGGTTTTTCTATTGATGAGGTAGCGTTTGATAAAACTGAGACGACGCCCAATCACCTCACCACTCAACTGAGCTTCTCCCAAACTACTGTCATCTTGAATCCTACCAGTTAAAGAGTTGCCACTCTGAATAAATATGGCTTCAAAGCGAGTTGGACTTTCTCCTTGCCAATAAGTTCCCAGCCAAGTTCCGCTTAAGTCTACCATGAGATTGTTCCGCCACTGATTTGTATTGTGCTTCAATAAATCACAATAGTATTAGAAAGATGTGGAAGACGCTCATATGTCTAATATCAAGCAAATTATTCAGAACTTTTACCTTCGGTTAGTAGGCTTTCTTTCTGTTGTCTTTGGAACGCTTTTTGGTTCTCTGGCTCGAGTCTTCGGTTCGATTGGCAAAATCCTGGGGATCTCTCAGTCTGATTACTTCTTTGAGGAATCTAACAAAGCAGAGGAGATAAAATCAGCCAATACGACTCCAGTGACTGTAACTAAACCAGTCAATACTCCTGAAGTCAAAGCTACTACTCGTCGTCCCAACGCCAAAATGGATAACTACTTTCTTGATATGGCTAAGCAGGTGCAAAAGAAATAGCTGTCAATGGTTTTACTCGGAAGTAAAATATTTTCTATAAGTGACGAATGGTTATAGCGCAATCCTCATTAATCTACATTAATCTACGAGGAGTGCGCTTTTCACTTTTTTGGGTGGCTTCCACTCATAAAAAACATCGGGTTCGCCTTCGTCGGCACTGAAACCAAATTTAACTGCTTGAAACCCATGCTTCTGGTAGAAGGTGGGTCCTTTTTAGCTGTGACATCAACTGTAACTTTTAGTCCAAGACATTAACAGGCTGAATAATGCAAAAACTCCTTTTTAATGACAGAGATAGCTTTAGAGCGCAAGCCCTATTCCTTGGTAAGAAGATTAACCTACAGACATTGGAGAATTACGTTTGCTTGGCGGTTATGCCAGTAATGGTTGCAGTAGGTGAACACGGCTGTGCGGTACTGCTGGACTATGGTGCAGTTGTCCTGTTTAACCTTAAGCCTGTAGAAAAGGTAGCCTTCTTAACTAAACTATCCTCTCAAGTTAGTGACTATTTTGCTGACCCGGAAACAGAAGAGGTGGAAGTTCATCTCAATATTGTGGAGAGTGAGAGAGCTAAGGAAGGAAAAATTTTACTGCATGATTCTAGTGTAGAACGCTTGCAGATAGTGGCTGATATTCTTGCTAAGAGTGTTGTCCTGTCTCATTATGAAACTAGCCTAGCTACTGTATTTGATCAAATTGAACCGTTTGCAGCTAGTCTTCAGCGTGAAAACAGGAGTAGACGCCAGAGTCGGGAATTATTACGTCAACTCGGCACTACGTTGTTAGTTCAACATAAGATTGTGGGTCGAGTAGAGATCATCGATAAGCCAGATCTGCTGTGGGAATCTCCACACCTGGAAAACTTATATCTGCGCTTGGAGGATGAATACGAAATCCGTGAGCGTCACAATGCCTTGGAACGCAAACTAGAGCTAATTTCCCGAACCGCACAAACAGTCCTAGAGTTCATGCAGCATAGCAGTAGCCAGCGAGTAGAGTGGTATGTGGTGATTCTGATTGTGGTGGAAGTTCTGCTGTCACTATACGACATTTTTTTCAAAAGCTAACGCTAAACTTAGAGATCGAAGGTTCCCCCCAACTGAGACGATGTGAGAAGCTTTGAAGCTTTTAAATACCTTGTTGGGTGGCGACAGGCATTATCTTCATCACTTCCGAGGTTATGCCTCAGTTTGTTTTTAAAGGCATAATCTCAAGAATCGATTCCTAAAAGGGCTTTTGGTGTATTTTACGTTACCTCAGAGTGATTATATTTTCGAGGCGCTACAAAAATGGTGGAAATATGCTGACAAATTTTTACCGCACTGCCTCTAGACACCGATAGTCACGCATCCAGTCTTCCCCTGAGTGATCACTCAGCACGGCAATCCGCCCAGTCGTCAAAAACGCCAGCTTAAAAATCTCCCACTGCTCGTCAGTGATGTCACCTTGCTGTGAACTGACGCCTCCCTCTTCCCAAATAATCGTCACTTCTCTGCCTCCAGCAATCTCGAAGTTCCCCAAGCGAGTCACTCGACCAAGATGCCACTCGAATGCGGCTCCGGCTTGTTTCGCCTGAGCCATCTCGACCGCCTCTGTGCCAGAGTTGTGAATATGCTGCGCTTCATTTGCTGATGATTTTTGCTTTGTCATAGGTTATTGCCCTACTCCTTTTATTTGCTTTGCTTTCGTTGATTTTGATAGCCCTCCGGACAAGGCATCTCTGCTGAAGTTTTATGTGATGGATTATACCGATAATGGAATGCCTTCGGCCCTCCTCGAATCAAGAGTCTTTAGGCAGGGGTCTTTCAGCTCCTGCTGCCCTCTTCCTTCTGCCTTCTCAAAGAGAGCGACTTAATCGGTAGTTCAGGTTAGTAGCGGTTACGGAAGCTGTTGAAGCCTCGGTTACCACCGAACGAACCACCTCTGTCTTCCTTGGGCTTAGCCTTATTCACTTTGAGGTCACGACCCATCCATTCAGCACCATCAAGACCTTCAATGGCTGCTGATTCTTCTGCTTCTGTTCCCATTTCCACAAAAGCAAAGCCGCGCAACTGACCGTGAAACAGGTCAGTTGTGCGGCTTAATCTGCCTTACAGTACCATACTCTGCAAAAACGCTCTGAATATTATCTTGTGTAACCTCGTAAGAGAGATTGCCTACATAAACTGACATAAATTTTCTCCAAAATCATCAGTGTGTATAGATTTAGATTTCGGAGAGACGTCTTTCAATACCAAAAGGGAAAAGCCCATCAATAAAAAAAACAAACACAGTTACCGAATTAATTCTCACTAACTATGATGACATATCAGCTAACTATTAGGGGGAAAGTTAGTCAAACTGTTACATAACGTCACAGGGTAAGCGCAAGAAAAATGACGACATGACGTGCTATGTAGGAGAATAGAGTGTCCTCTTGCATCAGGCAACCCTATGTCCCAGGGCAAACGCATTAAAATTTTTCGGGAACGAGCTTGACAAAAATCTGTATATATGATTGCTTCTGCTTGGAGGTGATTTAAGGAACGTGAAGCAGGTAAAATAATTATATGATTAATCCAGTAAACTATTCATATAGATCAATGGGGGCGAAATCCAATAGCCGCAATCTCTCTCAAACCACGGTTTACACATAAACTATGGCGGTTTGGCACGTTTTGAGCGTCGTACATGATCAAAATACCCATTGAGAGCGTAACATCTGGTCAGTCGGCAACAGATCTGTGTCTGCCGCAATTATAAATCTTTAACGGCACATAAGTAGGTGAGCGAAAATAAATATAACTATGTTAAGAAAAGTAAATCAGGTTGAAACCATTACCAATTGACGTTTGACAACAGACACTCGTACTGCCCTAACTAGCTAGCTTGATTAGCGTACCGACTTACTTAGTATATCCTAATAAGACCCCCAACTTCGAGCGAGAAGTCGGGAGTCTTACAATTCTTATAAAATTAGATAGGACAATGAAAATTAACTTGCTTGGGTTGAATCTTTGATTTCAAGCTGATTCTGTTGTCCGCTTAAAGCTTGATTGTGTTGTCCACCTAAATTGACTGTGACAACCTTATTCTTTTCTTCCTCAGCTTTAGGCAATGTTAGGCAAAGTACACCGTGGTTAAAATCAGCTTGCACCTTATCGTTTTGAATCCGAGTTGGCAGAGGAATTATCCTCTGAAATCTGCCGTAGCGGAATTCAGAACGTTTCATGCCTTTTTCTTCATGCTGAGTTTCTGATTTACGCTCACCGATGATGGCAACTGCTTCTGCGGTTACTTTCACATCTAAGTCTTTGGTTTCAACGCCAGGGAGTTCAATTCTCAGCTTAATTTGTTCGGGAGTCTCGTGAATTTCTGCAGCAGGCGTAAAAGAATACCCGTTGGTTTGTGAATCGCGCTCGCCAGAAGAAGGCATCATCTGATCGAAAATACGATTCATCTCTCGTTGCAACTGAGAAACTTCGCGGAATGGATCGATTTCACGGAAAGGATCGAAACGCAAAATTGCCATATTTTTTTACCTCCAGTATTTATTGTCTGAGTTAAAATCCTTTTACTTCTACATAAGACATAAGACACCAATGGCAGAACTGAACGTCTGTATTAGTGTTATTTTCAAATTACCAAAGGCAAAAAGTCAGTTCATCAACCAATTGGATGACTTTTTAGGGCTTAAGAATTGTTACTGATTAATCTTTTAGATAGAGGTAATAAATAGCTCTGCGTGCCAATATAGGAAGCATCTGAATTTGGTAGATAAAAAAGCTATTTGTTAATTAAATCTGACTGGTATAGTCACCAGATTTCCCACCTGTTTTGCTGACTAAATGTATCGATTCAATTTGAATCGACTTTTCTAAAGCTTTCGCCATATCATAAAGGGTAAGAGCGGCTACGGAAACCGCAGTTAAAGCTTCCATTTCCACGCCTGTTTCGGCTTTGGTTTTGACTGTAGCATAAAGTTGATATCCAGGAAGTAGTGGATCGGGTGTTACTTGCACTTCAATTTTTTGTAGTGGCAAGGGATGACAAAGGGGGATTAAGGAGGCTGTCTGTTTAGCTGCCATAATTCCAGCCAGCCTTGCTGTCCCCAAAACATCTCCTTTGGGAGCATTACCTGCTTGAATAGCAACGAAGGTTTCTTGCCTCATCCTCACTCTGGCAGTAGCTACAGCTTGGCGAACAGTAGAAGATTTGTCAGACACATCCACCATTTGAGCTTGTCCCTGGTTATCTAGATGGGTAATGTGAAAATTATCTTGCGTCATTTGTTTATGATGTGTTATTATAAATTTCGACTGACTAGGGCGTGTAGCTCAGTGGACTAGAGCACGTGGCTACGGACCACGGTGTCGGGGGTTCAAATCCCTCCTCGCCCGTTTATTATATGTCTCATGCAAAAGCGCAAAGAAGATATGGCAATTTTACTTGTCTCTTTTCTTGGCGCTCTTGGCGGTTAATAATCTTTACAAATATTATTACTCACCAGTTACCACCTTTTTTCCCACAACTTCGCGCACGCGATAAATAGGGCGGCCTTGGGATTCATGGTAAGTCCTCATGAGCAATTCTGCTAACAGACCGAAGCAAAATAGCTGTACTCCCGTAACTAAGAGGAGTACTGCCAAAATCAGCAAAGGACGATTACCAATGTCCTCTCCTAAAGCAAGTTTTACAAAAGTTAAGTAAATGCCGATCGCCCCACCCCAAAGCATGGAAATCAAGCCCAACAGCCCAAAAACGTGCATCGGGCGTGTGAGGAACTTTTGCATGAACTTAATTGTTAACAAATCCATCAACACCCTAAATGTCCGCCAGATGCCATACTTACTACGACCAAAGCGTCGAGCATGATGACGCACCGGGACTTCTGTAATTCTCGCCCCTTCAATATGCGCCAAGGCGGGTAGAAATCGGTGCAGTTCTCCATAAAGGTTCATATCTGCCACCAGTTCAGCGCGATAAACTTTCAGCGAGCAGCCATAATCATGAATATTCACCCCAGTCACCTTGCGAATCAACCAATTGGCAATTTTGGAAGGTAGTAAGCGTGTAAAAGCTCGATCTTGCCGTTTTTGCCGCACCCCACTTACCAAATCGTAGCCTTCTTCCAGCTTTGCCAATAGTATCGGTATATCCACCGGATCGTTTTGCAGATCCGCATCCAATGTGACAATAGCTTTACCTAATGCATAGTTAAAGCCAGCTGCCATTGCCGCAGTTTGACCGTAGTTACGACGCAAGATGACTACTTTTAAATCATGGCTATTCAGTGCTTGTTCTTTGAGAAAGCGTGCTGAACCATCTGTTGAACCATCATCCACACAGATAATTTCATAACTCATTTGACAAGCAGTTAAGCTAGAAGTGATCGCTTCTAGCAAATAAGGCAAACTTTCCTCTTCGTTATGCACTGGCACAACGACAGAAACATCTGGGACAACTGAAGACATTGCCTCATTTTTGACCGCCTCACTGTTAACCAAACTCCTCATATTTCTCTGCATCCCTGTGGTTCGTAACTCTTCACAACTCTTCCCGCACCGCGTAACTGCTGATAGTATGACCGAGTGACTTCATCTCCTTGTTCCCCGAGACAGTCAATGCTAATGCCATTCCGTCCTGCTTCCTTCCCAGAACTATGAATATACGAGTCATTTCCCAAATAAAGTCCCACGTGAGTTGCTTTTTGGGGAGTTCCAAAAAAGATTAAATCTCCAGGCTGTAATTCGGCAATAGTGATCGGCTGAGTGAACCCTTCCTGCTGATAAGCATCTCTTGGCAACCAAACACCCACCGAGGCAAAAGCTGCTTGCATTAACCCCGAACAGTCATAATTTGGTCCGACTGTACCACCCCAAAGGTAATAATTTGGTTGTTGCATCGCCTGATGGGTAAAAGCGATCGCTTTTAACAGCAGTTTTTTTATTTCAGATTCCGAAAATGATCTAGCCTTGTAAGGTAAAGTGCATGGTTGTAACAAACTCAAATCAGAAAGCGACACCCACCCTGGATAATCATCCTCACATAAACAGACTTGTGAAAACTTGTCATTGCCCGTTTCTACAAAGATTAACCGCAAATGCCGTCCAGCTGCAGCTTGAGTTGCCAAGCGATCGCAATTGGGTGAATCGTATAAGTTCAGATGGGCTTTGCACTGATACTCATCTGATTTGGGATTTGGGATTTGAGATTTGGGATTAAGGGACATTGGATTTCGGATTTTAGATTAAAGGATATTCTTCAAGAACAATGATTTTTTTTAATCAGGACGAACAACTCGAACAACTAGGTAACAGCATTTTAGAGGCAACTTGGGCAGCTTTGCCGACTTTAAACCGTGACCAAATTGCTCTGACTTGGATTGTCTACGATCCACCAGTACTCGTAAATACTGGTGGCGCTTTAACTCCAAATGCCTTTTGGAGCCATCCCGTCCGTGGTTTTACTTATCGTGGTGTTGAAAAAATTTACCCTGCTAGCGTGGTTAAGTTGTTTTATTTGGTAGCGATCAACGAATGGCTGGAGAAAGGCATGACTTCCTCGAACAAGGAGTTGAAAAGAGCTATCCGCGATATGATTGTTGATTCTAGCAATGATGCGACGAGTTTAGTTGTAGATATATTAAGTGGAACGACATCAGGACCAGAATTACCAACTGGACCCTTTGAGACGTGGAAATATCAGCGCAATATTGTGAACCGCTATTTCCAGTCTTTGGGGTGGCTAGAAATGGAGAAAATTAATGTTTGCCAAAAAACTTGGTGTGATGGTCCTTACGGACGCGAACGGGCGTTTGTGGGAGAGTTGCTGGAAAATCGTAATATGGTGACAACAAACGCGATCGCCAGGTTATTGCATAGTATTGTTGGTGGAGTAGCTGTGTCGAGTGAGCGATCGCAAGCTATGATGGCTTTGATGAAACGTAGCCTTAAGGTTAACGAACTACCACAAAATGTTGAGGAAGACCAGATTAGAGGCTTTTTGGGTGGAAGTCTTCCTCAAGAGGCACAAATTTGGTCAAAAGCGGGTTGGACAAGTCAAGTCCGCCACGATGCAGCTTATATTGAATTACCCGATAAGCCTCCATATCTTTTAGTGGTATTTACTGAAGGCCAAGCGATCGCTTATAACCGCGATATTTTGCCTTTCGTTTCACAGCAAGTCGCCGAAGCCATCGGTCGTTTGGGATAGAGTTAGTGGTTAGTGTGTCGTGGGTTTAATTGAGTAACTTGTGAGTAAAAACGAACAATCCTGGCAAACCCGCCCGTACAGTGGTTAACAGTAATTTCTCACAACTAACAACTAACACCCAACACCATTACGTAATTCGTTGCGGGAAAACATACCGAGTTGCCCACAACGTAAACAAAGGTAGGCAAATTATATGAACTAATAAAACAGATATCGCTACCCCAATGATGTGCCAATGAACGCCAACAAGTAGTGCTACGGTAAATATAGTAGTAAATAAGACATTCCACCGCAAGTCCAAATGAGGTTTACCAACTGCTACGAGTAACTGTGAGGCTGCATCTGCAAAAGGTCTTGGAATTGCTGATAAGCAGATTAATATGACAATAGGAACGGCAACTATCCATTTTTGACCAAAAATAATTGGTACGTAGAAGTAAGCAAAACTAGATTGGAATAAGACAAAGGGAATAATAACTAAGCTAATAATTCTCAAACTCTTTAAGTAACTTGTTTGGAGATTGTTGTGTTCTGTTCTTGCTGCACATAAGTGAGGTAAAATAGCGGAGTTTATAGCATTAATAATACTTAAACTAATTCCTAATCCTGCATTAAAACCAAAAAAATATGTTCCTAACTCTTTAACTCCTATGCAAGCATAGATAATTAAATAATCTAAGTTGTTCCTCAAAGTCCTTAGTAAATTAATTGCCAATATATTTTGACCAAAATTCCATATTTTTTTCCAATACTTTGTTGTAAATCCTGTTTGAGGACGCCAAGAGTGATTATTTAAAAATATAATAAGTTCCAAAGGTACAACTAAAACTGGCGGTAGAGCAAATGCCCAAACTCCCATACCTAAAACCGCAAATATTGCCGAAAGTATAGTTGCCAAGGAATTTTGTATGGTATCATTAAAAGCTATCACTTTAAAGCGATTTTCTCTTTGAATCAGCATTCTTTGAATGGCTGCGAAAGGCCAAAGCAAATAAGCTGCTCCTACCACACAAATCGGTAAAATAATCTCATGAGTGTTCTGAAGCCAAGAAATTGGAAAGGCAGCAAGACACTGAATAATAAATAAACCGATAAAAATTAGCCAGTTTAGCCAATAAGCCGAGTTACATAAGTCGTTTAGTTCTTCTTCCTCAGCTTGAATGATCTTCGCACAAATCCCTACATCAGCAAAGGTGATAGCAAACTCACGAACTGCTAGAATAACTGCTCCCAAACCATAATCATAGGGTGTGAGAAACCTAGCGATGATGACAACTAATCCCAAACGCAAGACTCTGTAAAATATCTCTGCCATACCCAGCCAGCCTAGATTGCGGATGAACT
Organism: uncultured Scytonema sp.; assembly: GCA_937873135.1. Classification (GTDB taxonomy): domain Bacteria; phylum Cyanobacteriota; class Cyanobacteriia; order Cyanobacteriales; family Nostocaceae; genus Rhizonema. The sequence continues at coordinate 9,674 of CALMVQ010000136.1, read as the reverse complement.
GATTAGACAGTTTGCTTTGAAAAGCGTTATTAACTTGATTAAGAAAATTCACTATTTTTTGCAAGCAAGTAAATGGAAGTAAATTTATTTAGGCGTCCCTCGATCATCACTGTGTAGCTAATATAGCATTTTAGACCGATTTGTGAACTTCAAACAGACTTATATGCTAACTTATATTTATGATTAGTCTTTAGCCATAAGTCCTTTAGGGCAAATGACTAAAACCAATGACCAAGGACGTTTTTCAAAACAGACGCGTAGCAGAAGTTTAAAGTCGCCGAACTACAATGAACTTCATGCTGTATTCGCTCTCATAGTAAGCAGTTTTAACGCTACGGTAGGTGATTTATCAGCACAAGATATGACACCATATGGCTATTTATCTATAGAACTTTTGTCATCAGTCAAATTAGGGATGCGTTGCTTTATTATTTTTTGCTAAACCTCAAGTACATATAAGGATGTAAGAATTTATGTTTTGGTGTTAAATTTTGAATATTGCCAAGAGTAGACTCAAAACAATAGAATTCATTATCTGTTGTGGCAATATTATTTTTAGGTAGGAGTGAATGTGAGTAGTATTTTTTCTCGTAAGGAAGTTGTTTGGTTACTCAATTTATCAGTTCTGGCAGTTTTAGGAAGCAGTTCATCTGTTCTTGCGGAAACAACGGACACGAATAGTGGTTTTCAGTTAACTCAAAATAACGAAACTCAAGCGTCTTCGAGTCAGATTAATGCCGAAGTAGATACGTCCACCCCAAACGTCTCTACTCAAACCCAGGTAAGATCCTCTGTCCAAATAGCACAGCAAGTAACAGGCTCAAATGTAGCACAACCTCAGCAAATTCTCACAAACAATCAACAATACAAGAGCGATCAATTCGTCACATCAGTTCCAAGGACAACAGCGCAGTTTCCGGTGAATGTTAAACTTAAAAAACTCAGTCGCGTTGTTACACCAGTTCCAGGTACCACAGCAACGACATCAGCAGCCTTCTCGACTAACGATACAGAGTCCACTTCTCAACCATCGGCTCCTAGTAAGACTCAGTTACGCAAATCATCCAATCGTGTAGCTCAAGCAGATATTGAGCCAGGGAGAGCAACACGCGGTGGATCGAGCTATGTGGGAGTGGCAGGCAACATTGGTTTGAGTGGAGCTAGTTCGGCTTTGGGTGACGGTAACTTCACAATTATCAGCAAAATTGGACTCACAAGATCTATCTCTGTACGTCCAACAGCGGTGCTTGGAGATGATACCGTACTTCTGTTTCCAGTCACCTACGACTTTTCCTTTAAATCCATCTCAGATCCATTTAGCCCTCCACTGCCGATCGCTCCTTACGTTGGAGCTGGTGCAGCTATTAGAACTGGTAGCGATTCTGAAGCTGCCTTCCTGCTAACTGGTGGTATAGATGTGCCCATCAGTCCTCAATTTACAGCCACAGCGGCTATAAATGCAGCATTCTTTGATGATACTAGTGTAGGAGTGTTACTAGGAATTGGGTACAACTTCCGTGGCTTATAAAGATGACATGAAGAAGCCCAAAACCACCGAGACTGAGTGTGATTTTCCCAAAAAAAATTACACTCAATTGGACTTCAGGCGGTGGATATAGGGCGAGTCGGGGTGTTTACGCCCCGTCAAATTATGTTATAGTGAGAATGTCAGTACAAGACTATAAAACCTACCCGTGGACTGCGGGAAAGTAGACGCCCGGAAGAATCGTGAGGAGATATCAGCACGCCCTATGGGCATACGTGTTGAGCCTGGGAACCCTAGAAATAGGGATATAAAGAGCGAAATCTCTTTATAATCCCCTTGTCTTTAGACCGGGGAGTGTCAAAAAAGTTAGAAGTTAGGAGATAGGAGTTATTCTTCTCCTATCTCCTAAGTAACCCTGCTCCTACTCCCTTATTACTTGGGACTGACTTTGTCAATCGTCTTGATTTTGCCGTCTTCTCCAACTGTCCAAACATCATAGACACCAACGACATCGCCATTTTGGTCAATGTCTACTTTACCGCTAGCTCCCTGATAATTAATCTTCTTGCCGTCTTTAAGTAACTTTAGTGCCTCGCAGACATCACTAACTTCGCTGCCGGGGCTGTTGGAAACTTCTCTGATTTTGCTGGCTATACCAACCCCCGTATTTTGCTTGGCAGCTTGTGCAGCCAGCACCAATAATGCCGTAGCATCCCATGCATGAGAAGTGTATGGTGCTGGTGGCGCTCCTTTTTTAGATTGCCAGAGTTTGGTGAAAGCATCCAAGCCTTTACCATTAGAACCGGGTACAGTGCCGATCGCTCCCGCTACAATATATTTCCCATCCGAGCCTTTACCTACTTTGTGGGGAAAAGTATCTGACTTTGTTCCATCTGTCAGCATAATCTGTACCCCCTGAGTCAAACCTTGCTGATAGGCAGCTTTTAACAGCAGACTCGCAGTTTCTTCGTAAGCGACAAGCAGCAATGCATCTGGTTTACCAGCAAAAGCCGCTGAGGCTTCTGTATCAAAGGTCGTTGCTTTCGGATCGTAGCGTACTGGGCTATTTTTGTTAAGGACTGTTCCTCCCAATTTTTCAAAAGCTTGTACAAATGCTTTTTCAAACCCCACACCGTAGTCATTGTTAATCACGGCAGTGGAAACTCGCTTCAAACCTTTTTTACTTGCAAGTTGAGCTAAAGCGAGTGCCTGTTGGGTATCTGAAGGAGCAGTACGTGCCCAAAAACTTTTATAATCACCTTTGCTAGCTTTTTCAGTAAATATAGGGCTGGTGCTGCCTGGAGAAACAAGCATGACTTTATTTTGTGTGGCAATTGAGACTGCAGCCGTAGAAACGCTACTTGCAAAGGAACCAACGACACCAGCAGCTCTATCGACAGTTGCCAATTTTGTCATCCCAGCAGCACCATTTTTGGGATCGGTTTGATCATCTACCGACACAAGGGTGACTGGCTTCCCATTCACGCCACCACAAGCGTTGACTGTCTCTACAACTAAGGGTACAGCCCCGATCATCTGCTGTCCAATGGAAGCTAAGTCGCCGGTGGCTGGTAACAGAGAACCAATTTTTAACCCTTGGGCGTTGCTTGTTGTCGTTGTTGAGTTGGCTACTGGGCTGGCGTTACTTCCATTATCGCTGCTATTGCCAGAGGTATTTTGACAAGCTGCGGCAAGAAAACCTGTAACTAAGGTGATTAAAGCGAGAGTCAAGGCAGCACGAATTTTTTGCATAAATTTTTTACACTCCTATGCTTGTTATGAAGCCTAAAAGGGCAAAATTTATCCTGATTGGCATATAAGTTTAATCTTTCTTGGCTTCAAAGGCTAAATAATAGCATCTTCCGAAAGAATGAAAAATTTTAGATTGAAGGAATATGTCTTCTTCCCTTACAGGGCAATACGTTTCAGCTATTGCCAAAATTCTATGTATAAACGCGTTTGTGGAGACGCTTCATGAAGCGTCTCCACAAATAGAATAAAAAAAATAGAGGTAAACATTCAGCTATTGGGACTTCAACATTTTTGACCGGAACTCATAGGACGCAAGCCCCATAATTAAAATTAGGGGATTTGAAGTGAACGCCTTTTTTGCTCGCACTATGTGTCCCCTTAAAAAATATTTTTTGGTTTTCCATAAATAAATTTAGGGGCTTGAAACCGTTTTTTCTTTTTCTTTATGAGTGCCTTTTAACTTTTAACTTTTGCCTTTCTTTGGTCACTTCAGGTTGATTAGGTAGGAATTTTCGGCTGATTCTAGATGCAACAAAATAGCGCGTCTCTACATTGGTCGAGTAGCAATTTTTCTCATTCACAACAGTAGTGAAGCAAGACCCTGACCCGAAGGACTGATAATAGGAGAAGACTCGTGAGGCTTTCTCCCAAGTCCAGGTGAGTACCAAAACTGAAGGAATGACGACTAGACGCTTAAAAACGGAGAGGGAGGGATTCGAACCCTCGGTACGGAGTTGCCTGCCGTACAACAGATTAGCAATCTGCCGCTTTCGACCACTCAGCCACCTCTCCAATTGTTATGACAAGCAAGTATACCAGACTTTAAAGTAGCATGTCAACCATGATTTTTAAGTAGAACTCATACAATTTTGGATTTTGGATTTTGGATTGGGAATCGCCGTCTACAGTCAAGTCAATGCCTGCTCTGGTTTGCCCTTGAGGGCTTTAGTCCTCAAAAACATCTCTGACTACGAATAAATTAAAACGATCTGCTTAATTCATCCTTGTAGAGGCGTGAGGATTATACACCCAAAAGGCGGATCAGGATAGGAACTAGAGTGCCCTGATGGAAATTGCGGTGGGTTCCCATAAGAAATATTTATTTTTTTGACCTGGTTAAACACGTTCTTATGTAGCCATCGCCGACTACTTTTACAGAACTTAATATAAGTTCTGTACTTGTTTCCAGAATTAAAGCACTTGCGCTCGCAGCCAAGCCACTGGCAAACTACGTAGTTTTTGCCACTGAGGTACGTAAGCGCGTTGATTAAAGACTTGATAACCGTTGCGCTCAATTCTGGATAATATGTCACTGTAATGCATGAGAGCCGCCCATACAGGCAAACGGGCGTCGGGTGATAAATAACTAATTCCCTTTTCGGCATCAGTATAAAATTTACGTGCCCGTTCAATTTGGAAGCCCATGAGTGATCGCCAGCGTTCGTCTACCACACCTTTCAACAAGTCTTGCTCGGTGTAGTTAAATCGCGCCAAATCTTCTAGTGGAATGTATATTCTTCCTCGCCTTGCATCTTCACCGACATCCCGTAAGATGTTGGTCAGTTGGTTAGCAATTCCGAGAGCCAATGCTTCTTCAGAAGGTATATACGGTTGTGTGTTCTGATTCCACGGCGCTGTATTTGAGGAACTATTGACTCCCATCACTGCTGTTGACATTAAGCCTACAGTTCCAGCAACACGATAACAATATAAGTACAGATCCTCAAAGGTTTCGTAGCTACTTCGGTATAAGTCCATACCTTGACCGGCAATCATATCCCGAAAGGGCTGAATGTCCATTGGGTAACGTTGGATGGTATCTACCAAAGCGACATCGAAATTGTCTGTGGGATGTCCAGCAAAAATCGCTTCTAGTTGCTGCTCCCATAGGTCTAGGGTTTCTGGCGTAGTGATAGTAGATGCAGGACCATCTACCAATTCATCTGTACGGCGACACCAAGCGTATATTGACCAGATAGCGCGACGCTTTGCCGCGCTCATAAGTAAAGTGCCGATGTAAAAAGTTGTCGAATACTTTACCGTGAGTTGGCGACAAAGTTTATAGGACTCGTCCACAGAGACCAACGTTTTCATGCGTGGGATGGAATCAGGCAGTTGCAGCATTCGTTGCAGGCTGAAGGTTTTGGGTTGGCAGGCTTGAGGTTGCTACTGGAGGTGCTTCTGCGATCGCCTGCGCTGTCAGCTTACCAGAAAGTACGGCACCTTCCATACTCGCTAAAAACCGTTGCATCGTGTAATCCCCTGTTAGATAAAAATTCCTTATAGGAGTTTTCTGGGATGGACGGTACTGTTGACGACCTGGTATAGCCTTATATACTGAACGCGGCGTTTTGACAATATGGTACTTAAGCAATTTTGTGGAATTTTCTACCCCAAAATGGTTGGGAAAGAGTTTTTCCAGTTCAGCAATCGTAGCAGCAATAATTTCCTCATCTGATTTAGAGATCCAATCTTTCGCTGGTGCTAGAACTAATTCCAACATTGAACGATCTGGATTTGCGTAGCCACGACAGGTATTGCTCATATCGGCATAAACGCTGAGTAGAGGCGATCGCGAAAACAGTAATTGGTCAATATCTGTGAGTTTGCGGTCAAACCACATGTGCAAGTTTATCACTGGCACGCCTTCTAAGCCTTCTAGCTTCTGGAAGAACTCCATCTCCTTCCAAAGTCTTGGTAGCATCACCTTAAACGGATCTACTGGCATTGCCGACACATACATATCGGCTGTTAACTCTTCGTCTGCTCTTGCGTTTACACCCCGAATCTTGAATCCTCTGACTGTACCGTTTGAATCAAGTAAAATTTCTTTTAATGGCGCGTTCAGCCGTACTTCGCCACCGCGTTCAGTGATGTAATCTACAATAGGCTGACACAACCGCTCTGTTGGCGAACCGTCCAGAAAAGCCATTTTAGAACCATTCTTCTCCTGAAGGAAGGCTCTTAGCGCCGTCAGGAGGACGACAGCGGAAATTTCCGAAGGATTAATGAAGTTTAGCGATTTCGATGCGGCAATAAAAATATCTTGTTGGACGTCCTTGCCAACACCTTGCCGCGTCAACCACTCGGAAAAAGTATAATTATCTGTTTCCTCAACATACTTTTGCCCTCGCAGCATAGCTGGAACTAATCCCTTCGCTAACTGGATTTTCTCACCCCAAGTGAGCATATCGTTGTTACGCAGGATTGCGACTATACCATTCCAAGGCGATGGTAAGTCCGGAAAATCAAAGCGACTGTAAGTCCCTGGTTTTTCCGGCTGATTGAAGATCATTGTGTGTTTTTTCCACTGCAATCGGTCTTCAATGCCTAATTCTTTAAATAACTGCAAAATATTGGGATATGCCCCAAAAAAAATGTGCAGCCCAGTTTCGTACCAGTCACCATCTTCATCTTTCCAGGCTGCGACTTTGCCTCCCAATACGTTTTGGCGTTCCAAAACAATCGGAGTGTGACCTGAGTCAATCAGATATTTGGCACAAGAAAGCCCAGCTAAACCTGCTCCCGCGATCGCTACTCGCATTCTTCCTTTTTTTAATCAATTTATCGTTTTCATTATAAGTTGCAATCCGTTACATTTGGAATGTTATTGTGCGAAAAGAGCGAATATCTAAAGAGAAAAATCCCCTTCTCTCCCCCTCCCCTGATGTTTTTAAATACCGTGGCTTTTTCCAATTACCCAATGACGTCGGAAAAATCGAGCTAAACCAGGTTCTTCCAGAGATAGACATATTGGACGTCCGTGAGGACAGGTACGAGGGTTACGAGTCCTTTGCCACTGCTCTAATAATTGCTGCATTTCTTGCGGACTAAGGAGTGTACCATTGCGAATAGCACTACGACAAGCAACGGCAACTTGGGCTGTCAGTAGATCACCACCCCAACTGAGTTCTAGAATTGCTTCAGCACAGTCGTCACGCTGTTGTAAAAGTGCTGGTACGCTGCGGACTGCCCACAGTTGTTCCCCAAAAGGTTCAATATCTAAATTAATGCGTTGCAGTTGCAATACTTGAGATGGAGACAGTTGATAAAGAATAACTGGAGGTTCGATGGGGAGAATTTGCCAACTATCGCACAACTGCTCGTACAAAACGCGTTCATGGGCAATGTGCTGTTCTACTAACCACATTCCACCAGGATGTTCCACGACAATATAAGTGTTATTAATTTGACATACAGCTTTTAAGGAGAGGGTAGTAGTGGTGTTTCCTTCAGGGGGGATGGAACGATTAAAATTATAATTCCCTTTTTCTTCGGCGGCTTTGAGTAATTGACCGACTCGTGTTGTGTGGACGGATTCTTTGAGAGTATGAGAATTTATCCGGAATGTATGTTCGATAGCTCCGGATATTTGCTCTTGCCAATAACTGAGTTCGTTGAGATAAATTTCGGTTTTGGCGGGGTTACGGTTCCAGTTAATTTGCTCTGGGGAAATGCAAAGATGTAGGAAACAAACTGGATAGCGATCGCGTGGTAATGTTTTGTAAAATGCTGCTATAATTGTTTGCTCAAGTTCCTGTGACTTGATTATTCGTCTATTAATCGCTACCCTCACCCAATCCGGACGATGACGATGACAACGATCAGGCAATCCTAGCACTAATGAGATGGAGGAGTTTCGCTCCGGTATTTCGAGTTTTAACTCTTCTAAGTCAGCTTGTTTAATCTGAGGTATAATTTGAGAAAGCAATTGTCCTATTTTAGTAGCAGGACAGATTGTGAACCATTCCCGGTCATTTTGGCAAACTTGCCAGGTTACATGGGGATGACATAGAGCAATTTGGTGAATGGTTGCTTGCACTGCTTTCATTTGCTGTGCTACCGTCGGTAAACCCTGACGGCGGGATAAGCAATTGCCAAAGAGATTGGAAACTGTCACAACTGTACCCGGTGCGATCGCCACAGTTTCCACCCGGATTGCTTCCCCACCACAGCCGTAGACAACTTGCCAGCCAAAATCTCCATCTGTATGACGACTCAAAATTTCCAAATGTGCCAAAGTCGTCAAACTGTGCAACGCCTCACCACGGAACCCCAAACTATTAATCCGCCATAAATCTGCACTTGTGCGAATTTTACTGGTACTATGAGCAGTTGCCGCTAGTTGCAAGTTATCTAAGGTCATTCCGCATCCATTGTCTGCTACGCGTACCCGCCATTGTTCAGGCCATACAGACAGCACAATCCGCGTTGCACCTGCATCCAGGGAATTTTCTACCAATTCCCTCACCACAGAAGCTAAAGAGTCAATAACCTCTCCAGCCGTTATGAGGTGTACGACTTCTGTTGGTAAAGCTTGAATAGTAGAAACCATCATGTACAATATGGGTGAGGAATCAACCTCTGTATAGAATAAGCAAATTGCCTGATTTTATCTAATCGAAATTTAAGATAAGTAAAATTTCTTAACAAAAGCGTTTAAAGTTTTGAAACACTTGCGATCGTCTGCTAATGGTTAATAGTTAATTAGAAGAATAATTATAACAGAGCTTAGGTGGGCAATTTCCAATAGTAGCAGGTTTAGACGAGGTTAATGGGCATTGCCCACTCTATGCTTAAATTTCCGAAATAAACTAGGAATGCTGGAGCAGTCAAATAATTTATCGTTAAATTTTGTTAATTTTATACATTATATTTAGAAATTCTGGTTCGATTTCACTTGCTTGTCAAGTTCAAACAGTTTGAACAGGAGAATTGTATGAGCTACATTACCACAGGCGAACGTATTGGCTACGAGCGCGGAAAACTTGAAGGTAAGGAGGAAGGAAGACAGGAAGGGCAACAGGAAGGTGAACAGGCACTGATCCTACTGATTCTACGACAACTACAAAAACGGTTGGGAGAGTTGTCACCACAAGTGCGAGCGCGCATCCAATCTCTTTCTCTACCTCAATTAGAAGCCCTTGGCGTTGCGTTGTTAGATTTAACAACCATCGAAGATTTGCGCGATTGGTTGCAAGCAAATCAATCCTAACATGCAAAGAAAGACTTGGGGACGCAGGGAACTCAATCATTCGTTGACAACAAAGATTCCCGACAACTTTTACGAAGTCGGGAATCCTCGTTGTGCGGGATTTTCACTTTGATTGCGGAGGATGGCTATATTTAAGAATTCTTCACTATCGTTGGTATGATATGTTTGATGCAATTAATACATGATTGATGGAGCGTCTTCGAGCTAATCATGACAGTCCTTGGAAAGAAGTTTTAGAGGCTTACTTCCCGCAAGCAATGCAGTTCTTTTTTCCTCAAACTGCGGCATTAATTGACTGGCAACGTCCATACGAGTTTCTGGATAAAGAATTTCAACAAATCGCACGCGAGGCGGAAATCGGCAAACGATACGCGGATAAGTTAGTGAGTGCGATTCGATGTCGCACGGTTTGAGTGAGAGCCTCATAGGAACAACTCTCCG
>CALMVQ010000135.1 GCA_937873135.1 uncultured Scytonema sp. | reverse complement strand
CAGAAATGTGGTTTAAATGCACATTCCAGTCTTTCTGTCAATGCGTAAGTTCTGATCTCAACAAGCTGGGCTGGTCGAATTCTACCATGGGTGAGTAACTGGCTTGAGCGACGGTTCCCCCATCGCAGCTGCACCCATAGTTTCTTTGCCAGTATAGTAGTAGCTGCTATTGCTTATGGAGTTAGCTTCCTTGCAGGTGGGAAGTTTTTAAATTTAGCTCATGCTATCACCACAGGCTATTTCTTCGGTTGGTTTATAGATTTGTTTACCAAGTCTGGGATTGAAATATTTTGGCCGGCGAGGGAGCGCTACGTCTGTCCTGGAAACCGGAAATTTCGACTTAAATCTGGTGGCTCTGCCGAGTATATGGTGATGATTGCGAGTTTGGCGATCGCTCTCATCATTTTCAACGTCAACGCCAATGGTGGCGTGATAAACCAGTTCAACCGTCTTATGGCAACATCAGCAGGTGTGACCGAAATCTACAATCAATCGGGATCAACACATGTGATTTTTGCTCATATTAAAGGAGTGAGGAGTGGCGATCGCTTCCCAGTTGATGGAGATTTCAGAATAGTTGAAGTCAAGGGACAGGATTTTATTGTTCAATCACCATCTGGTGAAATCTACAAAGTTGGTACTGATGCCTCTGCTCAAATCGTTGCAGACCAAATAACGGCAGATGTGAAAGCAGCTGCTATTACTAATTTAGAGCCTTTAATTATAGATGATGAACCCTTACCATCAGTACTTAATAAATTCAATCGCGCTGGATCAACGGTTTTCCTTACTGGTCAATTGACTATTGATGACCCTGAAGGTGTTACCTATATTCCAGACCCTTATCAGTTCCCAATTATCAATGTTTCAAAAGAGTCTCTCACCTTGGATGTTGCTCCACTTCCTACTGTCCTAAAGTACTTTCACGACCAATATATCACAGGCAAATTACAACTGAGAATTATTAATGAAGCCACTACCACAGGCAATACTTAAGCCGAAAGCAAAAAGTACGCCAGTCGCAAACCAAAAGGCTGGCATAGTTCTGGGAGATAATGTGATCTGGAATCCGGTGAATCTCCCGAAGGGACATGTTGTATTAATTGGGGCATCGGGTTCAGGGAAAACACAGACGTTGAAGGCTCTGGCTTATGAGATTCCTAAATTTTTTGAAGGTGTGAGAATTATTCTCATTGATTTTCATGGGGACTTGGAGTTACCTTCCGAAACTTGCTATCCTCTGAATATGGAGTCACCACACGGCATCAATCCAATGATCGTCGATCTTGATACTAAAGGAGGTGGCCCTTCCTTGCAAGCGATGCCTGCGGCAACGCGAAGCGCGAACGCCGTGGCAGCAATCCTCAAAAAAGCTTTGCTTTTGGGAGCTAACCAAGAGGGTTTGATTATTGAAATCCTTAACAGTTGTTACCATAGGGCGGGTATTTTCCAGGAGCAGCCGAAGACATGGATTTTGGAACCACCAACTTTTGCACATCTGCGCTCATGTCTTGAAAGTCGCATTGAGAGTGGTTGTAAAGAGTCGCAAAAGCTATCACTTAAACTAGCGGCGACATTTCAATACGGGATATTCAATAAGCCACAACCGTCTCTCGCACCAATGCTGATTCGTTTTGATTTGTCGGCGTTGGGGAAGGTGCCGGGGTTGAGTGCGATCGCTTCTGAAGCTTTGGTTAAACAACTCCTCGACTCTCATCGGATACAAGGTGAAATTCCGGGTAAAATTCCCAGAAGCTTTATCTTTGTAGACGAGGCTAAGGAAATTAAAGATTCGCGGAGTATAAAACTTACCTTAGGAGATGGGAGAAAATTCGGATTGTGTGCGGTTTTGGCTTCGCAAAGAGATGCGGAAATATCTGATGAGGCGATCGCTAATAGTTCCACGAAAGTGGTGCTACCAGTGGATCAATCTGAAGTCAAGCGAGTGGCTAGGCGGTTTCGGTTTGCCGAAAATTTGGTGGCACAGCTTCAGCCAATGGAAGCGCTCGTCAGGATGGGGACAGAGGGACAACGTTGTAGGGTGAAACCATACTATGAGAGAGTATCTCAGTAGCTTACTCTTAGCCGGGGCTTTACTGCTGGTAGTCTTTGGGGAATCTGTGGCTCATCCACAAACGCAGTTGACAGGTTTGGAATCGCCGCCCTCTCAACCCATAGTACCCAAACAACAATCCTCCATTATACAACCAAGTCGGATGGATCGTCCACTCAGGCTTTCTGTAACTGTTGATGATGAGTCGTTTCTTCAGGTAAAGGAAGGTGAGAGAATTAAAGAAGGAGATGTGATTACAGATAATCGACGGGAACGCGATCGCCTTACCCAACAACGAAAATCTATTAGTCTGCGCATTCAAAATTTAAAAGATAAAGCTATTTACACGCCTTTTGAACCAAAATCACCTATTCCATCAAAGCCACTCCCGCCAGCAATCTTTTCCGAGGAAGAAGCTGCCATCTCACACGCTCAACTACGGCTTGTTCACGCACAATCAGTCTTAGCAGCACATACAGCTTTATTGAAGGGCGAAAATCCGGAAAAAAGGGCTATTGTTGATAAGGCAGAGGCGGCACTCAAGAGCGCTCAGCAGAAGATAGAGAGACAACAGCAAACGATGAAGTCGATGCAGGAGATGAAGCTGCAAGATGAAATTCTTCAGCATGAGTCTGCTAAACTTAAACAATTAAATGAGGAACTCAAAGTTGCTCAGTCGGAACTAGATTCGGCTAAAGCTCAACTGCAAGATAAGGGCGTTGAGCAGCAACAGCAGCTGCAACAGTTGCAAATTGCTGTGCAAATCGCAGAGGCGGAGTTAAAACGCCTAAATCGTGCAGATAACGACTCAAGAACAACATATCTTCTTTGTCGCTTTTGTCGCTGAAACTATTCTCTCGGCAAAGTTTTTCGTATTCTGACAGACTGATGTAATTGCGGGAATCATTTTCTAAGGCAGAACGAACTCTCACCCAGATTTTTGGATAAGGTTGACGAACGTGGTCAAGTGTGCTAATATATAGTTGAATATTTTCTTTGATTTTGTCTAAACCGCGATTGGTGGCTAAGTTAGTTGGGAGAATTTCTTTGAGGTTAAGGAATTCTGAACGTAAGGAGCGATCGTTGACTTCGCACTGACGGTCTTGTTTTTCGTTTTTAATAATGAGAACAGGGCTATTGTCGCTTAAAAGTTCGGCAACCTTGAGCCACCAGTAAAAGTCCGTGTTTTCTTTGCGAGTATCAGCGACTAAAGCATACAGAGAACGCTTAGTGAGGAAAAACTGGTGAGTTTGGTGGTAAATTTCTTGCCCGCCAAAATCCCAAATATTGACGCGAAAGTCTTTGCCATTAGGCTGTGTGAAATGCCACTGAATCACATCAATGCCTTGAGTTGATTTTTCATCTGACTGAAGATTGTAGTTTTCATCTTCAATTTTCTTGGCTAAAGTGGTTTTACCAGATCCCCCTTCACCAATAATTAAAAATTTGGCTTCATAAAAAAGTTCAGTTTCGGATGGATTTTGTATTCGGAAATAGAAATCAAGAATTTCCTTGACATCACCCGGATCTTCATATAAGTTTTTTGAACCCAAAATGTCAGGTGGAATCGGCACTGGATTCCTACGCAAATCGAGTTTTTTCAGCTTTGGAAGAAGCCTAATTTCTGATGGCAGACTGCTCAGTTGATTGAAGCTGATGTCGAGGGATTGCAAGTTGGTGAGAGAGCCAAATTCTGATGGCAGACTGCTCAGTTGA
>CALMVQ010000134.1 GCA_937873135.1 uncultured Scytonema sp. | reverse complement strand
TTCGCGAGATAGCCTCGCGAATAATGTGTTTTCTCCAAATTGGGATGCTCCCAAGATGGTAGCCACGGTGGAGAATATGAAATAAAACTATATTGACAGCAGATCTTCACGAAAAAAATATATAAAACTATAGAAAAGTAGAGGGAAAATATAATAGTCTTCTGAAGAAGAATGTTAAATTATCCATTATCACTAAGTAAATAGAGAAACATGAGGATGCAATCAATTACGGAGTTGATTGCCAATATTCTAGAGGTAATGAAATAGCAGAAAGAATTATTTATTAATCTAAGTATTGAGAAATGAAAAAAGCTATAAGTATTCCTAATATAGTAGGAGTATTAAGAAATAGAGCAATATATCAGAAAGACCAAACAGCCTATAAGTTTTTACAAGATGGGGAGAGAGAATCAAGTAGTATAAGTTATGGAGAGTTGGATCAACGCTCAAAGGTGATCGCATCTCAACTTCAGAGTATGGGAGCAACGGGACAACGAGCTTTACTACTATATCCATCGGGTCTAGAATTCATTGCCGCCTTCTTCGGATGTTTGTATGCCGGGGTTGTTGCTGTTCCTGCTTACCCACCCAGAGCTAATCAGAAGATGTCTCGACTAGAGGCGATTGTCGGCGATGCTCAAGCTCGGGTAATTCTCACAACTGTTGCATTATTAAATAATATAGAAAGTCGAGTTGCCCAAAACCCAGAATTATCTGCCTTACCCTGTTTGGCAACCGATAACATGGACGAAAATCAAGCAGAGTCATGGCAAGAAACAGCTTTGTGCGAAAGCACTCTGGCTTTTCTACAATATACTTCGGGTAGTACCGGAACGCCGAAAGGCGCAATGGTCAGTCATGGGAATCTGTTGCATAATGAAAAAATTATCCAAAAGGGATTTGACCATAGTTCGCAATCTAGTGTCGTCGGGTGGTTACCGCTTTTTCATGACATGGGTCTGATTGGGAATGTGTTACAGCCTTTATATGTGGGTATACCATGTATTCTCATGTCTCCAGAGGCTTTTCTGCAACGCCCCTTGCGTTGGCTGCAAGCTATTTCCCAATACAAAGCTACCACAAGTGGCGGACCCAATTTTGCTTACGATCTATGCGTGAGCAAGATTACGGAAGAACAACGGGCAACTCTCGATCTTAGTAGCTGGGAGGTGGCTTTTAGCGGAGCTGAAACTGTCCGTGCAGAAACTATGGCACGCTTTGCAGCAGCTTTCGCATCTTGTGGCTTTCGCCGCGAGGCATTTTACCCTTGTTACGGTATGGCAGAAACGACTCTCATTGTTTCTGGTGGTGATGCAAGCGCTCAGCCAGTTGTGCAAACCTTTAAGAAAGCTTCCCTAGAGAAAAATCGGGTAGTTCCAGTCTTAACAGAGGACGATGATAGCCAAACAGTCGTTGGTTGCGGTCGAGCTTTGGAGGATCTGGAGATTGTTATTGCCAATCCACAGACGATGGAACGCTGTCAGCCCAATGAGGTTGGGGAAATTTGGGTATCTGGACCAAGCGTAGCTCAAGGCTACTGGAATCGTCAAGAGCAAACTCAGGAGACATTTCGAGCGCAACTGCAAGACACGGTCGCAAAACCATTTCTGCGGACAGGAGACTTGGGATTTCTGCTGAATGGGGAATTGTTTGTCACTGGTAGACTCAAGGACGTAATTATCATCCGAGGGCGTAATCATTATCCTCAAGATATTGAACTCACAGTAGAACAAAGTCATCCAGCACTGCGTTCCAACGCTGGAGCTGCTTTTTCAGTCGATTTTGCTGGAGAAGAAAAGCTAGTAGTTGTCCAAGAGGTAGAGCGAAGTTACCTCAGGAAGCTAAACGCTAACGAAGTGATTGGGGCGATTCGTCGATCTGTAGCAGAACAGCACGACTTAGAAGTGTATGCGGTGATGTTGCTAAAGACTGTCAGCCTTCCCAAAACTTCTAGTGGGAAAGTACAACGCAGTACTTGTCGGGCTGCGTTTCTAGCTGGAAGTCTAGATGTGGTGGCAGATTGGAGTGCGAATCCTCAATACCAAACAAAATTCCGGGATTTGGAAACGGAAGTGGAATCTCTGTTGCAAAAAGTGCAAACAGCCAAGCTCCAACCAGAAGATTCCCAGAACAACCATTCTCATGAGCAAGTCTTAAATCAACAGACATCTCAAAGCATTGAAGCTATTGAAGCCTGGTTAATTTCAAACATCAGAGCGCAACTTGCTTCTTCTGAAGAGATAGATATTCGGCAACCCTTAGTCCAGTATGGTCTTTCGTCGTTAGCAGCGGTAGGCATTTCTGGTGACTTACAGGAATGGCTGGGACGCGAGATTTCTCCGACAATCCTGTATGATTACCCGACAATTGAAAGCCTAGCTCAGCATTTAGGAGGATTAGAAACTAGAGTTAATCAACCGGATGCTCACTCTACACCAACGACTACTGAAGCGATAGCCATTATTGGCATGGGTTGTCGTTTCCCAGGAGCAACAGATCCGCAAACTTTCTGGCAATTGTTACATGATGGGGTAGATGCTATCAAGGAAGTGCCTCCTTCACGCTGGGATAAGACAGCAGATATTGAGGAAATACACACCCGATGGGGTGGTTTTCTCGAACAAGTGGATCAGTTCGATCCACAGTTTTTCGGGATAGCTCCACGGGAAGCCGAACTGATGGATCCTCAACAACGGCTGCTACTAGAAGTCGGTTGGGAGGCGCTGGAGAATGCCGGACAAACACAACAGCAGCTAGCAGGCAGTCAAACAGGCGTATTCATCGGCATCAGCAACTTTGATTATTCCCGATTGCAGTTTAACCATGCTGTCGCCACCGATCCTTATTGCGGCACTGGCAACGCTTTTAGTATTGCGGCAAACCGCTTGTCCTATGTGCTGGATTTACGAGGCCCCAGCTGGGCGGTAGACACGGCTTGCTCCTCATCGCTGGTAGCAGTACACCAGGCTTGTCAGAGTTTACAGCAAGGGGAATGCCATCTAGCTTTAGCTGGTGGAGTCAATCTCATCCTTAGCCCCGAAGTCAGCGTTACTTTCTCCAAAGCAGGAATGATGGCGGTTGACGGTCGCTGTAAGACTTTCGACGCCAAAGCTAACGGTTATGTTCGCGGAGAAGGGTGCGGTATAGTGGTTCTTAAGCGCATTTCTGACGCCCTTAAAGATGGCGATAATATCCTAGCTGTGATCAAAGGCTCGGCCGTTAACCAGGATGGCCGTAGCAATGGACTGACGGCACCCAATGCACTTTCACAGCAAGCAGTGATTCGCCAAGCGCTGGAAAATGCCCAAGTTCAGCCAGCAGAAATTAGTTATGTCGAAGCGCACGGCACAGGCACCTCTCTAGGAGATCCGATCGAGGTGAATTCGCTCAAGGACATGCTGATGCAGGGGCGATCACCAGATCAACCCTGTTGGATTGGCTCAGTTAAGACAAACATCGGTCATTTAGAATCTGCATCTGGGATTGCGAGTTTGATCAAGGTTGTCCTCTGTTTGCAGCACAAGGAAATTCCCCCTCACCTGCATCTTACGCAGCTCAATCCCTATATTTATATAGAAGGAACACCATTATCAATTCCGACTAAGCTTCAGGAATGGTTGCCAGGAAAAGAGCTTCGCTTGGCAGGCGTCAGTTCATTTGGGTTCGGGGGTACCAATGCTCATGTCGTCCTAGAAGAAGCACCAACAATAGCGTCGGTGGAAACTGAGATAGAGCGTCCCAAACACATCTTGACTCTCTCCGCCAAAAATGAGTTAGCTCTACAGGAACTGGCACAAAGATATGTAGATATGCCTGCATCTTTACTTGCAGATGTTTGTTACACGGCTAATACTGGGCGATCGCATTTTGACTACCGCCTTGCCGTAGTCGCTGAATCTACAGTGCAGTTGCGAGAACAGCTACAAGCGTTCGCCACCAGCAGAGAGACTAGTGGACTCAGAAGTGGATACCGCACTCAGAAACCCCCTCGACTCGCCTTTTTATTCACAGGGCAGGGTTCCCAATATATCGGCATGGGACGAGAGCTATACTTAACCCAGCCAACCTTCCGGCAGAATCTCCATCTCTGTGAAGAAATTCTGCGGCTTTATCTTGAAAAGCCCCTGCTGAATGTTCTCTATCCCGAACCGGGAGAAACCTCACCCATAGATACAACTGCCTACACCCAACCGATCTTATTTGCCCTAGAATATGCGCTCTTCCAATTATGGAAATCTTGGGGTATAGAACCGACTGTAGTTATGGGACACAGTTTGGGAGAATATGTGGCCGCAACTGTGGCAGGAGTCTTCAGTCTCGAAGATGGCTTGAAGCTCATTGCTGAAAGAGGACGTTTAATGCAAGCCCTGCGCCAAGATGGTGAAATGGTGGCGGTGTTTGCTAATGAGGCAACAGTCACAGCCGCTATACAACCTTATACCTTAGAGGTTTCTATTGCTGCTCTTAACGGACCACAAAGTGTAGTCGTTTCTGGGAGGCAGCAAGCAGTAAACCGTGTAGTTGAAGCTCTCAAAGCTCAAGGGGTGAAGACGAAAAAGTTGAACGTTTCCCACGCTTTCCACTCGCCTCTGATGGAGCCGATGCTAGTCGATTTTCAGCATATAGCCCGTGATGTCACTTACGCAACACCACGAATAGACTTAATTTCCAATATCACAGGAAAACTGGCAACGGCTGAGATAGCGACTCCTGAATATTGGTGTCGTCATATCCGGCAGCCAGTAAGGTTTGCCGCGAGCATGGAAACCCTTGCTCAACAAGGGTATCAAGTGTTTGTGGAGTGTGGAGCGAAGCCTACTTTGTTGGGCATGGGTCGCCAATGCTTACCAGATGTAGAGACGCAACGCTATAAAGAACACGGTACTGGCTCAAATTACGTATTTATACCGAGTTTACGTCAAGGGCAATCAAAGTGGCAGGAAATCCTCCAGAGTTTAGGAGAATTATACGTGCGGGGAGTAAGAGTAGATTGGTCAGGCTTTGACCGAGATTATCCCCGTCGCCGTCTGCAACTACCAACCTATCCATTTCAGCGAAAAAGCTATTGGGTGGATGTTCCTAAGAGGCAAATGCTTGCAGGTAACTTATCTCAAGCAACAGTTCAGACACCGCTCATTAACCTAATCAGCCAAGGGGATACGCAACAACTAATCCAGCATTTAGAAACCACAGAAGAACTTTCAGAAGATGAGTTGAAAGTACTACCAAAATTGTTGAATTTATTGGTCAAGCAAAATCAACAGCAGCTTCTGTCAGCATCTATCAAAGATTGGTTATATGAGATAGAATGGCAAGTCAAACCGCGTCAAGAGGTCTTAGATGTAACGTCAAGACAAAAGAACGGATTCCACAAAGCTGGTGGTTGGCTAATTTTTGCTGACTCAGAGGGTGTGGGAAAAACCCTCGCTCAACTTTTGCAAGCACGCGGCCACACCTGTATTTTGGTCTATGCGGGAGATACCTATAAGGCAAAAGAAGCCGGAACTTGGAGCATTAACCCGAAAAACCCGGCAGACTTTGAGCAACTATTCCCAGAGGTTTTAGGAAATCTCGATCTGCCTTTGCAGGGAATTGTCCACCTCTGGAGTTTGGAGGCGGAATTGGCTTCAAATCTGACAATCTCTTCTCTAGAACAGGCTAAAATCGCTGTAAGTAGCGTATTGCATATGCTACAAGCCCTGATCAAGGGGCAAGGAGAATTCCCCTCCTTACCCTCACCCAGGTTGTGGTTACTGACGCGGGGTGCAGTGCCTATCGACTCAAACCTGACTGGGGTGGCGCAAGCTCCTCTATGGGGGCTGGGCAAAGTGGTGGCACTGGAACATCCTGATTTGTGGGGAGGAATGCTCGATTTAGCACCTGAATCCACAACTGATGAAGCGACAAAGCTATTAGCAGAAATTGAGTATTCTTTTGGGGAAGATCATATCGCTTTTCGGAATGGAAATCGCTATGTCGCCCGTTTAGTACCTAAGCAACTACAAGAATATAAAAAAGTGGCTTTCCGATCCGATGGCACTTACCTAATTACTGGTGGTTTGGGTGCCTTGGGACTTTCGGTTGCCCAATGGATGGTGGAAAAAGGGGCTAGACAATTAGTACTCATTGGGCGTAGCGGGGCTTCACCAGAGGCACAAGAAACCTTGCAGCAACTGGAACAAAAGGGAGCCAAGGTTGTCGTTGCTCAGGCAGATGTTTCAGAACAGGAGGATGTAAGCAGGCTACTAGAGGAGGTGAAAAACTGTATGCCCCCCCTGCGCGGTATTATCCATGCTGCTGGGATGTTGCAGGATGGAATGCTGCTGGGACAAACGTGGGAAAGTTTTAGTCGGGTGATGGCTCCCAAAGTACAAGGAGCATGGAATTTACACGCTTTGACCCAGAATTTGGATCTCGACTTTTTCGTCTGTTTCTCATCTATATCGGCATTACTCGGCTCGCCCGGACAAGGGAACTATGCGGCGGCGAATCATTTTCTTGATATGTTAGCTCATTATCGTCAAGGACTAGGACTGCCTGCTTTAAGTGTAAATTGGGGACCGTGGGCAGGTGGTGGTATGGCAGTAGAGGAATTACAGACGCGGTTGAGACGGAAGGGACTACAAGGATTGCCGCCGGAGCAAGCGATCGCTGCAATGGAATCCCTGCTGGGAGCCAACTGTGTTCAGACAACCGTGGCTAATGTTGATTGGAGTTTATTCAAAGAGCTTTATGAAACTCGGGGTAAGCGATCGCTCTTAGAACTGCTTGCCATACAACCACACGCAGCGAAACTACCTCCCTTGGTGCAACCGGAAATTTTACAACAGTTGCAGGCGGTAGGGACAAGCGAATCTCCTACAGAGAGGTTTCACGAACGGATATCTTTATTAATTGCTTACATTCAAGGTGAAGTTGCCAAAGTTCTGGGGCTTGAGCCATCGAACTTGCCAGATCCGCAGCAAGGTTTCTTTGATATGGGTATGGACTCTCTGATGGCAGTGGAGTTCAAGAACCGTCTAGAAGTCAGTCTGGGAACTTCTGTGCCAGTAACTTTAATGTTTGACTTTCCAACTATTAAAGACCTTGCCTGGTATGTAGCCAAGGAAGTTATGGGTTGGGAGTTAACTGAAGAAGGCGATTCGGAGTTGCCTGCACAAGACGAACTAGCCGAGGCTTTATCAGAGGTAGAAGAACTTTCCGAAGATAGAGTAGACGCTTCTATTGTGGAAGAACTCGCAAAACTAGAAACTTTTTTGAGGAATAATTAAAATGAGTAATCTTTCTGATCGAGTAGACCAACTATCATCATCGCAACGGATGCTTCTTGCTTTAAAGGAAGCAAGAAGCAAACTAGAAGCTGTTGAGCAAGCAAAGACAGAGCCGATCGCTATCATTGGAGACGGTTGCCGTTTTCCTGGGGGAGCCAATGATCCAGAGACTTTTTGGAAAATCCTGCACGATGGTGTCGATGCGATCACAGAAATTCCTCATGACCGTTGGAATATTGATACTTACTATGATCCAAACCCAGATACCCAAGGGAAAATGTACACCCGTAGCGGTGGATTTTTGGAGCAGGTAGACCAGTTCGATCCCCAGTTCTTTGGGATTTCCCCTCGGGAAGCAGTAAGCATGGACCCCCAGCAGCGGTTACTGTTGGAGGTGACTTGGGAAGCTTTGGAGAGGGCAGGAATTGCACCAAACAGTCTAGTTGGTAGCAAAACTGGCGTTTTCGTGGGAATTGGCCAAAATGATTATGCACAATTGCAACTGAATGGTGACCCTACAAGTATCAGCGCTTATGACGGCACAGGTAATGGCTTTTGCTTTGCGTCTGGTCGGTTGTCCTATGTTCTAGGTCTACAGGGTCCCAATATAGCTATAGATACGGCTTGCTCTTCTTCGTTGGTAGCTGTCCATCAGGCATGTCAGAGTTTGCGTGCAGGAGAGTGTAATTTAGCTTTGGCAGGCGGTGTACATCTGATTCTGTCACCACAAGTCACCATTTTTCTGTCCAGAACTCAAGCCCTGTCCCCAGATGGTCGCTGCCAGACCTTCGATGCCGCAGCCAATGGTTTTGCCAGGGGTGAGGGCTGCGGGGTTTTAGTCCTCAAGCGCCTAAGAGATGCAGTGGCAAATAGAGATAATATCTTAGGTATAATTCGGGGCTCGGCAGTCAACCACGATGGTCGCAGCAGTGGTTTCACAGTTCCTAATGGGTCAGCTCAGCAAGCAGTGATTCGCTCCAGCTTGGCAAACGCTAAGGTAGAGCCTGCCTCAATTAACTATGTCGAGGTTCATGGCACAGGGACGTCTTTGGGAGACCCCATCGAAGTCAGAGCTTTAGGATCTGTATTGTCTGAGGGGCGATCAAAAGAAAACCCCTTGATAATTGGTTCGGTCAAAACCAACATCGGTCACCTGGAAGCCGCAGCAGGAGTAGCGGGTTTAATAAAGGTGATGCTTTCTCTACAAAATAAAGAGATACCTCCCAATCTACACTTCAATCAGCCCAATCCTGATATCAACTGGGATGCACTACCAGTCGTGGTGCCAAGCTCGCGGATGCCTTGGTCTTCTGTATCCGAAGGCCATTCGGATACAGAAGAAAAGCGACGCCTGGCGGGTGTTAGTTCTTTTGGCATGAGCGGCACTAACGCCCATATTGTGTTAGAAGAGGCAGCGATATTAGAGCCTGTACAAGCTGAAGTGGAACGCCCTCTGCATTTGCTAACGCTGTCAGCTAAGACGGAAGAGGCGCTTAAGCAGTTAGCAGTTCGGTATGATAATTATTTAGCTGCTCATCCGTCCTTGGATATAGGAGATATCTGCTTCACTGCCAATACAGGTCGTTCTCACTTCACCCATCGGTTGAGTATCATTGCCTCCTCATCTACCCAAATAAGTGAAAAGCTTCAATATTTCTCAGCAGGACAGGAATCAGCAGGAGTAGTCAAGGGTCAAGGTAGCAGTTTGCCCAAAGTTGCCTTCCTATTCACGGGACAGGGATCTCAGTATGTCGGCATGGGACGCCAACTCTACGAAACTCAACCAACTTTCCGCGCCTCCCTTGACTGCTGCGATGAAATTCTGCGTCCTTATCTTCAAAAACCTTTGCTATCAGTCCTCTATCCTGAACCAGGGGAAACCTCACCTTTAGATGAGACTGCTTATACCCAACCTGCTCTATTTGCCTTGGAATATTCCTTGGTACAGCTTTGGAAATCTTGGGGTATCAAACCGACTGCCGTGATGGGTCATAGTGTAGGTGAATATGTTGCTGCTTGTGTGGCGGGAGTTTTTAGTTTAGAGGATGGGCTAAAGCTGATTAGTGAACGTGCCCGCTTGATGCAGAAGCTGCCGCAAGACGGAGAGATGGTGGCAGTGTTTGCCGATATCGCCGCTATTCTTGCTGTTGCTGAAATCGATGAGCAAAAGGTAGCGATCGCTGCTTTGAATGGTCCGCGAAACACCGTGATTTCTGGAGAGACGCAGGCAGTGCAGACAATCTGTAATACCCTTGAATTGGCGGGAATTACAACTAAAAAGCTCCAAACCTCCCACGCCTTCCACTCTCCTTTGATGGAGCCGATATTGGCAGAATTTTATGAGGTTGCTGCCACAGTAACCTATGCCGCTCCTCAAATTAACTTGATCTCCAACGTCACGGGAGAACGACTGACATCGGAAACAAACTTTCCAGAATACTGGTGTCGCAATTTACGCTCTGGTGTGCGATTTGCGGATGGGTTAAATACACTCTACACCTCTGGGTATCAGGTATTCGTGGAGATTGGACCAAAACCGACCTTGTTAGGAATGGCACGCCACTGCTTGCCAGAAAACGAAGGAGTCAGGCTCCCCAGCTTGCGTCAAGGGCAAGTCGATTGGCAGCAGATGCTCCAGAGTTTGGGGGAACTGTACGTTCGTGGGGCGTCGGTAGATTGGTCTAACTTTGAGCAAGGCTATGTGCATCGCCGCATTGTGTTACCCACTTATCCGTTTCAGCGAGAACGCTATTGGGTTGAGAAGAATGAAAGTGAGCGTCAACAAGTAGAGTTATTATCTCAGCAAAATATCCAGACTTCGATTATTAACCTTCTTCAGCAGGGGAATGTAGAACAATTAACTTCTCAGTTAGAGAAGATAGGGAATTTCTCTGAAGATGAAATAAAAGTTATGCCTAAGCTGCTGTCAGAATTAGTTAAACAACACGAACTGGAAGTACAACAAGCTCCCGCAATTGAAGAGGAGTTATCCCAGATAGAATGTCAGTCGGCAGAATCATCAGAGATTTTACGAGACATTTCGCAGGATGAAAGTGGCGATGGCTTAGCTCCGATCATAGCCTACTTACAAAAGCAGATAACCGAGGTGCTGGGGTTTGGATCAGCAATGACTTTAGATCCACGCCAACCTCTGCTGGAATTAGGTCTTGATTCTATGATGGCTGTTCAACTTAGGAACTCAATCACAACTGAGTTTGACGTGAATTTGCCTATAGAAAAGTTCATTGATGGCTCTACCATCATGCACCTGGCAGAGGAATTACTGAAAGAGTTAGTCTTAGGAAACACAATACTCTCATCTCCTTCCTTAGAAGATTTTGATAATATGGAGGTCATCCAACAATATAAAGAAGACTACTCTGCCTCGTTTGCGTCTTATGCATTAACAGCTACATCAAGCCAATATAGTTTGATCGAGGGAGAATTATGAATTTAGTTAAGTTTCTCCAAGATCTTTCGACAAAGAATGTACAACTGTGGGTTGATAACGGCAAGCTGCGCTACCGAGGTTCTAATGATGTATTGACTCCAGCATTATTGAGTGAGATTAAACAGTATAAGGAACAAATTATACTGTTCTTGCAAGAGCGCACTGAAACTGGTAAAAATTATCCTCTCTATCCCATTCCACGGAATGGAGAGCTACCAATGTCGCTTGCCCAGCAACGCTTGTGGTTCCTTTACCAGTTAGAGCCAGATAGTGCATTTTACAATATTTCAGCAGTTGTGCGTTTCAATGGTCAACTTAACCCAACGGCTTTGGAGTACAGCCTCAACAAAATTATCGAACGGCACGAAGCCTTACGCACTAATTTTATCATTGTAGATGGGCAACCTATTCAAGTTATTCGCCCTGAACCTTCTTGGATGCTGCCAATTGTGGATTTGGGTAAGCTACCTGAAAGTGAAAGAGAAATCTCTTGGGAGGAATTGGCAACAGCAGAAGCCCAGCAACCCTTTAATCTAGCAACTGACTCTTTAATACGGACGACTTTGCTAAAGCTAGGAGAGGCAGAACACATACTGCTTCTCACAATACACCATATTGTCTCTGACGGTTGGTCAATGGGCGTACTTGTCCGGGAGTTAACAGCACTCTACAAAGCATACTGCGATCAATTGCCTGCACAACTGGCTGAACTACCGATTCAATATGCCGACTTTGCTCATTGTCAGCGCATCTGGCTCGAGGGGAAGGTACGCTCGTCCCAACTCGCTTACTGGAAGCAACAACTTGACGGTGCGCCTGCGTTATTGGAACTACCTACTGACCGCGTACGGCCAATAATGCAAACCTTCCGAGGCGCAAATTACTCGCTACCCATTTCCCCTGAATTAAGGGCGGCGCTCAACATCTTTAGTCAGCGACAAGGTGTCACCCTTTTTATGACACTACTAGCAGCGTTTAAAACATTGCTATACCGTTATACCGGGCAAGATGATATCTGCGTCGGCACACCGGTTGCTAACCGTAATCGCCCAGAAATTGAGGGATTAATCGGGTTTTTCATCAATACGTTAGTCTTACGTACTGACCTTAGCGGTAACCCCAGTTTCCAGCAGTTACTGTCACGTGTGCGGCAAGTCACTTTGGGAGCCTATGCACATCAAGATACTCCCTTTGAACATTTGGTAGAGGAATTGAAGCCTGCACGCTCCTTAAGTCATACACCACTGTTCCAGGTGATGTTTATACTACAGAATGCGCCTCTACCATCGTTAGCGCTTCCTGGTTTAACTGTGAAACCATCAACAGCAGAAAGCTTGACGGCAAAGTTTGATTTGACCGTATCGTTGGAGAACACCGAGCAAGGATTGGTTGCCGGATGGGAATACAACACCGATCTATTTGATGCCGCCAAGATCGAGGGCATGGCGGAGCATTTTCAAACGCTATTGCAAGGAATAGTTGCCAATCCCGAGCAAAAAATCTCACAGATTTCCTTGCTGAGTGCCGCCGAACAACATCAGATCCTGTTTGAGTGGAACCACACCCAAACAGACTATCCCAAAAATTTATGTCTCCATTCCTTATTTGAGGAGCAGGTAGAGAAAACACCAGATGCCGTTGCGGTGGTGTTTGAAGACCAAATGCTCAAGTATCGGGAGTTAAACACACGTGCTAACCAACTGGCACACCACCTACGCTCATTGGGTGTGGGACCGGAAGTGTTGGTGGGGATTTGTGTAGAACGCTCAATCGAGATGTTAGTGGGACTGCTGGCAATTCTCAAAGCAGGTGGTGCGTATATACCACTCGACCCGATCTACCCCCCCGAACGATTGGCTTACATCCTAGAAGACGCCTGTATCTCAGTGTTGCTGACTCAACAGGCGGTAGTGGAGAAACTGCCAGACATACATGGGCTTATTGTTTACTTAGACTCTGATTGGCAGAACTCCCAAAATGTATCCAACCCCAATAGCAATGTCTGCGCCGAGAACTTGGCTTATGCTATCTACACCTCGGGCTCAACTGGACGACCCAAAGGAGTACAAATTCCCCACGGCGCGGTGGTGAATTTCTTAAGCTCGATGTCCGCTCAACCAGGGATGGTGGCAGAGGATGTGCTGGTAGCGGTGACGACGATTACTTTTGACATTGCGGCGTTGGAGTTGTTCCTACCGTTAAGCTTAGGTGCACGCCTCGTCCTCACCCCCGATTTGATTAGCGATGGAGGTCAAAGTACTGTCGCTTTGGCAACATCAAGTGCCACAGTGATGCAAGGCACACCAGCGACTTGGCGAGCGCTGATGCAAGCAGGTTTCCTCGGCAACCCGCAATTGAAAATACTCTGTGGTGGTGAAGCCTTATCCCGCGAACTGGCAACTCAATTACTCGAGCGTGCAGATAGCTTGTGGAATATGTACGGGCCGACGGAGACCACCATTTGGTCAGCAGTGTCTCAAGTACAAGCAGGTTCAGGCTCGGTGTCCATCGGAGAAGCGATCGCTAACACCCAATTTTATATCCTGGATACCAATTTACAACCAGTACCAGTGGGTGTGGCGGGTGAATTCCACATTGGCGGCGATGGCTTGGCGCGTGGCTATCTCAAACGCCCTGATTTAACAGCAGAGAAGTTTATTCCCAACCCCTTTAGCAGTCTGCCAGGTTCTCGGTTGTATAAAACTGGGGATTTAGTCCGTTACCTCAGAGATGGCAACATTGAGTATCTCGGACGTATTGACAACCAAGTGAAGGTGCGTGGTTTCCGCATTGAATTGGGTGAAATTGAGGCACTCCTGAGTCAAGACGCAACTGTGCAACAAGCCGTTGTTATTGCCAAAGAAATTGCCGATGACAAGTGCTTAATTGCCTACTTGGTACCCCAGAGTAATGCAACACCTTCAATGAGTGAGTTGCGCTCCTTCCTTAAGCAGCAACTGCCCGAGTACATGGTGCCATCTTATTTTGTCGTGCTTGATGCCCTGCCACTCACACCCAATGGCAAAGTTGACCGCAAAGCATTACCAGACCCCAACCACACGACACTAGAATTGGAAGCATACGTTGCACCCCGAAACGAGGTCGAGCGAAGCATTTCTGCTGTTTGGCAAGAGGTGCTGAATTTAGAAAAGGTAGGTATTTACAACAATTTCTTTGAACTCGGTGGTCATTCACTTCTAATTATCCAAATTTATAGCAAACTGAATAATAAGTTACTCGGAATCAACAGAGATATCTCAATAATTGACTTGTTTAAATATCCAACCATAAGTACTTTGGCACAATATCTCGCTCAGGAACAAGATGTGGAAGCACCTACTAGGCAGAAAATCAATGAGCGTGCCAGCAAGCAAATAGAAGCTCTCAAAAGACAACCACTTATTAAACAAAGGAGGAAAACCAATGGATAACTGGGAAACAGATGATGGAATGGATGCGAGCGCTATCATTGGCGTAGCTAGTCGTTTTCCAGGAGCCAAGAATGTTAATGAGTTTTGGCAGAATCTGCGCGACGGTGTTGAGTCGATTTCATTGCGTGAACAAGAGGAAATAAAGCTATGAAAACTATTGAGGAGTTTTTGTCTTACCTCTGCACGCTAGATGTAAAGCTGTGGGCTGATGGTGAACGTCTACGATGTAGTGCCCCTGAGGGAGTACTGACACCGTCTCTGCGTATTCAGTTGCAAGAGCGCAAACCAGAAATGATCGCATTTCTGCAAAAGGCTAATCTGACCTCAAGTTCATCTATAGCCCCGATTCTGCCCGTTTCGCGAGCGGGAAAGATACCTCTGTCGTTTTCTCAACAACGCTTGTGGTTCTTACAGCAGTTCGAGCCCAATAGTGGTTTTTACAACATTCATGTGCAAGTGCGTTTTGAAGGTCAGCTCAATGTCTCGGCTTTAGAATATAGTCTCAATCACATCATCAGCCGCCACGAAGTCCTACGCACCAACTTTATTCAGGCCGATGGACAACCGATGCAAGTGATTGCCAACAGTGTGACGATAAAATTGGCATTCGTAGACTTGCAACACTTAAAGCTACAAGAGCGAGAAAGCGCTTGCCGACAATTGATCCTTGAAGAAGCAGCACAACCGTTTGACCTAGCAACTGAGGTGCTAATGCGGGCTAGTTTGTTCAAACTGACAGAAACAGAAAACGTCCTGCTATTGATGATGCACCACATGGTTTCAGATTGGTGGTCAATGGGCGTATTGGTAAGCGAGTTAGCAGCAATCTACCAAGCTGTGTACAATGATGTACCGATTGTGCTGCCAGATTTGCCGATTCAGTATGCTGATTTTGCTGTCTGGCAGCAGCAGTGGTTGCAACAGGAGGTGCTGACAAAGCAGCTGGCATACTGGAAGAAACAACTGGCGAATGTTCCGGCTTTGTTGGAACTGCCAACAGATCGACCGCGACCTGCCGTTCAAACTTACGGGGGGGCTACTGGGAGATTCCAACTCTCCCAAGAGCTATGTGAGGCACTGGGCGCTCTAAGTCAGCGACAAGGAGTGACCCTGTTTATGACGCTGTTGGCAGCATTTCAAATACTGCTGTATCGCTATAGTGGTCACACTGACATCTGTGTGGGCACACCGATTGCCAACCGTAATCGTGCTGAAACAGAGGGGTTATTCGGCTTATTCCTCAACACTTTAGTGCTGCGGGGCAATTTATCTGGCAATCCCAGTTTCCTTGATTTCCTATCACAAGTGCGGGAAGTTGCCCTTGGTGCTTACGCCCATCAAGACATGCCCTTTGAGCGGTTAGTCGAACAATTGCAGCCAGAGCGTTCTTTAAGCCACACACCCCTGTTTCAAGTGATGTTTGTGCTGCACAATACGCCGATGCAAGTTTTGCAGCTTCCCAACTTAAAGCTCTCTCCATTGGAACTCGAAAGCTCAACAGCCAAGTTTGATTTGACCTTAACGTTAAAGAACATCTCCCAAGGATTCAGTGAGAACACAGCCGTTGGATTGAGCGGATTTCTTGATTACAATACAGCCTTGTTTGACGCCGCCACAATTGAGCGAATGGTAGGGCACTATCAAACTCTACTTGAAGCAATAGTTGTCAATCCCTATCAGAAGCTATCAGAACTACCACTGCTGACAAAGAGCGAACAACACCAGATACTGGTGGAATGGAACAACACCCAAGCCGACTACCCCAAACAATTGTGTCTGCATTCATTGTTTGAAGAACAGGTTTACAAGACACCCAATGCTGTGGCAGTTGTGTTTGAAGATGAACGACTTACCTATAGTGAGTTAAATGCGCTCTCTAACCAACTGGCACACCACCTACGCTCATTGGGTGTGGGACCGGAAGTGTTGGTCGCCATTTGTGCAGAACGCTCAATCGAGATGTTAGTGGGACTGTTGGCAATTCTCAAAGCCGGTGGCGCATATGTGCCCCTCGACCCAATTTACCCCCCGGAACGATTGGCGTACATCTTGGAAGACGCCTGTGTCTCAGTGCTACTGACTCAAAAGGCAGTAGCTCCCAAACTGCCAGACATTCATGGGCGTATTGTCTACTTAGACTCAGATTGGCAGAACTCCCATTCATCCAACCTTAATAGCAATGTCTGCGCCGAGAACCTGGCTTATGCCATTTACACCTCGGGCTCAACTGGACGACCAAAAGGAGTACAAATTAGCCACCGCGCGGTGGTGAATTTCTTAAGCTCAATGTCGGCTCAACCAGGAATGGTGTCAGAGGATGTGCTGGTAGCTGTGACGACGATTACCTTTGACATTGCGGCGTTGGAGTTGTTCCTACCGTTAAGCTTAGGTGCACGCCTCGTCCTCACCCCCGATTTGATTGCCGATGGTGGTCAAAGTATTGCTGCCTTGGCGACATCAAGCGCCACAGTGATGCAAGGCACACCAGCAACATGGCGAACGCTGATGCAAGTCGGCTTCCTTGGCAACCCGCAATTGAAAATACTTTGTGGTGGTGAAGCCTTATCCCGCGAACTGGCAACTCAATTACTCGAGCGTGCAGATAGTTTGTGGAATATGTACGGACCGACGGAGACCACCATTTGGTCAGCAGTGTCTCAAGTACAAGCGGGTTCAGGCTCGGTGTCCATCGGAGAAGCGATCGCCAACACCCAATTTTATATCCTAGATACCAATTTACAACCAGTACCAGTGGGTGTGGCAGGTGAATTGCACATTGGTGGTGATGGTTTGGCGCGGGGCTACCTCAAGCGACCCGATTTGACGGCTCAAAAGTTCATTCCCAACGCGTTTGGCGACGCAGGGAGTTGCTTGTATAAAACTGGGGATTTAGTCCGCTACCTCACCAATGGTAACATCGAATACATCGGACGCATTGACAACCAAGTGAAGGTGCGTGGTTTCCGCATTGAATTGGGTGAAATTGAGGCACTCCTGAGTCAAGACGCAACTGTGCAACAAGCCGTTGTTATTGCCAAAGAAATTGCCGATGACAAGTGCTTAATTGCCTACTTGGTACCCCAGAGTAATGCAACACCTTCAATGAGTGAGTTGCGCTCCTTCCTTAAGCAGCAACTGCCCGAGTACATGGTGCCATCTTATTTTGTCGTGCTTGATGCCCTGCCACTCACACCCAATGGCAAAGTTGACCGGCTCGCACTACCAGATCCCGACCACACTACACTAGAGGTAGAAGCATACGTTGCACCCCGAAACGAGCTTGAGCGACTGATTTCTGCTGTCTGGCAAGAGGTGCTGAATCTGGAAAAAGTAGGTGTCCACAACAATTTCTTTGAACTCGGTGGCCATTCGCTTCTAATTATCCAAACTCATAGCAAACTGAATAATAAGTTACTCGGAATCAACAAAGATATCTCAGTCGTTGACTTGTTTAAATATCCAACCATAAGTACTCTGGCACAATATCTCGGTCAGGAACAAGATTTGGAAGCACCTACTAAACAGAAAATCAATACCCGTGCCAGCAAGCAAATAGAAGCTTTCAAACGACAACCACTTACTAAACAAAGGAAGAAAACCAATGGATAACTGGGAAACACATGATGGTTTGGAACCAATCGCTATTATCGGTATGGCCGGTCGTTTTCCAGGAGCCAAGAATGTTAATGAGTTTTGGCAGAATCTGCGCGACGGTGTTGAGTCCATTTCATTTTTCACTGATGAGGAATTAGAGGCTTCAGGCATAGACGCAACATTACTGAATAACCAAAACTACGTCAAAGCAAGTGCTTTGTTGGAAGACGTAGAAATGTTTGATGCTTCATTCTTCGGGTTTACACCTAAGGAAGCTGAAATTATGGATCCCCAACACCGCCTGTTTTTGGAGTGTGCTTGGGAGGTTCTGGAAAATGCTGGTTATAACTCGGAAACATATGATGGTCAGATTGGTGTTTATGCTGGTGCTGGTATAAATACATACTTACTATATAATTTAATCTCAAACCGCGACCAAATCGAATCGGTAGGCAACTATCAAATTTTTATTAGCAATGATAAAGATTTTGTGCCTACGCGAGCTTCTTACAAGCTCAACCTAAAGGGACCGAGTGTTAATGTTAGCACTGCCTGCTCTACGTCATTAGTAGCTGTTCAAATGGGATGCCAGAGCTTGCTAAATTACCAGTGTGATATGGTAATAGCTGGTGGCGTTTCCATAGGCTTTACACAAAAGTCAGGTTATTTGTATCAAGAAGGCATGATTCTTTCTCCCGATGGACACTGCCGAGCCTTTGATGCTCAAGCTCGGGGAACTGTTGGTGGCAACGGTGTCGGAACCGTCCTTCTCAAGCGCCTATCGGATGCCCTTGCTGATGGAGACTGCATCCATGCAATCATTAGAGGCTCCGCTATTAACAACGACGGTTCGTTAAAAGTTGGTTATACTGCTCCGAGTGTGGAAGGTCAAGCCGCAGTGATTTCAGAGGCTCAGGCGATAACTGGGATTGAGGTGGAAACAATCACTTACGTAGAAGCCCACGGAACCGGAACAGTTTTGGGTGACCCGATTGAAATATCCGCGTTGACACAAGCTTTTCGTGCCACAACACAAAAGAAGGGCTTCTGTGCCATCGGTTCGGTGAAAACAAATATTGGACATTTAGACACAGCTGCTGGTGTAGCGGGTCTGATTAAAACAGTCATGGCGCTTAAACACAAGTTGCTGCCACCAACGCTAAATTTTGAAAAGCCTAATCCCAAGATTGATTTTACAAATAGTCCCTTTTACGTCAACACGACTCTGGGCGAATGGAAAACTGATGGCACTAAGCGGCGAGCTGGGGTCAGTTCTTTTGGTATCGGGGGCACTAATGCACATGTTATCTTAGAAGAAGCCCCTACTATTGAGTCATCTGGAAAATCTCGACCTTGGCAGTTGCTGCTGATCTCAGCTAAAACTGACTCTGCACTTGATACTGCAACTGCTAATCTGACCGAACACTTAAAGCAGCATCCTGAGATTAATCTCGCTGATGTTGCTTACACGCAAAGTATTGGTCGCCGTGCTTTCGAACACAGACGGATGCTGGTTTGCCAAGATATTAACGGGGTGGCGATCGCACTGAATCCCCTAGATCCAAAACAAGTTTTTACAAACTTCATAGAGCCCAAGGCTCGACCTGTCGTATTTATGTTTTCAGGGCAGGGAGCGCAGTACGTTAATATGGCTTTAGAACTTTACCAGACTGAGCCAATATTTCGCGAGCAGGTGGATATTTGCTCAGAACTCCTCAAACCCCACTTAGGGCTTGACCTGCGCCATGTCCTGTACCCCAGCGAAGAACTCACCGAAAAAGCTGCACAGCAAATTGAACAAACAGCTATTGCACAGCCGGCACTCTTTGTGATAGAGTACGCCCTGGCCAAGTTATGGATGAAATGGGAAGTGCATTCTCAGGCAATGATCGGTCACAGCATTGGTGAATATGTTGCAGCTTGTTTGGCCGATGTTTTCTCTCTGGAAGATGCCCTAACTTTGGTGAGCGCACGGGGACAGCTGATGCAACAATTGCCCTCAGGGAGAATGCTTTCCGTTCCTCTGCCAGAAAAGAAGGTGCAAACCCTCCTGGGTAAAGAACTCTCCCTAGCTGCAGTAAACGGACCGAGTTTTTGCGTAGTTTCAGGGAACACTGAAGCTGTGGAGGCATTAGAGAACCAACTAGCAGAACAAGGAGTGGAGTGCCGTCGTCTACATACCTCCCATGCCTTCCATTCAAAAATGATGGATCCCATACTTGAGTCGTTCACTGAGCGTGTCAAAAAAGTCACCTTAAACCCCCCACAAATTGCATACGTATCTAACGTTACGGGCACTTGGATTACTGCTGCAGAGGCAACAAATCCCGACTATTGGGTCAATCATCTTCGCTCCACAGTACGCTTTGCCGACGGTGTGCAACAGTTATTGAATGACTCAGATCAAATCCTGCTGGAAGTAGGTCCTGGTCAGACATTGAGTACATTAGTTAGACGTCATCCAGATAAAGCCGTTCAGCAAGTAGTGCTTTCTTCGTTACGCCATCCTCAAGACCGCCAATCGGATGTTGCCTTCTTGCTCACTACATTAGGGAAGCTCTGGCTTACTGGCGTACAGGTGGATTGGTCGGAATTTTATGCTCACGAGCGGCGTCATCGTCTCCCCTTGCCAACTTATCCTTTTGAACATCAGCGTTACTGGATTGAACCCCGAAAGCAAGGAGATAGTGCGAAGACCGATGTAGAAACCTTGTCTTCAACGTCTCAACTACACAAAAAGCCAAACATTGCCGACTGGTTTTATATTCCTTCCTGGAAACGCTCCCCGCTCAGCACCCGTAAACTAGACGAGATGCCAGTTCAGTTGAATACACTTGTGTTTATTGATGAATGTGGCTTAGGTTCTCAACTGGTGAAAAAGCTCGAACTTGAGGGACAGAATGTGATTACGGTGAAGGTAGGGTCGGAGTTTATCAAGCTGAGCGAGCATGTATATACCTTAAATCCCAGACAAGGTAATGATTACAATACCCTACTCAATGAACTACGCACACTGGGTAAAACTCCACAAAAAATTGTTCATTTATGGAATGTCACGCCAAACAATGAAGCAGAATTAAGCCTTGAATCGATTGACAAAGCTCAAGATTTAGGATTCTATAGTCTGCTATTTCTGGCACAAGCTATTGGGAAACAGACTATGAATGATGATCTGCAAATCGCGGTGGTTTCCAACAATATGCAGGAAGTTACCGGCGTTGAGGCGCTGTGTCCGGAGAAAGCAACTATACTTGGACCTGTTAAGGTGATAGCTAAAGAATATCCAAAAATAAGCTGTTGCAGTATTGATGTTGTCATTCCTCCAAAAGGAAGTTGGCACGAGGAAAGACTCATAGACCAGCTGCTGACGGAACTGAGAACTCAATTATTTAATCAGGTTATTGCTTATCGCGGTTTTCATCGTTGGGTACAAACTTTTGAGCCAGCTGTGTTGGATAAGACCAGCGAAGCGACACCACAGTTAAGGAAAGGGGGAGTCTACTTGATTACGGGTGGACTTGGTGGCATTGGACTAGTGCTGGCGGAACATTTGGCGAAAACTGTACAAGCCAAACTCATCCTGATCGGACGTTCAGCTTTGCCCATCACAGAAGAATGGGAACAATGGCTTGCTAGTCATGAGGCTCTTGATAGCGTTAGCCTAAAAATCCGGAAAGCTCAAGAACTTGAAGAGCTAGGTGCTGAGGTTTTAGTACTCAGTGCAGATGTTAGCAATCAGCAACAAATGCAAGAAGCTATTGCTAAAGCACTGGACAGATTTGGTCAGATTAATGGAGTGTTCCATGCTGCAGGACTTCCAGGAGGCGGCGTGATTCAAGCCAAAACTCTAGATCATGTAGAGAAAATCCTCGGACCTAAAGTGAAAGGCACGTTAGTTCTCGATTCTATCTTTAAGGATATTCAGTTAGATTTCTTTTTTCTGACATCATCAATTACTTCCATCATCGGAGGAGTTGGACAGGTAGACTATTGCTCGGCAAATGCCTTTCTTGACGCCTTTACTCACTACAAGAATTCCAAACATAGCACTTTCACTGTCTGTACTAACTGGGATACTTGGCAAGAAGTAGGCATGGCAGTAAACATAGAGCTACCACTCGAACTCCAAAAAGTGCGTAATGAGATGCTTAAATATGCGATATCGCCTGATGAGGGAGTAGACGCCTTTAGCCGCATTTTGGAAAGTAAATTGTCCCAAGTTGTGGTATCTCCCAGAGATTTACAAGTTAGGGAAGAGTGGGAAAATGTTTCAAAAGATTTCTTGGAACCGCTAGATAACATAATCTCATCAAGACCAAAACATCCAAGACCTGAACTCAGTAATACTTATGTTGCTCCTCGCAATGAACTCGAGCAAACTATTGCCAACATCTGGCAACAGTTACTTGGAATTGACCAAGTAGGTATTTACGACAATTTCTTTGAACTAGGAGGACATTCCTTGCTAGCCACTCAACTTATTTCTAGGATGCGCGAAAGCTTCCAAGTTGAGTTGCCTTTGGACAGTTTATTTGAAGAGTCTAGTGTAGCAGGACTGGCAGAGCGCATTGACAAGATTCGTTCGATAGTACAACAAATACACGCTCTCCCTGATGATATGGTGAACAACCGAGAGGAGATAGAATTATGAAAACTATCGAAGAATTTTTGTCTTACCTCAGCAGTTTGGATGTAAAGGTGTGGGCAGATGGTGAACGTCTGCGGTGTAACGCTCCTGAGGGAACACTGACACAATCCCTGCGTCTGCAGTTGCAAGAGCGCAAAGCAGAAATCCTCGCGTTTCTGCAAAAGACGCACTTTGCCTCAAGTTCCACTCTTCCTCCGATTCTGCCCGTTTCACGATCAAGAAAGCTACCACTGTCTTTTGCCCAACAACGCTTGTGGTTCCTACAGCAGTTAGAGGTTAATAGTGGCTTTTACAACATTGCGGCAGCTGTGCGTTTTGAAGGTCATCTCCACAACATCGCTGCCCTTGAGTACAGTCTCAATCACGTCATCAACCGTCATGAAGTTCTACGTACCAACTTTATTCAGGTAGATGGGCAACCGATGCAAGTGATTGCCAATAGTGTGACGATCTCACTCTCCTTCGTAAATTTGCAACACTTAGAGCTAAAAGAGCGAGAAAGCGCTTGCCGAGAATTGAGAATTGAAGAAGTCGCTCAACCGTTTGACCTCGTAACTGACCCATTAGTGCGGGTTAGTTTGTTCAAACTGACAGAGACAGAACACGTTCTGCTGTTGGTGATGCACCACATGGTTTCAGATTGGTGGTCAATGGGCGTGTTGGTGAGTGAGTTAGCAGCAGTCTATCAAGCTACGTGCAATGATCTACCGATGGCGCTGCCAGATTTGCCGATTCAGTACGCCGACTTTGCTGTCTGGCAGCAGCAGTGGTTGCAGGAAGAAGTACTGAAAAAGCAGGTGAAATACTGGAAGGAACAACTGGCGGGTGTTCCGGCATTACTGGAATTGCCGACCGACCGACCGCGACCAGCGATTCAAACTTACGATGGGGCAATTGAGAAATTCTCACTCTCGAAAGAACTGAGCGAGGTGATCACTGCCTTGAGCCAGAAACAAGGAGTGACGCTGTTCATGACGCTCTTAGCAGCATTCCAAACATTGCTGTATCGCTACACCGACCAGACTGACATCTGTGTAGGCACACCGATCGCCAACCGTAATCATGGTGAAACCGAGGCGTTAATCGGGTTATTCGCCAACACTTTAGTCCTACGTACTAATTTGTCTGGCAACCTCACTTTTAGCGATTTGCTGTCGCAAGTGCGGAAAATGGCGCTTGGTGCTTATGCTCATCAAGACTTGCCGTTTGAGCAGTTGGTCGAACATTTGCAGCCAGAGCGTTCTTTAAGCCATACACCACTGTTCCAAGTGATGTTTACCCTGCAAGCACCGCTATCAGAGTTGCAATTTCCAGGCTTAAAAGGAAATCTCTTAGTAGCCGAAAGCTCCACAGCCAAGTTTGATTTGACTTTGGTTCTGGAAAACACAACCACTGGATTGATGGGGGTTATCGAATATAATACAGATTTGTTTGATGCCGCGACGATTGAGCGTATGGCAGGGCATTATCAAACTCTACTGTCAGCAGTAGTTATCAATCCCCAACAGAAACTATCAGAACTACCACTGTTAACTGCAAAAGAACAAAACCAGCTCCTAGTGGAGTGGAACCGCACCCAAGCAGACTACCCCAAAGAGTTATGTCTGCACTCATTGTTTGAGCAACAGGTGGAGAAAACACCCCTATCTGTAGCAGTTGTGTTTGAAGAGCAACGACTGACATACAGTGAATTAAACTCACGTGCTAACCAACTGGCACACCACCTACGCTCATTGGGTGTGGGACCGGAAGTGTTGGTGGGGATTTGTGTAGAACGCTCAATCGAGATGTTAGTGGGACTGCTGGCAATTCTCAAAGCAGGTGGTGCATATGTACCACTCGACCCGATTTACCCCCCCGAGCGATTAGCTTACATCCTAGAAGACGCCTGTGTCTCAGTGCTGCTGACTCAACAGGTGTTAATGGAAAAACTGCCCGAGGTTCATGGGCTTATTGTTTACTTAGACTCAGATTGGCAGAACTCCCAAAATATATCCAACCTCAACAGCAATGTCTGCGTCGAAAACTTGGCTTATGCCATCTACACTTCAGGCTCAACTGGACGACCCAAAGGAGTACAAATTCCCCATGGCGCTGTGGTGAATTTCTTAAGCTTGATGTCTGCTCAACCAGGGATGGTGGCAGAGGATGTGCTGGTAGCGGTGACGACGATTACTTTTGACATTGCGGCGTTGGAGTTGTTTCTACCGTTGAGCATAGGCTCACGCCTCGTCCTCACTCGCGATCTGATTGCCGATGGTGGTAAAAGTGCTGCTGCTTTGGCGACATCAAGTGCCACAGTGATGCAAGGCACACCAGCAACTTGGCGAGCGCTGATGCAAGCAGGTTTCCTCGGCAACCCGCAATTGAAAATACTCTGTGGTGGTGAAGCCTTATCCCGCGAACTGGCAACTCAATTACTCGAGCGTGCAGATAGCTTGTGGAATATGTACGGGCCGACGGAGACCACCATTTGGTCAGCAGTGTCTCAAGTACAAGCAGGTTCAGGCTCGGTGTCCATCGGAGAAGCGATCGCTAACACCCAATTTTATATCCTGGATACCAATTTACAACCAGTACCAGTGGGTGTGGCAGGTGAATTCCACATTGGCGGCGATGGCTTGGCGCGGGGCTACCTCAAACGCCCTGATTTGACAGCAGAGAAGTTCATTCCCAACCCGTTTGGCGATGCGGGGAGTTGCTTGTACAAAACTGGGGATTTAGTCCGTTACCTCGTTGATGGCAACATCGAATATATTGGACGCATTGACCACCAGGTGAAGGTACGTGGTTTCCGCATTGAATTGGGTGAAATTGAGGCACTCCTGAGCCAACACGCAACTGTGCAACAAGCCGTTGTTATTGCTAAAGAGATTGCAGGGGATAAGCGCTTAGTTGCCTACTTAGTACCCCAGAGTGATGCAATACCTTCAATGGGTGATTTGCGCGACTTCCTCAAACAGCAACTGCCCGAGTACA
Organism: uncultured Scytonema sp.; assembly: GCA_937873135.1. GTDB lineage: Bacteria > Cyanobacteriota > Cyanobacteriia > Cyanobacteriales > Nostocaceae > Rhizonema. The sequence goes on along the minus strand of CALMVQ010000134.1, from coordinate 1,756 downwards.
TGGTGCCATCTTATTTTGTGGTGCTTGATACCCTACCACTCACACCCAATGGCAAAGTTGACCGTAAAGCACTACCAGATCCCTCCGGACAATCCGAAGCGTCACACGACTTCGTTGCTCCCAGAACACCGATTGAAGAAATGCTGGTTAGCATTTGGGCATCACTGCTGCAACTTGAGCGCGTAGGCATTTATGACAACTTTTTTACCTTGGGAGGACATTCGTTACTAGCAACGCAACTAATGTCGCGCCTGCAAAGCACCTTGGCAGTGGAGTTACCATTGCGTAGCCTATTTGAGTTACCGACTGTCGCCGCATTAGCTGAGTCCATTGTCACTCTACAGCAAACCGGACAATCTCTACAAACTCCCCCCATAGTCAGAGTGCCACGGCACGCTCAAATGCCAGTGTCGTTTGCCCAACAACGTTTGTGGTTCCTACAACAGTTCGAGCCAGAAAGTGGCTTTTACAACATTCCAGTGGCTGTGCGTTTTCAAGGTCAACTCAACATCACCGCTTTGGAGCAGAGCCTGAATGAAATCATCAGCCGCCACGAAGCCTTACGCACCAACTTTATTCAAGTAGATGGGCGACTGATGCAGGTGATTGCTAGCAGTATGATCAAATTAGCAATCGCAGACTTGCAACAGAACGAAATCGCTGAGAGCGAAACTGCCTGCCGACAATTGATAGCAGAAGAAGCAGTGCAACCGTTTAACCTGGCGTCCGATCTGTTAGTGCGAGCGACTTTGCTACAGCTTCAACCCACAGAACACGTGTTGCTACTGGTGATGCACCACATAGTTTCAGATGGGTGGTCAATAGGCGTGCTGGTGCGCGAGCTAGCAGAAGTCTACCAAGCTATTTGCAATAAGCGACCAATAGCGTTGCCTGACTTGCCGATTCAGTATGCAGATTTTGCGGTCTGGCAGCAGCAGTGGTTGCGGCAGGAGGTGTTGGCAAAGCAGCTGGGATACTGGCAGCAACAACTCGCTGGTGTTCCGGCTCTGTTAGAGGTGCCCACCGACCGACCACGACCTGCGATTCAAACTTACAAGGGGGCAACTGAAAGATTTTCACTGTCGAAAGAACTGAGCGAGGCGATCGCCGCCTTGAGCCAGAAACAAGAAGTGACACTGTTCATGACCCTCTTATCAGCGTTCCAAACATTGCTGTACCGCTACAGTGGACAGACTGACATCTGCGTAGGAACACCAATTGCTAACCGCAATCGCAAAGAAACCGAGGAATTAATCGGTTTATTTGTCAACACCCTAGTGCTGCGTAGCAATTTATCTGGTAACCCCAGTTTTAGGGATTTACTGTTGCAAGTGCGGGAAGTGGCGCTCGGTGCTTACGCACATCAAGATTTGCCCTTTGAGCAGTTAGTCGAGCAATTGCAGCCAGAGCGTTCTTTAAGCTATACGCCACTGTTCCAAGTGATGTTTGTGTTGCAAAATGCCCCGATGCCTTCAATTGATCTGGCTGACTTAACGCTTTTACCATTGCCAATCGAAAGCTCTACAGCTAAGTTTGATTTAACTCTGTTTCTGGAGAACACAAGCGCTGGATTGATTGGGTCCATCGAATACAACACAGACTTGTTTGATGCTGCCACCATTGTGCGGATGCTAAGGCACTATCAAACTCTACTATCCGCAGTTGTTGTCAATCCACTTCAGTTGCTATCAGAGCTACCACTGCTCAGTACGAGAGAACGAGAGCAGTATTTGCAGGAGTGGAACCGCACCCAAGC
>CALMVQ010000133.1 GCA_937873135.1 uncultured Scytonema sp. | reverse complement strand
CGGTGAAACTGTGGGATACTAATACTGGCAAAGAAATCAAAACCCTCACTGGGCATACAAACTCGGTTACTGGTGTCAGCTTCAATCCTGATGGTAAAATGCTAGCTTCTGCTAGTAAAGACAAAACGATAAAATTGTGGGATATCAGTACTGGCAAAGAAATCAAAACCCTTAAGAAGGATACAGATTCGGTTTTTTATGGTGTCAGCTTCAGTTCGGATGGCAAAATCCTGGCTTCTGCTAGTGGTGACACCAGAGTGAAACTATGGGATAAGAATACTGGCAAGGAAATCAAAACCCTTGGTGGCGGGCATACAAACTCGGTTACTGGTGTCAGCTTCCATCCTGATGGTAAAATGCTAGCTTCTGCTAGTAAAGACAAGAGTGTGAAACTGTGGGATACGAATACTGGCAAAGAAATCAGAACCCTCACTAGGCATACAAATTTGGTTAATGGCGTCAGCTTCAGTCCGGATGGCTTGATCCTGGCTTCTGCCAGTAAGGACAAGACGGTGAAACTGTGGGATCCAAATACTGGCAAAGAAATCAAAACCCTCACTGGGCATAAAGACTGGGTTTATAGCGTTACCTTCAGTCCGGATGGTAAGATGTTGGCTTCTGCTAGTAATGACAACACGGTGAAACTGTGGAAGTGGGATTTTGATTATTTACTCCAGAAAGGGTGCAGTTTTATAGGCAATTATCTCAAGACTAATCCTGATGATGTGGATAGTCGTGAGATTGACACGGATCTGTGCAACGGGATTTAACCTCAAAGAGTGATATGAGTTAGGCAGGTTTTACTGAATAGTCTGAAGGAAACTACTGCTGTTATGAGGGCAGGGACGCGTAATCGCTCCTTGGTCTTGGCATGATCTAATCACTTATGCACAGACTTGTCTGACGCACTACCCGATTTTTATAAGCTTAATATTTTTTAACCGACTATAGCAATCCTATTTGAGATCCGAACAAGGTGCATACTGATGCAGCGAGCGGAAAATCAAATTCTTGGTGATTGGTAAAGAACTTAAACAGCCACTTGACAACAGAAAAAGATTTGCACAAAGGCTAAAACTTTCTCAAAAAGTTCTTGGTTTGCAACCAAACATCTTCGGAACGGGTTTTGTCCCTTGTGCATTAGGTGCAAATCTAATACAAGTAATTTGCCACTGCTCTGGTTCATGGCGATCGTTGACGGCTGCCAAAAACTTTTTTACTTCATCCGATCTATGATAACTAGCTCCATCCCAAATCAAAGCAATTCTTTGCCCTGGAAGTTGATGCGCGTAGATACGCGGCGGAAGTCTACTGTACTTGATGAATTTCCAGATGGAAACTCGTGAACGATAAATTCTTGTGTTTTATAATCTAAGGCTCCATTCAGGAGTTTGTCTATCTTTAATGTTTTTGATAGGAATCTCAATTCTGATATCTGTCTTCCCCCAAACATATCCACACACATCATTTGCCAGTAAATGACACTCATCCACAAAAAAGACAACTAGCTGCCCCGACTGAATCTCAGCGTGGTGCTGAGTCCAAAAATCAATGATTTCTTCTCTCTTTTTTTTGACTATTTTTACAGCTATTGCTCGTTTAAGTTCTCTCGCTTCTGGATGGCTGTGAATCAACTCTGTTAAAATTCCTATCCTCTCTGATTTTTGTTGCTGTTCTAGTAAAAAGTTCTTCATCGGTATAATCTGTTCTCAATGCTTTAGTATAAACGTACCATTAGTTTGGATGTCCTCCACAGATTGCTATAGAAGTCAGTTATTTTCCGAATTCGCAATTTTCTCACGTGTAGTTAAATTTGTAGAAAGTAAAAAATAACCTGTTTACTATGTCATTCCAGCGAATCTCCTCTCAACCTCAAGACGATCGTCTTTCCTCGGCGAATAATAATAGCCGCCAACTAGAACCGAAGCCCGACCAGAACAAATCTCCTAAGAATAATTAAGTAAGTCGAAGGATTTTAACAGTGCTAATAAATGCTAATTACGAGTAAAACGGTCGCTATTGGCGACCGCTTCGCTCTCAAGGTGATTATCATTTCTTCAGAATTTTACTATTTAAAATTTTTAATAAAATAGAAACTTGGGAATATTTTGATGAAAAAATCTGAAATTATATTACACGTTCTAAGTTTGATTTTAAGAGTTATTCAAACATACCGCAAGAGATCATGGACACTAGTACAACAAGGCAAAAGTAAAAAGTAAAAAGTAAAAAGAAAGAACCTTATTTTGTAAGGGTTTTAACTATTTCAGATGGGTGGTTTATTTCCGCCGATCTGCACTAGATATGTCATTGATGGTTTGAGGTAGAGATTACTTATTAATTTAACGGAAAATAAATATCTTCAGAATAAGGATTGAGGTAGGGACGCTGCAAATCAATACCCTGTCGGCTAAAATGCTGACAGATTGTATTTATTCGCTCCTCGGTGGAATTTTTGCCTTTTTGCCAAGCGTCTAATAAAGCAGTCGCGACAATCTGACAGCGGTTTAACCCAAAACTTTCCATCAGTGCAAATTTTTGGGTTGGCTCTTCTGCTAAACTCAGCCCTGGTGCCAAAAACTTGGTGAATAAGGGAACTGGCTTGTGGAAATGAGATTGATGTTCTAGATAAACAGCTTGAAGAATTTCTCTGACTGCCGGATAGTCATTGCGTTCAAAGTAGAGTATTCCCGAGTCATAACGTCCGTATGCAGAGGGATGCGATAAAACTTGAAAACTAAAGGGAAGGGCTACAGCATTCAGTTGCAATGTCAAGCTTTTCATCAGGGCGATCGCACCTGATGGAGTCAAGTTGAAGTAGATTCGCCCCACACCCAAATCAGCATCTGGGTAGCCCAGTTGTTCGTGCCCCACATTGCTAAGTGCAATGTAAAAACCGTTCTGTAGTCTATTTTTAGGCATCCAAATCGCAATATCACCACCTTTGACTGATGGCATTGTCGGTTCTCTAAGGTGGTCGCTTTCAACGTACAATGTCAAACCGCCTTTAATGACTGCCAGACTGCCATCAGGTTCAAGCCGTAACACCTGCCAATTAGGGTCAAAGTAACCTATACCATTGTTGCTTTTGTGTAGTAACTCGTAAAATTGCCCATCGATCCCCAAATTGGAGTTGTCTAAATTTCGGTGTCGTTGGTCGTTGGTAACATCACCATTTACAGCCAAGGTAGTTTGTAGGGAACCATTGTAATAGATCCCGTGGAGGAAATTTCGTAAGCGCAGGGTCAGAAACTTATGCTGCAAAGCTGTTGAAGTTTGCTGAAATCGTTCCGCAACTTCCGTCTCCAAGGCAAAAGCTTGATAATTGGGATGGCGAATGCAAAAATTAGCCTCTATTTGAACGTTACTAGCAATCTCAAAGAGCGAATTTAACATGATTCGGATACTTGTTGGGGGAAGGGGGAGATAATTCCTGACTCCTGTAAGGGCGGGTTTTACAAGGCGGGAGCGTTTACTGACGAGTTATCGCCAATTAAACCCGCCCCTACTAAAACCCACGTAGACGAGTTTTGTTGTAGTAAAGGCGAAGCAAATTTTCCTGTGTATCTACTGGATGGTGGGTAGCCAATTGTGCAAAAGGTTTGGTGATTTCTGATTCTGAGAGACCAAAAACCGTTAACACAGATTGCTGTGGTCCTGTTAGTAAAGTTTTGGCTATCTGAAGCATACATAGACCAGTATTATTAAAGTATTTGCGGTCTTGGATTGTTTGCTGTATATGATGAATTAGGATTAAACCTGCAAATTGAACAACTCGTAAAATAAAGTCCTGACGGTACTCAAGAATCATTGGGAAAGCATTCAGATATGACCGAAGAAGTACCAGCATTGAAGGTTGGATAACTTCTAATGGTGTCATCGCCAGATGCAGAGACTCTTCTAACTCGATAGTGGGATCTACAATCAGACTGTGAAGCCAAATTTTTAAATAGCTTGCCACCAGACTTCCCAAATCATAGGCAGGATCTCCCCAACCACAAGCTTCCCAATCTATAAGTCGCACAAGGCAATTGTCCAGTTGCTCCCACCGGGAATGCACTAAAATGTTTTCAAACTTTAAGTCGTTGTGAGTCAAGCAGCAAGGACGCCATTCACTTGCTAATTCTGCAATTGCTGCTTCTAAACTTTCGTAACGCTGGTAGAGAACATAAAATTTCAGCGCCTCTAGAGGAACAGTACTAAAAATTTTCGGTTCTATTGACTCTATGCCCTGTACTGGATTGTAAAACTGATAGCGGAACTCTCCTTGAGGAGCAGTTGCCATAAAATTACGATATTCTTGACGATTGAATGTGGCACGATGTAGCACTCCTAAGGTTGTGCCAAGTGCGATAGGAATTGCTTCTGGAAAATAAGAATTGTGATGATAAAAACTTGCAAGTTCAAGATAGTCCGTTAAATAGTTCCGCACAAGGATAGAATTTTCCTCATCAAAATGCGTGACTAATGATGCGATCGCAGAAATATTTCCCAGAACTGGAAACCGCTGTAGTAGTTGGTGAAATACCCATTCTTTGAATAACTCTTGCTGTGTTCCATCATTTTCAATATGACGTTCTTGTTTAACCAAGAGTTGGCGATTTCCTGCTAAAGTAACTTGTAAATTAAAATTCTTCTTGCTACTGTTCAATAATTGAGTATATTCAGCGTCGTCTCCTAAGCTACTCACACCGATAGTTTGCAGATACTGGATAACGTTTTTATCACACAGGGAAATTAACATTTAGTATTTCCTATATTGTAGTTATGGGTAATGGGTAACAAGGAATGGGTAATGGATAAGAGGAAAGATAATTATTTCTTTCCTCATGCCTAATTCCCAATGCCTAATTACCACATAGCACACATCTTCGACTTAGCAATTTTATTTAGTATTGGCTTCATTTCAAGAGAATTTGGTAGATAACAATAAGCTAAAAAATTACCAGAACGAATTCTTGAGCCTACTTAGTCATATCGAATATCTTAAATAAAAACATGCCAATATGGCAATTAAAATAAAATTTTCAGGTTAAATTTTAATTGTTATCCTCTAACTATTTCAACTTTTAAATGTTCTTTAAAAACCAAGACTGCTAATAAGCTATCACGGCGCAATCGGCTTAGTAATACAAGATTAATTCGTTAATTTCCGAATAAGTATAATAATTTTTTTCGGGCTAAAACAAAGGAAGCAGGGGGAGTAAGGAATGGGGCCGATGAGACAGATTACTTCCCCTTGCTTCTCCTTAAGAGTGGGAAGTGCAATTTTCATGCGTAATAACTTACCGATCTTGTGTATGATCTACCACACAAAAGAATCAGCCGCGATGTTGAAATACTTCCATCTACGGTAATATAAATGTACTAGTTCAGTAAGCAAAGGTGAGGAGGAGTATTTTCGTACTAAAAAGCTGAAGTTATTTTAATGCCACCAGTTGAGTCATCATCACGCCCAAGGCCACTATACCCAAAATAGACATCAATCCCGCAGGCATAAATTTACGTGTTTTAGCTAGTCTAAACATAAAGACGACCAACAGAAGACCAGTGACAACAGTTGCTAAAATTAAACCCCAAGTTTGACCTTGAAGTTGGGCAACAGCAGCAGCAATCAGTGATAAACCGCTGATGCTACCACTGATCAGGGAAACTTTGCTACTCGCACTGCGGTAGCCAATGATGCCACCAAGAATTGCTAAAATACCGTAAGCAATAGTAGCAACAATACCTATATACATTGTTAAAACCTATGTAGATTTTGATTTTGCAGCAAACCTTACTAGACAATCTACCATAGCTCATTCGCTTAATAACTCTTTTAATTGATGGATAATCAAGCAATTACAACGGTTAAATTTCTCCAGCGTCAAGCAGCTTCCCTCTTACTGTACCAAACTGTCCTTTGGAATGAAGTGGGTGACGCATTTCTTGACCTGTTGCAAGCTATACGTTACACTGATGCCGATGCACAAAATTGCCTTCAAGCCTACGGTAAATACTTCAACTCCTTGGCTGCAAGAAAGCAAAACTGGGAGTCATATCTTCTTACTCAGATTCTCAGAAATGACAACCCGTTCACTCAACAAGCTCAACGTCTAAAATTTGAGGAATTACCAACCGCTTTAATCGCAGCCGTTCAGCATGATTTACAAATATTTCAAAGCCTTTATGAATGTAGTAGTGCATCTTTGAGTGAGTGGGTGCAAGCTGCGTCCCATTTGCCGATCTCACCAGTCGTTTGGTATCTACACCAGGATGAAACCGAAGTAAAAAATGAACTGCCGTTGATCGTGAAACTGCAGGAGTTGGAAAACTGGATTGATGCTGTAGAAGATTTGGCAGCTTATTATCAGCAGTTTGGTACGGGTTTATTTGCTGAGTACAAGGCAGCACGTTGGCAAGATGGACAGTTTCTTGGTATACAGTATAACGATCCGGTAAAGTTGCAGGAACTCGTGGGTTATGAATCTCAGCGAGATGCTTTGCTGAAAAATACAGAATTTTTATTATCAGGGCAGGTTGCACTGCACGTATTACTTTATGGCAGTCGTGGTTCGGGTAAATCTTCTTTAGTGAAAGCTTTGTTGAATGAGTATGGTGAGAGTAACTTACGCTTACTGGAGGTGGGAAAAACTGAACTGAAAGATTTACCGAAAATTGTGGAACAGTTGCGGCAATTACCGCAAAAATTTATTATCTTTGTTGATGACCTCTCTTTTGAAGAAGATGACGACGCTTTTAAAGCACTTAAAGTGGTTTTAGAAGGCAATTTAACGGCGCGATCGCAAAATATCGTCGTGTATGCTACTTCCAACCGTCGCCATTTAATTCGGGAGTTTTTCACAGATAGACCAACTTCACGAAATAATGATGAAATCCATGCTTGGGATACTATGCAGGAAAAGCTTTCGTTTAGTGATCGCTTTGGCTTAACCTTGACTTTTGAACCAGCAGAGCAAAAAACTTATTTACAAATCGTCCAGCATCTAGCAACGCAAGCTGAAATTAATATCGGTCAGGAAGATTTGGAATATCAAGCTTTACAGTGGGCAACTCGTCACAATGGTCGTTCCGGACGAACTGCAAGGCAGTTTGTTGATTTCTTGAAAGCAGATTTAACAAGAGTGAATTCACAAAACAATCTCGGTCATTCGCAGTCATAAAAGAAATTTACTTTAATATTGTCATTTGAACAGATCTTTATGAACGAATTGATTTTTACACAGAACAGTTTAACAAGCTATTGTATCTGTTGATATGTTTAGATAAAATCTGTCCCCTAGCTGATGGGCAGGTTTAACAAACTATCTTATTAAATAAACTCGCCCCTACCAATAACTCCTTAACTATGGTAAGAACAAGCAATATGCAATCAACAACGGCGATCAACAATAGATTTATGATAGGTATAGTTGCCTTTGGTGTAAGTTTTGTTCTTAGTTTTTTCCTCAGTTGGAATTTTAATCAAGCTTTCATTACAGGTATAACTACTGTTCCTGCAACTTATTTAGCAGCATTTTTTGTAGATAAACGACGTAAAAATTATGAAATGCTAATCTTAGATTCTCTTCGTAATAGAATTAAGGAGATTGAAGTATTTAAGTCTCGTATTTTAGTAGACATAAATAAACTTGAAGGTCATAAATATTTATTATATCAAGAGTCAAATAATCTGCAAAGTCAACTTGTAGAACGTCGCAATCAAAGAGATAGTTTAAATCGGGAGTTAAGCTGTTTTGTCATAGAAAAAAAACAGTTAAAAACAGAAATAACCAATTTGCAGATAGAACTTATAGAACTGGAAAAAAGTAAAGTAGAACTTAACAAATCTTTTTCTAATGTAACATCAGAAAAACGACGGCTTGACTTAAATTGTAACGTATCTCGTTCGGAAATTTCTAAACTGCAAACTCAAATTAGTGAATTGCAGCAGCAAAAGCAGGAATTAGAAAGCACTTTAACCCTACTTAATAGACTCAAACCGCAATTAGAAGAAAAATTGTATCAGATGCGGGTTGAAGTTCAAAAATTAGAAACTCAAGAAGAACAGCAGAATCAGCTACTTTTAGATAAGTTAGCTGAAAGAGAAAACATAGAAACTTATCTAAATTATTTAAAAATTCAAATCGTAGATAAAGAAACAGAATTTGGACAATTGCAAGAACAATTTGCATTATTACAAAACGAACGCGAGCAGTTGCAAAGCCAAGTTTGGGAATTACTACATCAAATGGAAACCCTAACTCAAGAAACTTTGCACAATAATTTCCAAGAAGATGATGTAGAAGTCTTTCCTTTTTTAGATATAATTGAATCATTGGAATTGAATACGAGCGCTGTTAAACCAGAAACTCTACCAGAGGAATGGAATAGATTTTTCGAGAACTTACCAAGTTATGAAATTCAAGTATTGAAAGCTATTCTCGAGCAAGACCGTCCCAATGCTACTATTAAAAAGATTGCCGAAGAACATATAAGTATGCCCAATCTCCTGATTGATTCTATCAATGAACGGGCTAATGATACGATTGGTGAATTAATCGTTGATCCTTCATCGGACTCTCCAACAATATATCAAGAGCATGTCAACCTTCTCAAAAAACTTATTGCAAGATCTGAAAATATCATGGCAAAACAAGTATCAGCAAAATAATTTATCATTTTTATGACTGACATAAGAAAAATTTAATAATTAATGAAAAGAAGGCTCATCCTCAAGTTAAAATAATATGAGGACAGGTAATATACATGGCAAAGCTCAAAATCTCGAAAAAAGTATCCACTGCTTTAATCAATTCCGTTGGTGCAGGTGTTGTGCCAAGAGTAGGACTTGAATATATCGCAGTAGGTCGGGAACAAGAACTCAAGAGCTTACTAAAAAACCTTGATGACATAGCAGAAGGGGTACCAGCATTTCGCTTTATCATTGGTAACTACGGTTCGGGTAAAAGCTTTATACTACAACTAGTCCGCAACCGTGCAATGGAGCAAGGCTTTGTCGTTGCCGATGTTGATTTATCTCCCGAACGCCGACTTACTGGCACAAACAATGAAGGTTTGGCGACATATCGAGAGTTAATGAGTCGGCTTGCTACAAAAACTCGTCCTGATGGTGGTGCTTTAGTCTCCATTCTGGAAGGATGGATTAATAAAATTCAACAAGACGTTGCTAAAGAAACCGAACTGCGTCCTAATGATGTGGGTTTCGATGACAAAGTTGAAGCGAAAATTAGAGAAGTTGTTCAGTATATTGAAGATTTAGTCCACGGATTTGATTTTGGAAGCGTAATTGTTGCTTATTGGCGCGGCTATCGATTGGATGACGATAAATTGAAAGGCGCTGCACTGCGGTGGATGCGGGGAGAATTTACTACTAAAATTGAGGCAAAAGCAGCTTTAGGAGTTCGTGTCATTATTGACGATGAGAGTTGGTATGACTATATCAAGCTGTTAGCTAAATTTGTGGCAGAAATTGGTTATAAAGGATTTGTAGTCCTCCTTGACGAAGCTGTACATTTACATCAAATAGCGATGACAGTAAGTCGGGAAAAAAACTACAATAGACTGCTGGCAATGTTTAACGATACCATGCAGTGCAAAGCCGAGCATCTTGGCATTGTCATCGGTGGCACAACTAAATTTTTAGAAGATCCAAATCGGGGACTTTTCGCAGATGCCGCATGGCGAAGACGCACAAAAGAAAGCCGTTTCGTCACTCAAGCTGGTGTTCAGGAATTTTTGGGACCAGTACTCCGTCTCAACCCTCTAACGAAAGAAGAAATCCTGATGCTGCTGCAACGATTGGCTGAAGTTCATGCGTTTAATTATGAATACACGCAAACTTTGAAAAATTCAGATTTGAAAGAGTTTGTGCAAGAAATTGTCAATCGCTTGGGTGCAGAAGTTTTGCTAACTCCTGGTGAAATTGTTAGGGATTTTATTAGTCTGTTAAATGTCATGCATCAAAACCCTAGTATTTCTTTAGGCGAACTCATTCATGGCGCTAATTTTCAACATACGATGAAGAATAAAAATGTGAATGAGAGTGATGATGTGGCAGAATTTAGTTTATAATAAATAATATAAATATTGACGACTTTACTGAAACTAAGTTCTAATTTAGTAGCGATTTTGCTGTTAGCAGATGGCAACAGTCTAATACTGCTAATTTAGATATTACTTTCGCTACCCTTAACAGCATTGGTGATGATAGTGCTATTTTCCAATTGAGCGATCGCACCAGCCTTGATCGTAATGTTGCTACTTCATTTTTCAAGTAACAAAAACGAAAACTCCAATTGATTAGTTTTAAATAAAAGAAATATTGCCTACACGATACTTGTGTAAATATGGGTGTATATACTTAAAATATCTGCTAATATTTGCACTCTTACTTATAAAAGCTATTGAAACTACTTATGATTACTAGCCTTTGAATTTGCTACCGTAGTCTTAATATTTTAAAAAATTTGGCTGCGAAGACTCAGAAAATTGCGACCAAAACTAAGCTGTTGAGTAAGTGTGTTCAAGGCTTGAAAATGCGGATCTATTGGGAAACAAGGGAGTTATGACTGTAAATTTTGCTCGGAGTTGTGCGGAGCGAGAACATTTGAAGCAAGTATTGCAAAACATTGACGCACAAAGTTGTCCGACGTGTTTCAACTTTCACATGCACACAGTCTACTCGGATGGCAAGTTGCAGCCGAGTACATTAATGGCGCAAGCGATCGCCATCGGTTTAAAAGGGCTTGCTATCACGGATCATCATAGTATAGATGGATACATTGCTGCCCAAGGATGGTTGGAAGACTGGAAGTGGCATAACAAGAGTGCAAATGCTCCTCACCTCTGGAGTGGAGTGGAAATTAATGCCAACCTTTTAAATATTGAAGTTCATATTTTGGGTTATGCTTTCGACCAAGAACACATAAGTATAAAACCGTATATTCAGACAAAAAGTACTACAGGAGAAGAATATCTTGCAGCTAATGTCATTGCTGCTATTCAAAAGGCAGGAGGATTGGCAGTACTTGCTCACCCAGCGCGATATAAGATCTCGCATTTTGACTTGATCAGAGCAGCAGCAGATGCGGGTATAGATGGCGTGGAAACTTTCTACGCCTATAACAATCCCAAGCCTTGGAAACCTAGTCCTTTAGAATCAAAACAAGTGCAACACTTGGCTGATGAATACGGTCTAGTCAATACTTGCGGTACTGACACTCACGGTTTCAATTTGCTACAAAGATTGTAAAAATTCTAGCATGAACTCATCATCTAGTAAAAAGGTAGTTATGAGTCATGGAAAAACAATCAGTGTTCGCTTGAACCCGCAACCTAGCAACACCAAATCTTTGATTTGGTGAAGGCTTGGAGTGTTCGCCTCACGTTTTAGGCTTCGACTCAAAAACACTATCCTCGAAAGCGTTTTTTTAGTAGAAGTAACTAAACCTTGGTCTAACCTGGTACAAGAACTATACTACTCGCTTCAGTTAAAAAGTTGAATTGACAACCGAACTGTAGTCCCCCCTTACTAAAGCTACCGTGCAAACACAAACGTATTCAGGTGAGCATATTGCATATGCACCGTAGCAGGGCGCCTAAGTTACCCTACTACTTCGGGGCACCAGACTTCCCGATTTATTTAGGTCTACATAGTAGCTTGGAAAGCGCGGACTGTGGTAGCCGGGAGGGTAAATTTTCTGACAATTCATTGAGGATTGCTATATGACTTAACTGTCTTCTGGCAGAGTCACTTCTAACTTTAGACAATTACCACCATCAACCTGCAACTGATATTCTACCTTATCAATCAAACGATTGATAATCAGCCAACCGTAACCACCTTCTTGCTTATCTGTAGGGCTAGGAGGCAAGTAATTAGATAAATCAAAACCGATACCACGATCCCAAACTTCTAAAGCGATATCTCGGTCTTTCATTTCCAAGCGAATCAAAACTGGCAAATAAGGTTGATCCTTATGGGCGTGACGTACTACGTTTGAGTAAGCTTCTACCAAAGCCAAACGCAAACGAGTTGATTGCTTTGACCAATCTACCGATCCGTTCATTTCGGTTTCTAAACATCCTAGCAACCAGTTTTCCACAATAGCTAAAAACTTCAAGTTACTCGGTACGTGAATCTCACTTTTCATCGCTTTACAAAACCTCTAGCGAGAGTATAGTTTGGTCGTCTTCTTGAACTTGGTTATCTGCTTGGATACGAGTCAGTAAATGGTTAAGAGATAATGGCTGAGCTTCCCTTTGTAATAGTTGCCAAAGACCTTCTAGATTTAGCATAGAATGGTTCTCTAATTGAGCATTATCCACGGATTTTGCGGTGAAGCCATCTTTTATTGAAACCTTAGCTTCAGTAATACCATCACTAGCGAGTAGCAGAATGTCTCCAGAAGCAAGAAGCAATAGACCGGGCTTTGCCTCCCACTTAGGTAAGATTCCTAAGGGAACACCACGAACCTTCAAGTAATGGGGGTTTGTTTTCACAGTGTCATTGCATGAGCTAAGGAGAGGATAGATATGACCAGCATTTGCGTATACTAGTTCTTTAGTTGTCAGCGTATAACGAGCTAAGAAAAGGGTGATGAAGCAATTATTGCTGACCAAGTCATCGCTAAGAGCATGGTTAAGATTTTGCATGACGACATGCGGCATCGCTGGAGTTTCTTGAGACAACTCGCGGCGCAACACAGAAATGGCACTAGCCATGAACAAAGCAGCTGGGACGCCTTTACCAGAAACATCACCCACTGCTAACCACAAATCCCCTTTTGGATGGACAAAAACTTCAAAAAAATCTCCTCCTACTTCACGAGCAGGGTAGCAGCAAGCTTGCACCTTCGCTCCCTTGATCTCAGGCCAACTTTGACGCAACAGATTATTTTGAATTTGGCGTGCCACCTCCAACTCAGCGCGAATCTGCGCTTGGTTTTCTTGGAGGCGCTGATAAAGTTTTGCTTGAGAGAGAGCTAATGCGGCTTGTTCGGCAACACCTGTAATTAATTGCACATCCTCTTCAAGCCAAGAGCGATCGCTTCGGTGCTGGTAGAGAGCAAGGAGAGCGAGCAAGTGTTGCTGGTAGATCAGTGGTACAACGAGTTGTTGGCTTGAATCAGTGCCATTTGTCTTCTGAGCAAGTTGATAGCTGCGCGTAGCAAGAACCTCTTTAATCAAAGAGTTGGGATCAAAAAAGTCACTCAATCCAGAGAATTTTGGATCTTGGTAAAAAAACTCGTCCAGTGTCAGGCTATTGCCCTCCACAGGTTTCAACAGGCAATAACTTGCTTCAAAGGTTTGTCCAATTGTTGCCACAATTTTTTGCAGCATACTGTGGTAGTCTAAAGACTCTCTAATTGCTGTTGTCACAGCATTAAACAAAGATTCTCGTCGAAGTGCACGACGTAACTCCTGTGTACGTTTCTTCACTACACGGTATGTATCGGTAGCTTGCCCAACTATAACCTTAAGTGTGTCTGGTTTCCAGGGTTTAGTAATGTACTTAAAGACCTGACCGGAGTTAATTGCATCTACCAAATCTTCAACATCAGTAAAGCCTGTCAGCAAAATGCGAATCGTATCGGGGAAACGCTCTACCGTGCGACTGAGAAATTCGGTGCCGTTCATCTCTGGCATTCTTTGATCGGAGATAATCACAGCCATCTCGCCAACGCTATCCAAGATCTTTAAAGCACTGAAAGCATCATGTGCTTTGTATACTTCAAAATCTCGCCTAAAAGTTCGGTAGAGTAAGTCTAAGTTATCCGGTTCATCATCTACCACCATGAGCTTTAGTTTGCTGGCCTCTTGTTGTGTCATACTTGGCTTCACTTTACAAATACTTTAATAGCGGGATGGTGCTATGCTGAGCCATCCCGATAATTAACGAACAATAAAAAAAGCAATAGTAAAGAGATACCCTCTTTGAACATATAACTTTTGCAATGTCATTCAACGTATAGTTTTTTTAGGAATTCTCACACCCTAAATGCACTTTATCCTACTAACCCAGAACGCAAGGCACGAACTGCTGCTTGAGTGCGGTCATCAGCACAAAGCTTGTTTAAAATATTTCGGACGTGAGTTTTTACTGTACCGACTGTGATGTAAAGTCTTTCCGCAATCACTGCATTGCTACAACCTTCCACAATCAGCTGCAATACTTCTAATTCCCTTTCTGTTAGGGTATAGGGGTCAATCACCTCCCGCTCATCCATATAGTCTGGGCTGTTAGCTGGTAACTTAGTATCAGATGATACCAATTCGGGGTTGTGAGGATTTTGTTGTGCTTGTTGTAAAACGATCCGAGCGATCGCCGGATCGATCCAAGCGTTGCCATTGTAAGTGACTCGCACGGCTTCCAGCAAATTATCAAACTTGATATCCTTCATACAGTAGGAGTCTGCCCCTGCTGCAAAAGCTGCCAGTACCGCTTCTTTGTTATCCCGTAGCGTCAAAATCAACACCTTGGTTGCTAACTCTTCTCCACTATCTACTGATTTCACCTCCCGTGTCAGCTCTATACCATCTTTATCTGGTAACCCGATATCTATAATCGCAATATCTGGTTGTAGCAGTTTTAACATTTTCATGCCTTCAATCGCGTTAGCAGCTTCACCGACAACTTCAATTTCATCCTTCTTCTGTAGTAGTGCGGTGCGAATACCTACACGGGTTAAGTCATGGTCTTCAATCAGCGCAACACGAATTTTAGTCATGGTTCATTTCCACCCGTTAAACTCTTAGCTGTAAAATCGAGTTTACTAAAAAGTCTGTTAGAGATGTAGTTTTAAAGATTTTTATCCTAATCTACTAGGAATCCCCTATGTAAGGCAGGAAAGAGCGGGAGAGCGGGGAATAAATTGAAAAATAATGGTGCTATACAATCTACAGCACCATTATTTTTTATAAAGTTGTTCCCCGACTCCCTCTTCCTCAGCCTCTCCGGCTCTCTTCTTCTCCAAATCTTTTATAATTAAAAGTGGTGTGAGGCCGATTGTAAGTAGGTTTATGTCTAGACCGCCTAAAGAGTTTTCAGTGTTGGGGTTACCAGTTCATGTGATGACTAACTATTCACGCTGGTTGCTAGAATGTTTGCTGCAAAGAAGAGGAATTCATGTGGTGACGCTGAATGCGGAAATGACAATCCAAGCAGAGCGCAATACAACACTTGCCAAGATAATTCAAAATGCTGAACTTGTCATTCCAGATGGAGCGGGTGTGGTTCTTTACTTGCGTTTGTTCCTTTGGCAAGATGCACAAAGAATTCCTGGGATTGAACTAGCAGAAACTCTTTTGCAAGAAATTGGGCAAAACAGGACAGATGCAAAAGTATTTTTCTATGGAGGAGCGCACAAGGTAGCGGCAACAGCAGCAGAGTATTGGCTTTCTCAAATCCCTAGTCTCAGCATAGCAGGTACTCATTCTGGTTATCATTCCAAAGTAGAGGAAGAACAATTGCAACAAACTCTTACTCAACTACAGCCGCAAGTGATTTTTGTTGGTTTGGGAGTTCCGCGTCAAGAGTTATGGATTGCACAAAACCGCCATTTATGTCCCGAAGCAATTTGGATCGGTGTTGGTGGTAGTTTTGACATTTGGTCAGGTACAAAAACTCGTGCGCCTGCATGGTTGGGAAATAATAATTTGGAATGGTTATATCGGCTTTATCAAGA
Source organism: uncultured Scytonema sp. (assembly GCA_937873135.1). GTDB lineage: Bacteria > Cyanobacteriota > Cyanobacteriia > Cyanobacteriales > Nostocaceae > Rhizonema. The sequence goes on along the minus strand of CALMVQ010000133.1, from coordinate 18,185 downwards.
ACCCTGGCGCTGGCGGCGGATGTTAGCTTTACCCGAATTTGCCCTTAAAGCTTTAATTTATCGGTTGAAAGCCATAAGTCTAGTGGGTCAGTAGCTTTCGTGTTCTTTGAAGAAAGGATGTGAAATTTGAGATTCTCAGGTTTTGCCTGGGAATACTTATTTCATATTCAAATTATCACAAAAACATGACAGTAGTAATACCTAACACGACAACTGACAAATCTCCCAATCTTCAAGAGCGTGAAAATGCTGCTGTGATGGTGCAATTGCAATCGGTCACGAAAACGTATGCTAACGGGTCAAATGCCCTGTTGGATGTGAATCTGGAGGTTAAACAGGGAAATTTTCTATTTATCACAGGACCAAGTGGTTCTGGTAAATCGACGCTCTTAAAATTATTGTATGGCGAGGAGTTAGCAACGCAAGGAACTGTAATTGTTGATCGCTGCAACATGGCTTCTTTACGTGGGGATCGTTTGTCATTATTAAGACGGCGCATTGGTATTGTGTTTCAAGATTACAAACTGATTCCACAGCGGACAGTGACCGAAAATGTGACTGTGGTGCTGCAAGCTCAAGGTTATACCCGTAAGGAAATTCAACGACGTTTAGAACCTACTCTGAAGCTTGTCGGTTTGCTAACCAAATCTGAGTGTTTCCCAGATCAACTTTCTGGAGGAGAGCAACAACGGGTCAGCATTGCAAGGGCAATTATAGCCACGCCACCGTTGCTTTTAGCTGATGAACCAACTGGAAACCTCGATCCGGATAATTCTTGGCAAGTCATACAGATCCTTCAGAAGTTAAACTCCTTTGGTGCAACAGTCATTGTCACTACCCACGACGAACAATTAGTGCGGCGATGCAATCATCCAATCGTACAAGTCAATAATGGGCGGTTGCATCAATATTATTCCTGAAGCGAATGCACTGCCTGTACTCGGGCATTCTAAGAGCGCACATCAGCTTAAAGGAGAGCCAAGGATACTAAGGTTAAGTGCATGACCACCTGTGACTAAATATACGTCTTTTGATACAGCACTTAGCTGGCGTACTAGTGAACCCAAGCGATCGCGGAAGGTTCGACCTAAAGGATACTCTGGAACTACTCCCCAGCCTGTTTCTTCGGCAACAAAGATTGTATGGGCAGCAACTAACTGTACAGTCTCCAAAAACTCTCGCACGGTATTTTGCCACCTCACCTCGTCTTGTTCCAACAGGTTAGCTACCCAAGTTCCTAAAGAATCTACCAATAGACAGGTATTGGGCTTAACTTCAGCAAGAGTTGCAGATAATTCACGCGGCACTTCCAATGTCACCCAATCTTGAGATCGGCGTTTTTGGTGTTGTTGAATGCGTTGCTGCCACTCAGTATCGGTTGGATCGAGAGTTGCCGTTGCTACATAAATAACAGCTTTTTGTGACTGTATTGCCAGAGTTTCTGCCCATTCACTTTTGCCTGAACGTGCTGGTCCGGTTACTAAAATAACTTGACTCACCCTCCCCCCTTTGTATGCTTACTAAGTGCCGAACACTTCTTAATACAATTTTTAAACTCCCGGATGAGATTTATACCATTAGTATCTTTTAATAGATAAAATTAGCACCAGCGTTTTTGATATCACAACTGAAAAAACTTAATATCTGTATGCAATTACAGACTAAAGTTTACCAGCTTGTTGCAGTGATAACATCAAACACATGAGGTATAGCAAGTTGAGAAATTTTTATGAAAGCAGGCTTAAAGCGCATTGAGGCAACTCTACATGATTTGGAAATTCACGACACTGCTACCGTTACTGAACCAAGTAGTTCAACAAAGCAGTCTTTTTCATTTAGAATCAGCGTCTCCGCATTACAAGACGCGACAGATGGATCTTTGAGATCTGAAGAACCTCTCACAAAACCACAAGAAAATTTACTTCCCCAGAATACCTCTGTACAGACCTTTCCAGTACAAGAGAACGGAGAGAAAGTCCCAAGCCTGCCCAAATTCAAAACTCCTAACTTTACAAGTCATCGCAACGCAGCCAATCCAGCGTTAGCAATGAATTTGTTGCAAGAAATTCAGCAAAGTGTTGCTTCTTGGCAAAGAGAACTACAAAAAATCATCCAGCAAATTCAAGATATTTACTTAGAGGGACCAATTGTCAATGGTTGGTTGGAGTCACATGAAAAAGAACCAGTTGCAGAACCAGAAGGAACTGCAACACTGCGGCACGCAGAAGTTAACAGCCTCATGGGTTATGTAGAAGAAATTTGCACTACACAAGAGAAAGTATCCTGTCAACTACCCCGTGCTGGGTATAGCCTCTGCGGTTTAGATGCGAATGGTAAAGTCTGGTCGCGTCCATGTCCACCAGATCAGGTCGTTAGTGTGAGTATGGCGATCGCCCGTTACCAAAAGCTGCGCCAACTGTTGGGTCGCAAGCAGTATTTAGAAACCCGCTTAAGTCAACTAGCTGAAAGTCTTGTGATTTTGCGTGGTCACATTCAACAAGCATGAATTAGAAAATATCTCCGAAAAAACTCGGTTGGTGAGTCAAGAAATTTTAGTATAAATTAGCTTAAGAGCAAATTAGGAACGTGGTTAGTCGGTCTTCGGTAGTAGTTAGCGGGTCTTCGGTAGTAGTTAGCGGTCGTAGTTAGCGGTCGTTTTTGACAACTAACAACCAACCACTAATCACTAACCACTAACAAAAAGCCAAAATCACATGCTAGAAACGCAAATCTCAGCCATTATCTGTACTTACAATCGAGATACTTACTTAGGCGCTGCCATAGACAGTCTGTTAGCGCAGAATGTTGCTTGTGGCTTTGAAGTGGTGGTAGTTGATAATGGTTCAAGCGATAGCACTCGTTCTGTTGTCGAACAAAGAATAGAAAATCCTCGCCTTAAGTATGTCTTTGAACCAGAAATTGGTCTATCTGTCGCCCGTAATACCGGCGCTCAAGTGGCAAAAGGGAATATTATAGCATATTTAGACGACGATGCTGTGGCTTGCGATCACTGGCTAGAGGTTTTGTATTTGGCTTATCAAAATAATCCTAAACTAGCGATCGCTGGCGGCAAAGTCACTTTGTTGTGGCCAGAAGGAACTCAACCCCCACCTTGGCTTTCAACCGGATTAGCTACGAATTTAGGAGCCTATGACTTGGGTGATAGTATAGTTTATATTGACAATCCTGGTTTAACCCCAAGAGGCTTAAATTATTCGATTCGCCGAAACTTTTTAGAAGAAATCGGGGGTTTTGATACTCACTTAGGTCGAGTAGGTACAAAATTATTATCTAATGAAGAACTACAAATGACTGAGTATGCCTTGCAACGAAATTGGCAAGTGGCATATTTTCCAGATGCCTTAGTCGCACATAACGTCTCAAGAGAACGTCTCCAACGTTCTTGGTTTTTTAACCGAGGCTGGTGGCAGGGCATTAGCGAGTGTTATCGCGAACAAATCGCAGGTAAAGCGGATGTAGGTCAACTACAACGCGGAAGCGAACGGTTTTTCCGTGGATTGTACAAGGCATTACAATATTTTTCAGACCCAGCAGAACGCTTTGACAAACTTGTCTATGCTTATGGTCAGCTCGGCTACTTAAATGCCGCTATTCAGGGTCTACTATCGAAAAAAAACCGGAGTCAATAGTAAATGGTTAATTGTTAGTAGGATTAACAAACAGCATCTTAATATGATTAGGTTTATTTGCTCTTACCTACTGAGCTTTTTTAAAGAATTAACCCCTAACACCTAATAAAAACTAACCAGCAACACCCAAGACTATAAGTATGTCTTATAAAATACCAGTTTCCGTACTAATTCCAGCGAAAAACGAACAAGCAAATTTGCCTGCTTGCCTTACAAGCCTCCAGAGAGCCGATGAAGTGTTCGTTGTTGATTCTCAAAGTAACGACAGAAGCGGCGAAATTGCTAAAAGTTCCGGTGCAAATGTTGTGCAGTTCCATTTTGATGGACGTTGGCCAAAAAAGAAAAATTGGTCTTTAGATCACCTACCTTTTCGCAACGAATGGGTGTTAATCGTTGATTGTGATGAGCGCATCACCTCAGAACTTTGGGAAGAAATTGCCTCTGCAATTCAAAATCCCGAATACAACGGTTACTACCTCAACCGTCGTGTCTTTTTCTTAGGTCAATGGATTCGTCATGGCGGTAAATATCCAGATTGGAATTTGCGTTTGTTTAAACATAAACAAGGTCGTTACGAAAACCTCCATACCGAAGATATTCCCAATACTGGCGATAACGAAGTTCACGAACACGTTATCTTAACAGGAAAAGCCGGCTATCTAAAAAATGACATGGTTCACGAGGACTTCCGCGATCTTTATCATTGGATAGAACGGCACAACCGTTATTCTAACTGGGAAGCTCGTGTTTATCTCAATCTACTTACAGCTAAAAATGAAAGCGACACCATTGGGGCAAATCTCTTCGGTGATGCAGTTCAACGCAAGCGCTTTTTGAAAAAAGTCTGGGTGAGGCTGCCATTTAAACCAATTTTGCGGTTTATCTTGTTCTACATTGTCCAACGTGGTTTTTTGGATGGCAAAGCTGGATATATTTACGCACGCCTTTTAAGTCAGTATGAATATCAAATTGGTATAAAATTATATGAAATAAAGCAATGTGGTGGTCAGCTTAATACCATATCCACCACAATTTCAGTGCCCGGAACCCTCCCAACAGAAATTGGGCAAACAGCAACGTAAACGAGTGAGGAGTAGGGGCAGGTTTTACCTATCAATATACCTATTTAATATTGATAGGTAAAACCTGCCCCTACAGGAGATAGTAGTACTTTTTTTGACAATCAACAGTCAACAATCAACCCAACAATTCTTGATGATTAATGATCAACCTTTTGTAGATTTACGTAAATATGACCAATCGTGGTTTGACCGGGGACGTGCAGGTTGGTATATTTTGTTGTGGTGGTTGGTTCAAGCGATCGCCTTTCCTTTAACTCCTCATCCGCTTAACAATTGGCGTTGCGTTTTATTGCGGCTTTTCGGTGCTTGTGTCGGTAAAGGTGTGATGATTCGACCGACCGCCCGCTTTACTTACCCCTGGAAAGTATCTATTGGTGATTACACTTGGATTGGAGATGATGTAGTTTTATACAGTCTTGACAATATCAACATCGGTGAACACTGCGTAGTTTCACAGAAAAGTTACTTGTGTACTGGTAGTCATGACATCGATGATCCTACCTTTAGATTGAAAACAGCAAGTATCACTATCGGTAATGGAGCATGGGTTGCCACTGATTGCTTCGTAGGTCCAGGAGTAAAAATCGGTGCTAATGCTGTCATTGGCGCTCGTAGCAGTGTTTTTAGTGACATACCATCAGGACAAGTATGTTGGGGAACCCCTTGTCGTCCCCAATATACTAGGAACAAGACGGGTTACGTTGCTTGATTGGGATAAAGTCAACCGAAAGTTTATGTATATTACGGCACATTAAATTGCCTTTTTCAAGTGAGAAGGGAACAGCACGTATAATCTAACTTTAGATTGTCCTAATTTCTCACAGACATACTTATAATCAAGAATATCCTGTTCAATTCATCTCAATCCGAGTTAAGCGATCGTGCAAACCCCATCGGAAGTAAGCCCAGTTAATCCCAAATTAGAAAGAACGGTAAACATTTTGCGCACTATTGGCTGGGCAAGTTTGTCTTTACAAATTGGATTGGGTGCGGCTTCTTTACTGATGCTGATATTCGCGGTTTTCAGTCGTAATTTCAGTCAAGCAATAACGCCTACGCCCGTAGTTCAGGGAGTTCCAAGCACAGCACTCACTGACTACAATCAAGCAACGACCCCAGGAAGTGGTATTAGTGTTTTTTGGGCAATATGTGGGATTTTAACACTGCTGTTCAGTACTTATCTCGCTTTTCGTTTAACTATTTATGCAAGACGGCTTCGCGTTTCAAGTCCTGAGTTACATCCTAAAAAAACAGAATTGATGCAATTACTGCGAATTAGTACGATCACAGGCTTGGCAGGAATGCTGCTTTTCATTATTGGTGGTGGAGTTAGTTTGTCCGTCCTATTAGCAAAATCAATTGCTCAACCTCAGGGGGTTGCAATCTACGATCCAAATCGAATCATTCGTCCACTTGATATCTTTGTAGCATCGGCAAACATGAGCGGAATTGCTGCACACTTTATTGGGGCAGTGGCTTCTTTAGGGTTGTTCAACTGGCTGCATCGTTCGGATGCGAAAAGCTAAAAAATCAATCACAGGCGTAAATACTTCACTAAAGATGTCCGAAATCCTTCTTTTAGGAATTGAAGTTTCTATTATCAGTACAAACAACTGTAAACAAGAAATATTTCTGACTGATTTTGAGGTATATTTTAATGGCTTATACTGCTTACGTTTCAACAAAAGATAGTGATTCCCTTACAGTGCGCTCAAGAGCAAATGGGGAGAAAATAGATGTCCTAACCAACGGTACTGAAGTTATTGTAACTGGCGAACCCGTACATGCAGGAGAATGGAATTGGGTGCAGATTGGAACTAATCGCTGGATAGCATCTGAGTTTATAACAACCCTCAAAACAGTGAAGGTAGTAGCCAAAAGAACAACAAAAACTATCGGTGGCGGTTTGAGAGTGTATGAAACTCGGCTAATTAACAGCGATGGTAATGTTATAAATACAGTGCGCGGTGTTTCAGGTCGAGTCAGTCAGCAAACTCCATCTCATACTGCTGGTTCTCAAACACCTGTGCCTTTCGGAATTTACACTTTCACTTATCCTGGAGTAGTAGAGTACAAAGGCGGAGAATTCGGTGACGTTTGGTCTCCTGTGACACCTACTTTCAATACAGCACGCTCAGAGCTAGGTATTCACTACGATCCATCAGCTTTCAAGCAAAATGCTAACACTGGCACAGCAGGCTGTTTTGCCACGCCAACTGTTGAGGAAAGAGACTTGATGACAAAGTTTATTCGTAGTTATAAACCAACTCACTTTGTTATTTTTGATGCGATGTGATTGATAGCGATAAGTTCTAAACAGTAGTTAGAAGTCAGAATAGCGATCCTGACTTTTGTACGGGCGGGTTTAACAAGACATTACGCTGACACCCGCTCCTACTCATGACTCCTCAAATGCCCAATCTTTGGTAAACTTCTTCTAAATGTCCGAGCTGCTGCTGTGGGTCAAAACACGTCTCAATCTCTACTGGCGATAATTTTTGGGTAACACGGGAATCTTTACTAATCAAGTCGTGGAAATTGCCATCGGGTTTATTCCAAGCAGCGTGAGCACAAGATTGTACGATCGCATAAGACTCCTCACGGGTCATTCCCTTAGACACTAGAGCAAGTAGCACTTTCTGGCTAAACACGACACCGCCGTAGCAATTCATATTGCGTTCCATGTTTTCCGGATAAACCAATAAGTTTTTCATCAACTCGGTCATATCCACTAGCATAAAGTGCGTTAAAATGCAAGTGTCTGGTAAAATAACTCGTTCTACCGAACTGTGAGAAATGTCTCTTTCGTGCCACAATGCAATATTTTCCAAAGCGGCAACGGCATGAGAACGGATAATTCGCGCCATTCCCGTGAGGCGTTCCGAACGAATGGGGTTGCGTTTGTGTGGCATTGCGGAGGAACCTTTTTGCCCTTTGGAGAAGAATTCTTCAACTTCTAGAACGTCTGTTCTTTGCAAATTGCGAATTTCTACGGAAAAGCGTTCAATTGATGCTGTTAGTAAGGCTAATTGTTGCACGTAGTCAGCATGGCGATCGCGTGAAATAACTTGTGTTGATGCCGTATCGGGTTTGAGTCCGAGTTTTTGGCAAGTGATCGCTTCTACACGCGGTTCCACATTGCCGTAAGTTCCCACTGCTCCGGAAATCTTACCAACGGCGATTGTTTCGCGCAGATTTATCAGGCGTTCTTGATGCCGCAACACCTCTGCCAACCACCCAGCCAACTTAAAACCAAAAGTGATCGGTTCAGCGTGAACACCGTGGGAACGTCCTACCATTACCGTATGACGATGTTCCTTTGCCCGTTCGCGAATTGCACGAATCAAATCTTCCAGGCGTTGCAACAATACATCTAGACTGGCAACAAGTTGCAGTGCCAAAGCTGTATCCAGCACATCCGAACTGGTTAAACCTAAATGAATATACCGTCCTGCATCACCAACATATTCGTTAACATTTGTTAAGAAGGCAATGACATCGTGGCGGACTTCAGCTTCAATTTCCAAAACCCGCTTTGGGTCAAAATTTGCCTTTGCCTTAATTTCCTCAACCGCCTCAGATGGAATATAACCTAACTCAGCTTGAGCCTCACAAGCAGCAATTTCCACTTGCAACCAAGTTTTCAGCTTATAAGCTTCTGTCCACAGATTGCCCATTTCAGGCAGGGTATAACGCTCAATCACAGTCCGCCACACTACAAAGTACAACCGTCATATTGTACAGAAACGGAGAGTATTTTGGCGTGGGCGATCGCTCTGTTGAGAAGAAAGCTTTTTACAGTGATCTGTACGAACCAGATGTTTACCGAAGAAAGGCAGAGGGCAGCTATGCTGAAGGCAGAAGGGAAGAAATCCAATAGAAGTGCCCGATGCTACTGGGTAATCGCGCCCCTAACTTTAGTTATGAGTGGTAACTGGCAATCGAGTATCTGTCCAAACGACGTCATTGCCTGTGAAATTAGCCGTCCCGAAGAAGAAGTATTCCTTAAACTTTTAGAGACAAAAATAGTGCAAAAAAAGTTTAGTAATCTAAGTAAGAACCCTAATAAAAATTTAACATTACAAATTAAAAAAGCCTGCTATGCCTCCAATTAGCAATTCATCAGGCTAACTTTATTTCCGCGCCCCCCTGTATTAGTTTGCGCTAATTGCTAGGTGCTAATTATCTCCGCTTTGGGGGTTTTGCTCGTGTAAAGCGCCGTCTTAAACGACTTATCCAGCTATTATTTCTATTAAGTTTCATCACTAGTTGATTACCTGTATCACCTATAGGCACTGCATTCTTAGAAGGGACAATACGGGAACCGTGTTTTTTAGCGTAAACTTTAGTAAACTCGGCTCCAAAAAAGAGAATTTGAGCCGCATAGTTAACCCAGGCGAGGACAACAATGATTGAACCTGCCGCGCCGTAGGCTGAGCCAAAACTGCCGCTAACCAGGTACTTTTCTAAAAGAAACTTGCCAATGGAGAACAAAATCGCGGTGAGGATGGCTCCAATCGAAACATCACTCCAAGTGATTTGAACGTCTGGCAGCACTTTAAAAATTAGCCCAAATAGTACCGCAGTAACGGCAAAGCTGAGAATGTAGTTAACAATTTCCCAGAGCAAATGAGTACCTGGTATGAGATTTCCAAAGTAATTCACTATAGTGTATAAAATAGCACTAATGACTAGAGAAATGAGGAGTAAAAAGCCAATACTTAATACCATGGCAAACGACAAAACACGTTGACGCACGAGATTTTTAACACTGCTTCCCGGTTTTGGTTGTACACCCCAAATCGTATTCAAAGCATCTTGCAAGACAGTGAATAAGCCAGTAGCACCAAATAGCAAGACTACGATACTGATAATGGAGGCGATAGTACCTTGATGTGGCTTATTAGCATTTTGAATCGCTGTCTGAATGAGTTTTGCCGCAGGAAGCCCGACTAAACCTTGAAGTTTATCCTCGATTACACCTCTTGCCGCATCTTGTCCATATACAAATCCAACAACTGCAATCACAATAATTAGTAATGGGGCAATGGAAAAAATTGCATAATAAGATAATGCCGCCGCTAACCTCGACGCTTTATCTTGATTCCATTCTTTGAATGTCTCTTGGAACAGCCAGGCAACGGCTTTTAAGTTCATCCTCAAGTCTCCTTTTATCGGATATCATTTTCCGCATATAATTAATAGCAAATGTATGGCAACACCGCATCATTCTTAAGGTATTGAAGTACGAATATATCAGTCTTAAGATTTTCCCTAATTAAATTACCAGGTGAAGGCGGCGAGTAGAGAGAAGATCCGGCTTTTGATTGCTATACAAATCCGTAAAAGGTGCTTCTCCCTCTCTTTATAGCCAAGATTCCAGAGAAAAAGATTGTGCTTGCTGAATTCGGACAAAATCGCTGTCAGCAGAAACAAGAATGAGATTGTGCTGAATCGCTGTTGCCGCAATCCAGAGATCGTGGTCATCGAATCCTAAATCTCCAACACTTATACTCCGGCGTTTGCTTTTATCTTTAGGAGCAAACATATTAAAAACTGCTGCTTTGATCTGACTGTAAAAAATAGCGGTTTCTTCATCAATGAAATACAAGTCAAAACCTATCAAAAATGCTTGAACTGCGGCAAGGTTTTGGGCTTGTCGTTCTGATTTTTCTGTCATGTAGAGCAGTTCGCCGTAAGTGATGATGCTAATGCCGATGTCACTAGTAGAACGAGATTGCACAGCAGCAATGACGTTAGGGGTGTTATTAATGATGTAACTGCAATGGTTGGTATCTAAGAGATACATGGAGACAGAAATCAAAACTGAGCTTTAGAACGGGTTTCGTAGACTGAGCGAAGACACTCTTCCAAATCATTGCCTTGCCAAGTTCCAGCAAATTTTAGCAGATCGCCCGCCTTGGTTCCTCGTTTAATTGGAGGCAACCGACGAAGTGGACGTTGACTAATAGTACTTTTGCTTTGCAGAGAATCCAGGAAGTCGCTGACCTTGGAGAGTTGATCGGGTGGCAATTGGGCTAGTTGTTGTTCGATTTTTTGGCGCAGTTCCGGGTAAGTCATTAGCACCTCGCTATTTTGATTGCCTATCTTCTCAATTTTATAATTAACTTTAAACCGCTCGATAAAGTCTACCCAAAGTTACCCACAAGTGGAGAAAGCTGGTCAACCGCAAGAATAGCGGTCAATTCTCCCGACCTTGAAGGATTCACACCTTCACTACTACCCATTCCATAACATTGTAATGACCAATGACGCTCGTACATAATGATGAGCATTGCTCTTTTTGCTTTATTTGTGCTGACCTACTTATCAAATTATCGCTCTTGTTGGGGATCGCCAAACTTAATGAGAAGGGCGATCGCAATACTAACAACTAAAATTAACGTCGCACTCAAAGCTGAACCAAATCCCCAATTTTGGGTAGATCCAAGGAACTGGTTGTAAATTAAACGCGACATTGTCATACTCGAAGCACCACCGAGCAATTCGGGATTGACAAAATCACCTAATGCAGTAATAAAAACGAGGAAAGAAGCCGCAGCTATTCCGGTAAGGGTTTGAGGGACGGTAACTTTCCAAAAAGCTTGTACGGGATGTGCCCCCAAATCAGCTGCGGCTTCTAGCAAACGCTTGTCTAATTTCTCTAAAGAGGCGTAGAGAATTAAAACCATGTATGGCAGCAAGCTATAACTCATGCCAATTAATACTGCAGGGCTGCGGTTTAGTAAATTCAAACCAGGTAAGCCCAAACTGGTAAGAACACTGTTGAGTAAGCCAGTAGGACGGAGAATTGCAATCCAAGCATAAGAACGGAGTAAGGAAGAAGTCCATAAAGGCAAAACAAAGCTGAGTAGAAGTAAATTCCGCACCTTTGGCGGTGCTATCATAGCAATCCAATAAGCTACGGGAAAAGCTAAGAGCAAACAAATGACTGTGGTACCGACAGCAAAAAATAGCGATCGCTTTAGGACTTTTAGGTAAAGAAGGTCAAATATGCGGATGTAATTGTCAAAGCCACTAGGATTTACTATATCCCCCGGTCTAATTCCCGGTACTAAACTCAACTCTAAAATGAGCAGTGTTGGCAGTACGAGTAAAAGTAACAGCCAAACGCCTGATGGTGCAAGCAATGCCAAAGGTTGCAGCCAGTTAAATTGTGGGCGACGTAATTTTGGCACTTCGACACTATTGTCAGAGGAATGTAATTGAGAAGGATGGGTAGACACAAAAATCCGAAGTGGAGAGGAGGAATTAGTAGGAGTACGGTTAAGTCTTTATTTTAGTTCATCAGATTGTAGCGACACGTTGGGCGAAGTCTCTACAGAAAGTTTACGTTATTATTGTTCTGGCTCATCTTGAGATTGCGAATTGAAGAAGGCGTCGATTTTATCGAGAATTTTGTGAAATGGTATAAATTTGTTATCACCTTAAGTTATTTGAAGACAACTTGCTTGTTGATTTGTCTATGTGCTTTATCGCTGTTGTTACTTCCTCTCCCTGCACAGGCTATACCAACCGCACAACCAGAACGCATCGTCCTGACTTCAGATCTTCTACAAGAGCGAATAAATACACCCATCATCCGTGAAGGGAATTTCATGGTAGATTTACGGAATATGGTGATAGATTTACGACCTGATAATGCCAGCTTTCGAGATACTTTCTACCAGATATTGCGCAAAGAATTACAGAAGACTGGGACAAAACCTTTAGGTTTAGATTTGAGTCACTCAATCGTTCAAGGAGATTTTATTGGGAGCGATTTAGGTTTAAGAACTCCTTTGTACGCACAAGCAATCGCCCCTATTTTCACTTCATCCGAGCAAGAACAACTGGAACGTTTGCGGGGAGTTTGCTTGCAGTCCCTTGCTGTCGGCTTAAACAGTTCCAGAGACTGTCGATCGCTTTTAGCTAAGTCAAGCACATCCAGTGAAATCAGTGTATTCCGTGGTTCCTTAACATTAGAACAAACTCACTTTAATGGCACCGTGCAATTTCCCAACACATTTTTTCTTCAGATTGTAGATGCTCGTAGTGTCATTTTTAATAAAAAAACGAATTGGACAGAAACAAGATTTAGCCGTCCAGTGAACTTTGCTAATGCTATTTTTCGGCAGCAGAACCAATTTCAAAGCAGTATATTTTTTGACAAGGCTAATTTTAAGGAAGCGGAATTTCAGGAAAGCACTTATTTCCAAGACAGCACTTTTGAGGACGCGGCTTACTTTACTCAAGCAAATTTTCAGCAATTAGCTAAATTCACTCGCGTGCAGTGGCAAGGAAGTACTGATTTTCGTCAAGTTCGCTTTGCCAATCAAGCACAGTTCACAAAAGCCATTTTTCATCAGTTCTTATGCCTTGCCGAAGCAACCTTCGCTCAAGATGTTTCTTTTAGAGAAGCGCAGTTTAACCAACCTGTGAATTTACACGGTGTTAGTATTCTCAAGCAAGCCGATTTTAGCGATGCTGACTTTACCAAAGAAGCCTATTTAAATGTATCAGGTCTAAATTTTGATTCTAACCAAGCAAAAATATTAGGCAATCCTGGTAAAATTGGGCAAAAACTGGTTGTGGAGATGCAAGGCAATCAAAACGTCTTGCGGAATTTGGCGCAAAATTTCCGTCAGTTACAACAAATTGCTGATGCTAATCGGCTGGAGTATATAAAGCAGAAGCTAAGACGACAAGAGTTAAGCTTGCTTTTGGTTGGGACAAATATCAATAGTGCTTCCCAGAAACGCTTGAAAGATGTGGGTTTTGGGACTGATCAAGCAATGGCCATCGCCCGTCGCCGTCAGATACAACCTTTCGGCAACATCAGGGAGTTACTAACTTTGGCAGACATGGATTTGGAAACTTACACTCAAATCAGCCCGCGCATCGTTGTTACCGAACCGCTCTCGCCAATTGGCTGGTTATTGGAAGCATGGAATTGGCTGGCGCTAAGTTTACTGCTGCTTCTTTCTGGTTATGGGACTAATTTTTGGTTAGTGTTTGGTGTAGGGATGATTGCGATCGCCCACTTTGGCTTACTATTTTGGCTTGTTGATCGATTTCGCCGCTTTCACCCAGTAGCGATCGTTCCTACAGCTGAAGAAGCAAGTTGGACGATCACAAGTTTTAGCCTTTTGACACTGTTTGGCTTTCTCGCTATCTTTTATAGTGCAGAACAATCATGGCTCACAATAGGGTGTCTTTTCATGATCATCCTTCCTGTACCAGCGTTTCTTTTATTCCGACTTTACCGCCAAGGTCGTTATCACGACTTGATGAATGTTTCCTATTTTACAGAAGACGGTACAATGCGGCAGTTGCGATTACTGATTGGGCGCTTACCAGTGATCCCAAGGTATGAGGTGTTTCGCGAACGATATTTACCCTTGTTGTGGAACCGTCGGTGGAACTGGCTGAATTACTATGATTTTAGCCTCAACAACTTACTCAAATTGGGTTTTAATGACATTCGGTTGCGAGACGAACACTTACCCGGTTTCATCTCCACCCTTGCTTGGTATCAATGGTGTTTGGGTTTACTTTACATCACCCTTCTTTTATGGACTCTTTCTCGTACCATTCCAGGATTGAACTTGTTGATTTACCTAAAGTAACGTAAGTAAATATTGCCTTAGATGTATTAGATTAATTTTTGTGGATTAGGATTCAAACAATATTCCACTGTAATATTATTCCATTCTTGTGCGTCTATACTATAACGCCTTAAATCACCGAGGTTTGGTGTAGCAATTATTACGTATTCTTCCGTTTCCATGGCTAGTATAATTGATTGGGCAGCTAAGATAACATCAATATCAATTTTATTTTCATGTGCTGTTGATTGTCCTGTTGCTCTTGCCCAACCCCATAAAGCTGATGCTTTCCGCATAACTTCTGTTGTGATTGGCGCGTAGATTACGCCCATTTCTTGCCCTAAACGATCTAGTCTTTCAATAGATTCTTTTCTTTTATCATAAATCAATTTACGTCGAAGCTCATAGTCTATAATTTCTGGAACTATTACTGGAATATTATTGCTTACTAATTGCTTAATTCTATTTCTACACTTAAAAGGCTCTCCTTTATTTACGGGATTTGATATTAAGGACAATGGATTTGAATCAAGCAATACAATAGGCATCGGATAAATTATCTATTTTTTAGTTCTTGTTCAAGGTATCTTAGGGTATCTAGATGTTCTTGTTCTTCTTCTTCCGTTTGGGGATCTAACTTGTCTAGCAAATGAATTCTTTTTTTACTTTCCTCTAATAATTCTTTAAGAGGTCTTGTACCTATTACTAAATCCCATGAGTTATTTTCTCTTTTGACATTTTGCTGATATTTACTAATTTCCCACAAAATTGCTTTGGCAATACTTCTAAGATTCACAATATATTTTTTAATATTTTTATGAGTTTCTTCACCTTTTTTATTTGGGATATACTTTTTCGAGTCTTCGCTGGTAGCTATTACTTTAGACACTATTTTAATAGTTTCTAATATACTCTTTGGTATTAAATGAAGATTACCATTTTCCATAATTTCCATTAACTGTAAAAAGGCATTGTATAAATTTTTTAACCATTCTCCTCCAGTTTTAACTTCTACATTAACCGTCTCTAGAAATATTCTTATGACTTGTAAAGTTTCTAGCTCTTTTATATTTTCTTCTAAATAGTCAAATTGTTCAATCGTTTCATTTTTTGCATGTTCTATAAATTCCCATTTTAGAATTTTGGTGTAATCTTGCAAGACTCGTATATATCTTAATTTTTCTACTGGGTTTTCTAAATCTCTAATTTTTGTTAAAGCATTGGAAATTTCCTGAATTTCTTCAAGGATTTCCTCTTGGGTAATAAGTTGATTGTTAAACTTAAAAAGATTGTCTAACCTTTCAGTAATTTTTAATATCTCGCTACCTATAGCCGATTTAGTTTGAGCAAGAGAGGTTTCAACTTGGACAATGTTGTCTATTAATAAAAACATAATTTTCCTCATGTTTTAGGTTTGTTGTTGCTAATACAACTGCACTTATATCCTTGATACTAAAAAAGTATCTTTTTATGCAAAAGAACGGGCAACATTAGCACGATAACACTATGGAACTTTTGTCCCAAGCTAATTCTAGCAAGGCGACCACGAGAGACCATAACCATCGCATTAACGTCGAAGCTGCAATCGCCAACATTCTTGAGCGATCGCCCAATCTTCTTCAGTATGAATCACCAAGACTCGTACTGCTGAATCGGAGGTGGCGATATCTTTATCAACAGGTTTGCTCTGATTCTTTTCCGAGTCAAGTTTTAATCCCAAAAATCCAAAAGCTTCACTAGCTGCAGAGCGAATATCAGGATTGTTTTCGCCGACACCTGCAGTAAACACTAAAACATCTAATCCTTGTAGACTGGCAATCATAGCACCTATATAAGACCGTAGGCGGTGAATGTAGATGTCTACGGCGAGTTGAGCGCGGGAGTTCCCTTGAGCGATCGCTTCGAGAATTGAGCGCATATCACCAGAAATGCCCGAAATTCCACGTAATCCTGAAGCTTTGTTTAAGACGTTATCTAATTTTTCTACTGAGTTATCCTGCCGCAAAAGGTAAGTTAAAATTCCTGGATCAACGGCACCAGAACGACTGCCCATCATCAACCCATCTAGGGGAGTGAATCCCATAGTCGTGTCAATACTGCGACCGTTTTGAATCGCCGCTAAAGAGCAGCCGTTTCCCAGATGACAGTTAATCAATCGTAAAGATGCTAAATCCCGACCGAGAATTTGAGCGGCACGTTGAGCGCAGTACTGATGACTGATGCCATGAAACCCGTAACGACGGATACCTTGCTCTACCCACTCGTAAGGACCGGGATAGATTGCCGCAGCATCAGGAAGATGGGAATGAAATGCGGTATCAAATACAACAACTTGGGGAATTTTGCCCAAATGTTCTTCTATCGCTTTTATGCCTTCTAAATTGGCTGGATTATGTGCAGGTGCAAGGGTTGCCAGATCGGCGATCGCCTTTTTGACAGACTCATCCACAACCACACTTTCTTGGTAATCCTGACCGCCATGTACCACCCGATGGCCTACGACATCAATCTCTCTTGGGTGAGCGATCGCTTGAGTAGATCCCTGCCAGAGTGTATCGAGCATCCTTGCAATGACTTGAAGTTGAGAATCTACAGGAATTTCTTCTTGAAGCAGTTTACCCGTAGCTGTTTTCACCTCAATTTCTGCCATGTTTTGGTGATGAGTCCAGTCCACTTTTGCTTCCCACAGTGGTTGTGGTGGTAAGTTAGGCAGAGTTTCACCTGTTATCTCGTAAAGATAACTCTTTTGACTGCTCGAGCCAGCATTCAGTACCAATATTTTCATAAATTTCTGTCTTTAATTAAGCTTTTCAAGATAAATATTTTTTCAAAGAGAAATGGATCGACAACTAATTGCCCCGCTTTGTCCATTGGGGAAAACTGAATTTTCATAGACATAGACTAGCTCTTCACCAAGTTTGATACAAGCTGCAACTGTCTTTGGACTGAGATTACTACATAAAACTCCACAACCCATAACACCTGGATTAAGACTAAAATTAGGATTGTTCATTTCCAAAATATAAATTTCACCACACCATAAATTTTGAGTTGAAACTTTAATTTCTTTACAGATTAAGGTCTTATTTATAACTTTCCATAAACTTTCTCTTTCTTGTGCATCATAACCATACCAGAGGATTGTTTTGACTCCAATTTTGCTTAACTCACAAAAGAGGTCTATTGAGTTAAGGTTATTTCTTGCTCTCTCGAGGGGACGATAAGGGTCAATATGGACAAATATTTCTGAAGCGTGTTCATGTGATTGGGAGACAAACTGAGCGATCACGTCAATCCCATCAGCTTGAAAACATTTGACGGCAGGAGCGGGAATTTGTAATTTCTGTGCTACATTTGTGATATTGTCAAGACTTTCACCATCTAGATCGCAGAAAGCATAATTTGCCTCATTCCCTCTCAAGAGCATGGCAATTTGAGGCGAACCAGGGTATATTGATAAATTTTTATCTTCTCCTTGGCAGGTTCTCAAGACGTTAAGATATTGACTAACTTGTAAAGCTGGGAATTTTTTTGCTTCTGCAAAGAACTGGAAAACCCCATAGTCTCTTTCCCAAGAATGAGTCAGTTTATACTGAGCCGATCCTGCATGAGTTTCACAATACAAGCGAGGCTGCTCAAGTGATAGTATTTCTGCTAACGGTAGGTGCTTCCAGAGATCGCCAATTTCCGCGTAATGCCTGTTAGCCATAATTTTCCTTCATCCGTACACTAGACACCGTTTTGACTGAATTAAGAAGATGGTAAATCTTTTTCTTTCAATCCTTTAGCTTATATAGGACTAATATTTGATTTCTGAAAAAGCTCCGTACATTTGAAGAGTAGTA
>CALMVQ010000132.1:88912-97633 GCA_937873135.1 uncultured Scytonema sp. | reverse complement strand
AGAACCTTATTTTGTAAGGGTTTTAACTATTTCAGATGGGTGGTTTATTTCCGCGCCCACTGTACTAGGATGATCGCACATTCCAAATTTCCCGTTTGCGATAACCATCAACTCTCTGCGTAAGCCGGGTAAAAGTCGATCATTTACAGTCTTTTAAGCGTATGATAAGCAACTTCATTGATACCGATGGTTCTCACCGTGGTAGTGGGCGTCGGTATTGTAATTAAGCTGGTTTGGACTACAGGGGTGCGATTCTTCTCGCTTGAGAGTACCGACCTAGGAAAGCTATCAGCTAGAGAGAGTAAGTATCCTAGAGAACCCTTAACTGTTCTTGAGATATGAGTGAAAGCCTGACTCATCAGGAGATCTGAGAAGCTCAGTCTGCTTACATTGAGTATACAAAAAAATTGATTGTAACAGTGAGCGTGCGGAATTTTGGCTTTATACCAAAATGCATCAATTTTGCGTGGTGATCGCAGAGTATGAGCGGATGGTAAGTCATGAATGGCGCTGTTTGAGATATTGCGAGATCGCCTTCTTACGGTTTGCTCGTTGGGATAAATCGGTGGGTGCATCTTGCAGGAGGTGTTGAGGGTGTCCACCTCGCCTATCAACCAAAGTTCTACCTGCAACTAAGTTAAGCCAGCGCTCAGCAATCAAGCGTCGGATTAACTCACTCTTGTCTGTCTTTTCGTGAGCCAAGATATCGGCAAGCTGGCGTTCTGTTTCTTCGTCTAATCTGACTGTGAGCATGGCAAACGTCATACTTGTATTGCGCGTATGACAAGTATAACAAAGGGGTAGTAATCCTACCAGCATAAGTTCCTATGTTTTTCCCAGTGTCAAAACCGATTAATCCTTCAAAACCGTTGCTGTGTCAGGCATAGGCTTTACGTCAGCAAAATCGCATTTGTAAATGCAATCATTGCAGCTTTTAGTTCAGCCGAAATCTCTGGGTTAGCAACAATTCCGGCTGCGTCCAAATTTTTGCCCAGGAGAGAAATGGTGAGGGAGGCTTCAGGCACAATTCGTCCTGCCATTGTGGTCACAATCTCGGTGAGAGAGGCTGTTGCGTAAATAGCTCGTGGCGATGCGTTGAACAATGCAATTGGTTTGCCGATAAACTCTTCACCACTCACTAACCAATCCAGGGCATTCTTCAAAATGCCCGGTACACCATGCGCGTATTCTGGACTTGAAATGACCAAACCATCAGACCATTTCACTTGTGCTCGCAAATCTGTCACTGATGACGGTTGTGTTGGCTCAAGATCAGGGTTGAAATACGGCAAGTTACCGAGTCCACCATACAATTTCATCTCAACATTGGCAGGTGACAAAGCGATCGCCGCGTGAAGTAGAGCAGTATTGGATGAAATCTTACGAAGGCTCCCTGAGATGGCAAGGATTCGTATTGTTCGAGATTCGCTTTCCATGTCTATCTTTTAACTTGACTACACTTTTTAATTTGCCTCTTAAACCATATAGATATTGCTATCGTACCACTGCTCGTAAGCTGTAACTCCCTGATTCTCCAGCTTCAAAAGTGTTTGCCAAGACATAGTAAATGCCATTTTCTGGGAGGCTTACAGTTAATCTAGAATTAAAATTATTTGGAGAAATGTCGTCGTTTTCCGCCACGAGTTTCTCTTTACCAGGAAGAAGCAAGTACAAGTGAGAGTCGATCTGCCAACTTTTCATCTCAATAGTTATCTGCTGATTTGCTTTTCCTTCAAAGGCATAAAGATGAAAATAGCTGTTATTCGGTAAAGCGCGATCACCCTTCTTGAGGGTTGCTTGAACAACTTGACCATTCAACGACAAGTTTTGAACTTGAAGATTACTGGGTTGTTGGCGTTGAGTGACTAAAGATGGTTTCCCTTGTTCGACTGCGACCAAAAAAGGTTTAACTTTGTCTGTGGGAATTGCCAAACTAATGCCAATAAATCTTTTAACTTCAGTGTCATTGATAATGGCACTATTTACACCGATAACTTCACCATGAGAGTTTAGCAGTGGTCCGCCAGAATTTCCCGGATTAACCGCAGCATTATGTTGGATTAAGCCAGATTTTTGGTCTATGCGGCTGACAACACCATTGGTGAAAGTATTTTGTAATTCTACACTCAGAGGAGTGCCAATAGCGTAAACCGATTGACCAACTCGCACTGAACCGGGTGCAGCTAAGCGAAGGGTAGGCAGATTTTTTGAAGACCGAATTTTCAGTGCTGCTAAATCTAAGCCTTGAGAAGCAAAACCGACCACATCAGCTAGGACTTGTTTTCCATTTGCAAGAACTACTGTAACCGTGGAAGGAGCGTCTTGGACAACATGAGCATTGGTCAAAACTAGACCATCCTGACTGACAATAAAACCACTACCATGTCCTGTAATAGTGGCGATCGCCACTACTGCCGGACTCGCTTGTTCGTACACCCGAATCCGAGTTTGTTCTTCAGAGTTTTCTGCTAGGAGAATTTTTGATTGTCTTACCTGAGTTTTCTCATAGGGTAAAAAATTTTCAGATTCAAAAGCGATCGCACTTACTTGGCAAGCAAATGACGCAACAACTATACTTGCTAAAAATACTGAGATTCTTATTTGTAATAGCTTACTATTCATTTTCAGATATTCCTTAATAACTGAATTAACCTTCTCACAACAAATATTTGTTATTTTCAGTCAATTCTTTTTACTAATGAATATCCTAGTTGTCTCCACCACACTGAGTCAGAATTTGAAAATAAATTCTCCAATCGCAGATAAGAAGCTAGCAAGGTGAAGTTTTATTCAACTCAATGCAGTTTTCCTTCTAGTCAATAGTGCTCGGATAAGACGAGTCCCACGTTAATCTCCGATCCGGAAGGCGGTAAGGGAAGGGCGACCCCCCTCTTTTTTACTTTCAAGGGTAGGTATTTAACAAAGGTGCATAGGTACTACTCATGCTGTACGGGTTAGATGAGGTAGACTACCTGCTTTGAGCATCACGATCAAATGTTCGATGCGCTCGTATTCATCGAGTTCTCGTTGTTCTCATGGAGTGATTTCTCCAGCTTTGCTGCGTACCAACAGGGTTTGTAATCTTGTTTGCATTTCCGGAGTGGGACGGAAGGCGAGAATTTGTTCTGGCGTGGGAAGGCTAGCAACAAAAGCGAGGATATATTGATAAATACGAGCTGGGAGCGGCGGTTGCTGCAGACTAAGTGCAAGCAGTTCTGGCAAGCGATCGCCTATCTGTGCTAATTGATCTGTTAGTTCGTCTGGTACTTCAAGGGTAATTTTAGCCACGGGCAAGTTTTTATTAAAAACGCTTTTCTCTAATTTACCGTTTTGCTCATAATCCCTCAACCTCTACTTCATCAAGTATGTATCGAGTTCTAAATACTGAGAAAACAAGCTGTCAATACTGGCTAGCTTCGCTTTATAAACTAGTGCTGTAGCGATCATCAAGCGATCAAAAGGATCTTTGTGGACAGGAGATAAACTGACTGCGTGGTAAGCGATTTCAGCAGTCAGAGGAAACAATGTAATGCCTGTTGGTTCCAAAGCCTGCTGAAACCAGAGATCGGCAGTGCAAGGCAGTTTCAGTCGTCCCCTTTGTTGTGCGAGAGCAACCTCATAGCAGGATACTGGTGAAATACCCACTATGTCAGTAGTTTCGATAGCTTCTCGCCAGTGTTCCGGAAATAGATCGAACTCTTGATTGATAAACCAAATCCAAATATGGGTATCGAGGACGATTACTTGAGACATTCCCAATCCTGTTCTTCAATAACAGAACTAACCAAATCACCCAAGGTTCTACCTTTACCTGCGATGGAAGCAGGGGGAGTCCGACGCTTTGTTGGTGGCGTGGTATCCGAAAGAATCGTCACAATTACACGGGCAGATGATACTTTCGGCTCATCAGTTAGCCATTTAATCTGACCGTTTTCAAAAATAGCTTCATAGCTTTTAAGCATTGTTCCCTCTTGATTTCATGGTTAACTAAAGTTCACACGGCTTTGCTGCTGCTGAATGCGCGATCGCCTTAATATAGTTGTTGAATCTACCGCCAGCTGCTCCCAATGCCTAGTCAACGCGATCGCACTGTTTGTAGTGAGGGCTGAAGCCCTCAAAAAGATGAGGACGCGCATTCCTCACTACGAATAAATCATTATCGATTGTCAGAACCCGACACTTTTGCTTGTAAGCGATAAGTTCTGTGATTGTTGTGCTTCAGAAGATCTGGCAAGCACAATATATATGCCATCCTGGGGTAATGTTGCGACAATTCTGGAGTTGAAATTATCAGGCGATATGTCGTCATTGCGGGTAAGTTCGCGGCCATCAGCATTTAACAAAATTAAAGCCGGGTCAATCTCTTTACTTGTCATCTCAACGTTCACTTGCTGATTTGCCTGACCCTCAAACACATAAAGCTTGTAGTAACTCTTATTTGGTAAAACCGCGTCACCCTTGCCAAGTTTATCATCAATTGCCTGACCGTTTAACGGCAAATTTTGAGACTGCTGGTTCCCAGTACCAAGTGACTGTTGCTGAAGCAAGATGTTGGGAGCATTTTTTTGGTAGCCTCCTTCCTTCGCTTTTTCTGCTACTGTTTCCACTGCTTGCTGGTAAGTAATTTTGGTGTATTTTTGCTGAGAGAAAGTATATATTGCAAAAGACACACCAACCACAATCACCGCCGCAACCCCCGTTAGAAAAAGCCAGAGTGTTTTTGGTGACGTTTGTTGGGGGGGTTTGGAGTTAGGGATTGATGCTGTGAGATCGTTGAGGACTTCACCTGCCGACTGGTAGCGCTGACGGCAATCAAACCGTACCATTTTATTGATGACATTGACTAACTGTGGGCTAACGTGTTGCGATCGCTGATTCCAAATAATTTCGCCCGTGTTCGGATTCAAAGGATCTCGTAGTTTTGATATATCCTGAGCAAGTAACCCTGTCAGTGCTTGGATGCAAACCACGCCTAAAGCATAAATATCGCTGTTAAATTGGGGATTGCCTTGTAATTGTTCTAATGGCATGTAACCAGGAGTGCCAATCGCAACTGTTGGGGTTACTTGTCCGTGAGAGTTAACAGTTTGAGTAATAACTTCCTTAACTGCCCCAAAATCAATCAAAACTATCTTGTCATCTATCTTACGGAGGATTAAATTTGAGGGCTTAATATCTCGGTGGATGACTTTCTGCCCATGCACAAAGACCAAAATCTCTAATATCTCTGTTAAAAGACTGCGGACTTGGTCTACGGGCAAAGGTTGTCCCTGTAAAATATTATCTAAAGTTTGACCAGAAATAAACTCTTGAACTAAGTAAAAATTTTGATTGTCTTCAAAGTAAGCAAACAGTCGCGGAATTTTGTCGTGATCACCTAATCTTTCTAAAGTTTCTGCTTCTGTTTCAAATAGACGACGAGCAATTCGTAAAGTTGTGGGACTGTGACTCACAACTCGCAGTTGTTTTACCACACATTCAGGGTTGCCCGGACGCTTGATATCTTCTGCTATGTAAGTCTGCCCAAATCCACCACCAGGTAAGATTTTAACGATTCGGTAACGTCCATCCAAAAGCTGACCGATTTGCAAAAGCTGACCAAGCATAATATCCTACCATACCTTGGTTAAGTCGTTTACACCATAAAATAGGCTGACGGCATTGTTAATATGCGATCGCTCCAAGATTTTCTCCCACACTGAAAAGTAGGCAATACTAGAAAAATTTTATGTGTGAATTTTGTATGATCATCATAATCTTACTAAAAAGTAATACTAATGCAAAAAGTCACGATTACCTTGGAAGATGATATCCTGCAGTTTGTAGATCAGCTGGCGTTGGGCAACCGCAGTGCTTATATTAGTCAAGCAGAAGTACTTTACCGCATAGCAGAGAACTTAGAGATCGTTATTTCGGAGCATGAGGAATAATTATGGACTTAGAATCCCAAATTAGACTAGAATCAAGGCAAGCTGCCAGGTTAAGCCAAGAGGCTAATCGTGCTTTTGCTGCAAAGAATTTTGCTCAAGGAAAGGCATTAATGAAGCAAGCAGTGGAAGCAGGGCAAAGATGTCAAAGCTTAATCCAACAGTACAACCAAGGTAATACAACTGTTACCTCTTGATTGATAAACCAAATCCAATTCAAGTTAAAGCTGTTCCAGAAGTAAGAAGTTAGGATATTTAATGAACCACGTTCGCCGTCAGGCGTGCCGAAGGCAAGACGCGAAGGACACAAAGGGATAAAATAGTTGAGTAATTAGTTGGTAGATTGGATACCCATCATTAGTTAAAACTTATTGCTGATGAAAAAACGCAAGCTGCTAGAAAAAGTTCTGTCAGGCTCAAAAAATATCCAATTTAACGATCTGGTGACACTGATTGAAGCCTTTGGTTTTAGTTTGTCACGTATCAATGGTAGTCATCATATATTTAATCATCCTGATTTGCCAGAAATTATTAACATTCAAAATAGAAGTGGTAAAGCAGTACCGTACCAAGTCCGCCAATTCTTGTTTATAGTAGAGCAGTACAATCTGACGAAAGGAGGATGAAGCATGAAAGATTATCATATTAATATTTTCTACAGCGAAGAAAATGAAGGTTACATTGCTGACATTCCTGACTTAAAATTTTGTTCTGCTTGGGGTGCAACCCCGGAAGCCGCGCTAGGTGAAGTAATGATTGCTAAAGCTGCTTGGCTAGAAGCAGCAACTGTAGAAGGTAAGCCTATTCCCCAACCTAAATATCGTCCTATAATTTATCAAGTGGGGTAATTATTCAGCATAACAAATAGTCACAAATCACGAATAATTAATAACAAAATTTATGGAATTTAACTATATTATCCGGTAGAATGGGCGATCACACTCACAGCTAAGGCTATATTAGTATCAAGCAAGAAGCGGAAAGCAGTCAAAAAGTTAGCTCTCTTAAGAGCGAATTATCGCGAATATCTAGAAAAATCTCGCGACTGATTGATGTCAGCCTCTACAACGTTGTATTGTTGGCGGAATTGTTAAAAGTTTTGTAAATGTCTCTGATTTTAGTTCGGTTACTACAAGTTTTCATTCATCACCAAAAGGATTTTCTAACTTTAATTCTGCAATACCCTGAAAATCATGAACATTGCGAGTCAGCAAAACGGCTGTCTGGCATAAAGCCGTCGCAGCAATCACCGCATCTGGTAACTTAATTTTGTTTTTCCGCTTTAAAGCAATTGTCCTATTCTCCACTTTCCTAGAAATAGGAATCGAATCAAACTGACTCAATAAATCTTCAATAACTTCTGCCTCTTCATCAGACAAACCAGAAAAACAAAGTAGTTCAATTCGTACAATCGGCGATGTCACAACGTAATTATTATTGAGAAAAGCATCCGAGAAGAATTCAGAAACCGTCTCATCTCCCGCCAAATAGTAAATAAAAATATTCGTATCGTAGAGATAGTTTATTCCCATTCCTCACGCACTGCATCTAGATGAGCCAACATTGCCTCTTTCTGATGCTGAAGAATCCCCTTAGCCTTCTTCACCTTTCCATAATCCCTTTGTAATGACACTAGAACTGACTCCGGTAAATCTAGTACGATCGATTCCTCGTCAAGAGAAACAAGATAACGCTTAGGAATAGTCACCAAGGGCATAACCACCACTCCTGATATTTACTTCATAAACTCATTATTACTTGAATCGCAATAATTGGGAAAACTTGGACTGTTCCCACTGCCACCTCAACTTATGGATGTGTTCGCACTGCTTGTTCCAACGCTGTTAATGCGGCTGATGACAATCTCTGCAAGTCAAAAACGTACCAAATTAAAGTGTGTGTATCTGCTACTACCGATATCATTAAACGATATCCCTGGGGAATTTACCCCACATTTCTTGACGTGCTTGAGCAATATCTTCTTCAGTAATATCTACTTTTAAATCAGCACATAATCCTCTCACAGTCCGTAAAGGAGTCTTAAGAGTAGTTTTTTGATACAAAAATTCCGCAAATTCTAATAGTTGCTGCTGTTTATCCACAGGTAAGTGGCGTAATCTTTCTAACACTGCTTCCTCAAGATTCATCTAACCTTCTCCTGATTTAACTTCACAAAAGGGCTTTAATCTCTGTCACCGATCTTTCTCTAAGATATCAGTTTAGCCTTTTGCCGAGTACTGCGTTATGCCTAGTTAACGCGATCGCACTCCTTGTACTGAGGGATGTTCAAGCAGTTTTTGTGCGTCGGCAATTAAGCGTAGACGCGGAGCGGCTTGTCGTCAGACATCGCCCCAAAGATTTTCTTTGAGAAACGCTACATCAGCCCAGCTTTTATCCAAGCGCAAGGCGGCTTGTGCCATGTTTAAGCCGAGTTGTTGCTTTCCTTGGGTGTACAAAGCCACTGCCATTGCCATTTGCGGTTCTGCCGCATTGCTGTTAATCTTGACAGATTGCTGCCACTGTGAGAACGCTCCCTGTACATCTCCTTTTTCGTATTTAATGTGACCAATGTTGGTGATCGCAGACCAGAATTTTTCATCCTTAGCAACCGCCTGATTATAGTCTGATAGTGCAGAGGTATAGTCTCGGAGTTTGTGATGGATAACACCACGCGAGAAATAGCCTTGAGCAATGTCAGGCTTGAGTTTCACCACTTGAGTATAATCTGCGAGCGCTCCTGTGTAATCTTTCAACTGTATACGTACAGTAGCCCGCCAAGAGTAGGCTTGTGCAT
>CALMVQ010000132.1:0-88812 GCA_937873135.1 uncultured Scytonema sp. | reverse complement strand
GTGTAATCTTTCAACTGTATACGTACAGTAGCCCGCCAAGAGTAGGCTTGTGCATCGTCAGGCTGGAGTTTAATCAATTGAGTGTAATCGGTGATCGCACCAGTATAATCTTTTAACAGGTTGCGGACTGCACCCCGCCCGTGGTAGGCTTGTGCATTGTTAGGCTGGAGTTTAATCGCTTGTGTTAAATCCGCCATCGCTGCTGGATAATCTTTCAACCGTATACGCACAGTAGCCCGCCCAGAGTAGGCTTGTGCATTGTTAGGCTGGAGTTTAATCGCTTGTGTTAAATCCGCCATCGCTGCTGGATAATCTTTCAACTGTATACGCACAGTAGCCCGCCAAGAGTAGGCTTGTGCATTGTTAGGCTGGAGTTTAATCAATTGGGTGTAATCGGCGATCGCACCAGTAGAATCGTTCAGCTTTTCATCGACTCCACCCCGCCCCTGGTAGGCTAAAGCAAAGTTAGGATCGAGATGAATCGCTTGATTGTAATCAGCCTTTGCTCCAGTATAATCTTTCAACTTTTCGTGGACTCTACCTCGCAATAGGTAGGTCAAAACATCAGGCTCAATTTCTATCGCTTTCGAGTAAAGTTCAATTGCTTTGGAGTAGTCTGCCTTTGCTCCCTGAGAATCTTGCAACTTTTCGCGGACTTCCCCCCGGTGAGAATATGCTGATGCATCGTTAGGATCAAGATGAATCGCTTGATTATAATCTGCCAGAGCCTTCTGATAATCGTTCAACATTTCGTAGGCAATACCTCTTTGGAAGTACCCTAAAGCGAAGTCAGGTTGAAGTTGAAGCCCACATTCCGCACTTCAGTTTGTGTTACAAACTGAAGTGCAGAATGTGGGCTTAACAGTGGTAATGAGATACACAGCTTTTTAAACTGTGAAGCAAGCGCAGGGTAAACGCATCTAAATCGAGTTCTCAAATTACTGAAAACGTGACCTCAAAATTGACGACTTATCATGACTTTTACCTGAATAATTCTCTAGAATTTGAACGATCTTTCTCTCGGAAGTCTGTTAGTCATTGTGGCTGGAGTCTACTTTTGGGGGAACATTACTTAAGTCTAAATTGTTCTGATACAAAAGTTGCTAACTGAGCGATATTAATTTCCTCAAAAAATTTTGTCCCTGGTACAGTAATCTGTAGTTCGGTCTCAATTTGATTCTTTAGCTCAATAACAATTAGGGAGTCAATTAGTGTTGCAAGTGATTGTTGGGATTGTAGCTTGGATACCGGAAGCTGTAGGGCTTTTGCTAGTTTTGTCAGTAAATAATTCTCCAATATCAATTGGCGCTCCCTTGATTTCATAGCAAGAAGTTGTTCTCTTAACAGACTAGTATGTGCAATAGGTTGGGCGACTCCCGATGAAACGCTTGTATACTTCGTTTCTTTAGCAACACGTTGGAGTGCCTCCTGGTTCACTCGCCTTAACTGTGCATTCAAGACTTCTATGACAAGTAGTCCAGTTTCATCGAATACACGAATATCTCCGGAAATAGTCTCCCTGTGCTCATTGAGTTTTAGTACAGCATTTGTCCATAATGGTTGCTCAGAACGATTATGGAAGTGAAATTTTTCGACCCCAGCCAGAATGTAACCATCAGCTATATCGAGCAAGCAGACTCCTAAGATTTGAAAACAGGCATCAACAACGCCGAGAGGAAGCTGATAAGCAGCATAAAATTCATCTTCTGTTGCAGGTGATTTTATACTGCCGAGTGCTTCTCCATATCCCAGCCAAATTTGTTTGAGCCACTGGCAAGTAGGTCCTAGGCTAGCACCCCTATCCCCTATCATTTGGTAAAACTCAGCGCTCGTAAATTTTTTTTCATATCGTGCCTGAATTTCTTCCACAGAGGTAGACATTTTCGCAGAGGAGGCAAATTCTACATTCTCAAAGCAGAGTTTTCCGGTAACATGCAAGATCCAAGCAGCTTTTGTCTCAACTTCGTTGTTTGTTAGACTAAAAATTTGAAATGTAGCTTTACCAGAATGCTCAGGCTGCAGAATTAACTGAACGGGCTGAATCTGATCTTTAAATAAGATAAGTGGCTGGGAAATTAATACATCCTCTATTGTCAAAGCTTTCTTTCCGAATGCTTCCATCGCTCCAGCTAATGCCATCTCTAGATAGATGACAAAGTTCAAAAATGGTATATCATAAATTCTATGGTCGCGGACAAGCGGTAGAGAGTCGAGACTAAACTGGGATTCAAACTGAATTTGTTTTAGGGGTGAATCCAATCGTTGGTTTAACAAAGGGTGAGAAAGTTGTCGTGAAATGCTTTTAACTTTTGGTTGCCGATCTTTAATTACATCCGTCCAGTAACGTTGGCATTCAAAAGGGTAAGTTGGTAGTGGAAGCCGATGTCGCTGATAATCGCGGTCAAATGCATCCCAGTCTACATCCACACCTTGCTCGTATAATGTTCCCAGACTCCGGAGGATCTGCTGCCAATCACCTTGTTCTCTTGTCAAAGAAGGAAGCCAAAAACCTACTCCTTCTGGCAAGCAGCTTTGCTCCATGTGAGTTAATGTAGGATGTGGACTAATTTCCACGAACAATTGATATCCTTGTTTGTACAGCGTTTGTATACCTTCAGAAAATTTTAGTGGTTCCTGAGTATGGTGTTGCCAGTAGTGTGCTGATGCAATTTCGTGTCCGGCCACGGGTTTTCCAGTTAAGTTGGAAAGAAACGGCAATTGGGGAGTAAAATATTCTATATCCTCTGCAATGCTCTTGAATGTTTCTGGAATTGGTTCTATAAAGTGCGAAACATTACTGTCTGCTGGTAAGCTTTGCATGAGCTTTGCCCGCTTGGTAATTAATTGGAGTCCATCTTCTAAACTAAACACGTTGGCAACGCAAGCTGCAACATATTCGCCGTACCCATAACCCATAACGACAGTTGGTTCTATACCCCAGGATTGCCACAACTCTGCAAGAGCATACTCTAGTGCAAACAGGGCTGGCTGAGCGTAAGCAGTCTCATTAAGTAGCGAAAAGTTTTTAGACTGAGGATACAGTATTGATAAGAGTGACTCTCCAAGATAAGGACGTAGGAACTCATCACAACGATCCAAGGCTTTTTTGAAAGTGAGTTGGGTGTCGTAAAGTTGACGCCCCATATCAATATAATGCAATCCTTGTCCCGTGAAAATAAAAGCTAATTTGGGTTTACTGGTGCTTGGCAAAAGTTGGTTAAATTCTGTAAAGAACTTCTTTCCAGCAACAAAATCTGCCAACTGTTGACATACCTGTTCCAATGATTCAGCGACGATACTAAGGCGGCGATCAAAATGTGATCGCCCAGTGTTTGCTGTGAAGCAGATATCTGCTAATGATGCTGATGGATGTGCGTTTATGTAGTGTTGAAAGCGCTTTGCCAATGAGGTTAAGGCCGCATCACTCTTAGCTGAGAGTGTGAGAATATGAAGGGGTCGATCAACATCTTTTAGCGCTGATTTCCGCACAGGTGCTGCTTCTAACACCACATGAGCGTTAGTGCCACTAAATCCAAACGAACTAACCCCAGCCAGGTGTCTGGAGTCAAGGTTTCCTTGTTCACTATCTGTCGTAGTAGGCCAACAGACTTGCTCAGTAGGAACGATTACAGGAAGATTCTGGGCAGCAATATGAGGATTGAATTTTTTTAAATGCAAATGAGGTGGGATTATATTATGCTGCATTGCCAGAACCACTTTAATTAAACTGGCTATCCCAGCTGCTGCTTCTAGGTGACCGATGTTCGTTTTTACCGAGCCAACCATCAGAGAGTTTTTGTCTGAACGTCCCTGTCCCAAAACAGTTCCCAAAGCCTTCAATTCTATTGGATCTCCTAATGGTGTTCCTGTACCGTGTGCTTCTACGTAGTTAATTTGGGATGGTTCCACCTTCGCGTTCTTCAAAGCAGTACGCAAAACCTCTTGCTGAGCCAATCCATTAGGAACTGTGAGTCCGCTACTACGACCGTCTTGGTTAACAGCTGAACCTCGAATCACAGCTAATATATTATCGCCATCAGTAATAGCGGACGTGAGGCGCTTGAGGATCGTAATCCCACATCCTTCTCCTCGTCCGTAGCCATCTGCAGCAGCATCAAAGGTCTTGCAGCGCCCATCAGCAGACAAGGCTCGCAATTTAGACATGGCAATGGTTATATGGGGCGAGAGTATCAGGTTTACCCCACCAGCCAAAGCCATATGGCACTCACCTGTACGCAAACTCTGACAGGCAAGATGAACTGCTACCAAGGACGAGGAACAGGCTGTATCAATTGCCATGCTAGGACCTTGCAAGCCTAAAATGTACGATAAACGTCCAGCGGCAACGTTAAAACCACTTCCGGTAGCTGTGTAAATATCAATATTGTTTGTTTCCGCAAATATGGTTTGTTGGGCATAGTCGTTGGTTGTGATTCCAACAAAGACTCCAGTTTTGCTACCATTTAGTTTATCTGATGCATAACCAGCTTGCTCTAAGGCTTCCCAACTTACCTCCAGTAATAAACGTTGCTGGGGATCCATATTTACAACTTCACGTGGGGCAAGTCCAAAAAATTCTGCGTCGAATGCGTCTACACCAACATTCAAAAATCCGCCTTGACGCGTGTACATTGTGCCGGAAGTGTCAGGATTTGGATCGTAATATTTGTCTACATCCCAGCGTTCTGGTGGCACTTCCCGAATCGCATCACCTCCATGCGAAAGCAATTGCCAGAATGACTCCGGATCGTTAGCTCCACCGGGAAATCGGCAACCCATACCTATAATGGCGATCAGTTCATTTTGTTGACTTTGAATAGCGTCAAGTTGGGAGCGAGTTTCCTTCAACGCGTAAACTGCACGTTGGAGTGGAGAAAGTTGGTCAAGTTTTTCAGGACTACTACTCATCTTAATTATCTCTCATTAAAACTTTTAAGTAAGTCGGCGTGAATAAACAAAACTTCGCGTTACCACTGTTTGTAGTTATATTAAGTCGTTTCCGCACCGTTCTGCATTTATTTACTTAGTTATATTTATTTATACCAACTTACTTAATTCTTCATCAACTATGGCTTCTAATTCATTGGTTGAAAGCTGTTCTATCTCTGTTAATATTGTTTGCTTCTCAGCATCCTCAAGAGATTCAGTATTATAAATTATAGAGCTTTCCAAGGAAAGCACATCGCTCAGCAAATACTCAGTGAGAGCATGAATTGTTGAATATTCGTAAGTTAGCGTTGCGGGAAGGGAATACCCCAAGCTCGATTGGAGACGATTTTTCAATTCCAAGGTCATCAGAGAATCCATACCCAATTCAAAAAAACCGATCTTGACCTCTGGCAATCGCGATGAATCACGCCCTAAAACCATAGCTACACAGTTTTGAATGTAAGTTGCCAAAATAGCCCGACGTTGTTTTGGTGCAGCCGCTTTTAACTGCTCCAAAAGATCATGCTGCAGTTGGTCTGATGGCAAAGTGGTTAGCTGAGAGTAATGTTCATCGAAGATTTTTGAGAGCAATGGAGGTTTAAAATTGGCTGGAGATTGCTTAATGAAGTTTGACCAATTCACTGCCAGTACACCAACTTGTGCATTTGACTGGCTGAACAGCTTTTCCATAGTTTGCAACCCTTGTTGCAAAGTAATGAGACTTATCCCTGCTGCAGCCCATCGCTGCTTTATATTGGTGCTTAAACTAGCTGCAATACCAACTTCATCCCAAGGAGTCCAATTGATACTTAAAGCCGGCAGTTTTTGCAAATGTCGATAATGGGCTAGCACATCTAAAAAAGTATTAGCTGCTGAGTAACTTCCTTGACCGGGTACACCAAGTAGTGATGCACTAGAAGAAAACATCACAAAAAATTCCAAGGGCATATTCTGCGTGAGAGAATGCAGGTTCCACGCTCCTGCCACCTTCGGAGCCATAACCTTGGCAAAGCGCTCCCAGTCTTGCCGCAGCAATACACCTTCATCCAAAACCCCGGCTAAATGCATTATACCAAGGAGAGGTGGTAGCGATTGAGCAATGTCAGCCAGCACTTTTTGTACCTCGTTTTCCTGAGAGATATTAGCTCTTGCTACAATAATCTCTGCGCCTACCTCTCTCAGCATCTTTATTTGCTCGCTGGCATATTGGGAGGCACCACTACGTCCGATCAGTACGAGATGCCGTGCTCCTCTGTTCACCATCCACTCAGCCATCTTCAACCCCAAACCGCCAAGACCGCCACTGATGAGATATGTGCCATTGGACCGTAAACTTAAAGTTTCTACTAGAGCTTTAGTACTTTCGCTACGTACTAGGCGAGGTACATATCGGTGTCCTTGGCGAAAGGCGACTTCAGTTTCTTGATCTGACTGACAAAGTTCTTCTAAACAGTTGGCAGCTGCTTCTTCAGGATTGCCAGGAGCCAAATCTAACAGCCCACCCCAAAGTTCAGGATGTTCTGTTGCTATTACCCGACCAAGTCCCCAAAGAGGAGCTTGAGCTACTGCTAGAGAATTTGCTTGATATCCTACTGGTTGAGCTCCTTGGGTTACTAACCACAAACGCGGCAATTGAGAAACTTTAACTGAGCTAAGAGCCTGCACCAAATAGAGCACGCTGCCACAGGTTCGTGCTTGATCTGTATCTAAGGAACTTGCAGTCGTCTGTTCTACTGAGGTGACATCTAAACTCCAGCAGTATATTATACCATGACATGGAAGTGCATCAGTTTCCAGCACCTCCCTTAACAACCGTTGAAAATCTTCAGGCTTTGTAGAATCGATCTTCCAGCATCCTGTTTGAGAGGCTTCGTATGTTTTTCCAGAAGAGACCATGATACAAGTCTCTCCACGAACCTCTAACAAAGCTGCTAGTTTTGCGCTAATTTGGCTGTTTTGATCAGCAAATACCAACCATCTGCCATGCCGTTCTGGTAGCATTTCGACTCCTGGCTCTATGGTTGTCGTGCGAGATTGGGGTTGCCACTTAACTTCATAAAGCCAATCTGTGAAAATAGGAGATTCCGGCGTTGCTGATTGCGTAAGCGAGGCAGGCTCCAACCAATATCGCGAGTGTTGGAACGGGTAAGTTGGTAATTGAAGACGTTGGTGCGGGTAGTCTTGGTCAAATTTGCACCAATCTACCTCTACCCCACGAACATACAACTCTCCTAAACTGTGAAGCAACTGTTGCCAATCAGATTTTCCCCTGTGTAATGAAGGTAGCCAGACTCCTGTTTCCCCTGGTAAACACTGCCGTCCCATCCCCAGCAGTACTGGATGTGGACCAATTTCTACAAACAGTTCACAGCTTTGCTTGTGCAGTGTCTGCATGTTCGCACTAAATTTCACTGCTTCTCGCAAGTGACGGCACCAATACTCGGCTTGAGTGACCTCTTCTTCCTTTACCAGTTCTCCGGTTAGATTAGAAATCATTTTAATTCGAGGAGATGAATACTTGACTTCAGTTGCTATTTGCTTAAAAGCATCCAGTATTGGCTCCATCAAAGGAGAGTGAAAGGCGTGGGAAACCTTCAAAAGACGGGATATAATCCCTTCTGCTTCTAGTTTTTGAGTAACTGCTTGTACCGCCTCAGATTTTCCCGAAATCACGATGTTCTTAGGACCGTTAATAGCAGCAATGGACATTTGTCCTTTAAATGGTTCTATTGCTGCTGTCACCCTAGCTTCATCAGCAAATATCGCCACCATCTTGCCTTCCTGTGGCAAAGCCTGCATTAATCGCCCTCGTTGGGCAATCAGCTTCAGCCCATCTTCCAAGCTGAACACTCCAGCAATGCAGG
The DNA here is from genome assembly GCA_937873135.1 of uncultured Scytonema sp. GTDB lineage: Bacteria > Cyanobacteriota > Cyanobacteriia > Cyanobacteriales > Nostocaceae > Rhizonema. The sequence continues at coordinate 81,019 of CALMVQ010000132.1, read as the reverse complement.
CAGCGACATACTCTCCTACGCTATGACCCATCACTATTGATGGCTCTACCCCCCACGACTGCCATAATTGGGCTAGGGCATACTCGATTGCAAACAAGGCAGGCTGAGTGAAAGCTGTCTCATTAATTGCATCTATCTCAGGTTGGATATATAATAATGATAATAATGATTGTTTAAAATAAGGCAATAGTAATTCATCGCAATGCTCCAAAGCTTTGCGAAATGTAGGTTGGGTTTTGTAGAGTTCGCGTCCCATACCTATATACTGAGAGCCTTGACCTGTAAACAAAAACGCCACCTTTGTGCGACTTGCAGGTGGGATTTGCCCGACAAGCAGCCCATCTGGTGTCTCTCCCTTTGCAAAAGCAGCCAGTCGTTCTTGTACCTGTGCTGCTTGTTCAGCCACTACAGCTAAACGCTGAGAAAAATGGGATCGTCCAGTGTTGGTTGTAAAACAGACATCCCCTATAGAACTTAAGGGATTGTTCTCCAGGTATTTCTGAAAGCGATCGGCAAGTTTCTGTAACGCCATTTCACTCTTAGCTGACAAAGTGAGAATTTGAAGTGGTCTCTCTACTTCTGAGTGAATCGAGGCGCGGACAGGTGCCTCCTCCAATACCACATGAGCATTTGTTCCACTCATCCCAAATGAACTGACTCCAGCTACACGAGGACTTTTTGCTTGCGAAGACCAAGAAGTCTTCTGAGTTGGAATCATTATGGGAAGATCTTCCCAAGAAACAGAAGGATTTGGGTTTTTTAAATGTAAATGGGGCGGGATCTCCTCGTGTTGCATAGCTAATATCACTTTGAGCAGACTTGCTACCCCAGCCGCCGCTTCCAAATGACCAATGTTCGTTTTCACTGAACCTACGATCAGGGGCTGCTGCTTTGAATGTCCCTCGGATAGTACACTTGCTAACGCTTCAATCTCAATGGGATCTCCCAGTGCAGTCCCTGTACCATGGACTTCTACATAATTCACCTGCTTTGGCTCTAGCTTAGCATTGGTCAAAGCTGCTCTAATAACTGCTTGCTGAGCCAACCCATTAGGCACTGTCAGTCCACCACTGCGACCATCATGGTTAATTGCTGAACCTCGAATCAAAGCCAAGATGTTGTCGCCGTTGGCAATAGCATCTGAAAGCCGTTTGAGTACTACTATACCGCAACCTTCTCCTCTACCATAACCGTCGGCAGCAGCATCAAAAGTTTTGCAACGACCATCCGTTGCCAAAGCTCGCATCTTCGATAGAACTATAAATGCTGCCGATGATAGCATTAAATGCACTCCACCAGCTAAAGCCAGATTGCATCCTCCTGTCCGGAGACTTTCACAAGCAAGATGAATACTAACTAAGGACGACGAGCAAGAAGTATCCAAGGCTATGCTTGGACCTTGCAGACCCAAAATGTATGATAAACGACCTGCTGCAATGCTAAAAGTGTTGCCAGTGAAAAAATAGGCATTAAGATGAGTAGGGTCTTGAAAACCTTTATGGAGATGTAAGTAGTCAGAAGTATTGATTCCTACAAAGACTCCCGTTTGGCTACCAACTAGCTTGTCTGGTGCTTGACCGGCATTTTCTATAGCCTCCCAAGTTACCTCCAATAATAACCGTTGCTGGGGATCCATACTCACTATTTCTCGTGGAGCAAGCCCAAAGAATTCAGCATCAAAACCGTCTACTCCTACATCTAAAAAACCGCCTTGCCGTGTATAAATTTTGCCATCTGTTTCAGAATTTGAGTCGTAGTAGGCATCTATATCCCACCTTTCTAATGGCACTTCTTGGATAGCATCAAAACCATTTTGGAGTCGCTGCCAAAACATCTGTGGAGTATTAGCACCGCCGGGAAATCGGCAACCCGTACCAATAATGGCAATCGGTTCACTTTGCTGGCGCTCTATTTTATCGAGCTTATAGCGCATCTCCTCTAACGCTATAAGCGCTTGTTTTAATGGAGACATATGTGCAAATCGCTCGGAAATTTTACTCATATTAAATCCGGTTACATCTGAATAATAAAAAAACTGTACCAGACGCAGAGAACATAGAGGGAGGAGAAGGAGAAATAATTTCGGAGCAAACGGATTTGTTATCCTATTATATCCAGTTAATCAGTTATCATTTGCTTTTTCCTAAAGAGTTGCTAATTTCTGAACGAGTAAATTTTCAACTTCCTCTTCCGATAAGTTTTCTACTTCTAGCACTATCTGCGTCAGCTGATGGTTCTCTTCTGGAAACACTGCGTCATATTCTTCAATTGAATCTAAACTAGTTACGTCGTTAAGCAAATACTTAGCAAGGCTTTCAATATTAGGATAGTTGAAAGCTAATGTTGGAGAAATAGAATTTCCCAAACTTGTTTCGAGCCGATTCTTCAACTCAACGGCAAGCAGAGAATCCATGCCCATGTCAAAAAAGCTTAACTTTTCTTCTGGTAGCTGGGATGGATCGAGACGCAACACAGTGGCGACTTCATTTTGAAGATGAGCAATCAAGAAAGCTAGGCGTTCGCTATGAAGCATTTCCTTCAGATGTTGTAAAAGCCAAGGCTCTTGATGCTCTGATATTTGCTTTACTCCGTTAAATGAACTATTTGCCTGCGGCTGTTTGGTTAATGCTTCCAGCAACTTAGGTAGTAATTCCGCTGTCTGTCGTAATAATGCTTCAGTTTCTGGGTTATTGTTGGTTTGGTGACTATTTGTTGGATGAACATTACTATCTGTCTCTACCCAATATCGTCGGCGCTGAAATGGATATGTTGGCAGTTGGAGACGGCGGCGAGAGTAGCCTTGGTCAAAGTTATACCAGTCTATTGGTACTCCACGTACATATAATTCTCCCAAACTTTGGAGTATTTGCTGCCAATCCTCTTGCTTTGGGCAGAGACTGGAAAGCCAAATGACTTCACGATCCATTTCTAATAAAGAGGGCTTTGAACCCATCCCTATAAAGATTTTATCACCTTTGTGAGCAAGTGTTTGCAGTCCAGGTGCAAATTGCACTGGTTGCTGCATATGAAGACACCAATATTCAGGGGTGCTGATCTCTTCTGCAACTGTTGTGCCAGCGACATTAGAGATGATATTTAGACGTGAAGGTGAGTAAGTGACTTCCTTTGCAACATTTTTGAATACTGCTAGGATTGATTCCATTCTACCTTCTTGAGCCAACGTCTGTATCAAACGTCCCCGTTCGACAATCAGTTTCAGAGCATCTTCTAGACTAAATACCCCAGCCACACAAGCAGCAACATACTCACCTACGCCATAACCCATCACAGCGTTTGGAGATATACCCCAAGACTCCCATAAGTAGGCTAAAGCGTATTCAATGGCAAACAAGGCGGGTTGGGTGTAAGCTGTTTCATTTAATAAGTCATTCTCGTCGGCTTTTGGATAGAGAACTTCGAGTAGGGGTTGTTCCAGGTAAGGACGTAAAATTTTATTGCAGCGATCAAGGCAGGAACGAAAAGTGGGTTGTGTTTCATAAAGTTGGCGTCCCATACCTTTGTACTGAGACTTCTCACCTGTAAAAAGAAAGACAATTTCTGACTGGTTTTGCTCTTGTAGCCGCCCTTGTAAGACTCCTGTTACTTTTTGCCCAGATGCAAAAGCAGCTAGTTTTTCCATCAATTCTGTTGATGAAGATGTCAATACACTCAACCTATGATTAAAGTGTGATCGCCCTGTATAAGATGTGAAGCAAATATCTGCAATAGCTGATTTAGGGTGAGTGGTTAGGTAATTCTCATACCGACGGGCTAATTGCTTTAATGCCTCTTCTGTTTTAGCTGAGAGGATCAGCAAATGTCGTGGACGGTCTGCGAAAGCATCTGGTACAGATTTGGGTAACGGTGCCTCTTCGAGTATTACATGGGCATTAGTACCACTCATCCCAAAGGAACTCACTCCCGCCAGCCGTTGTCTGTTGTCTGAATCCCAGGATACTAGCGAAATCGGTACTTCCACTGCTAATTCATCCCAATTTATATGGGAATTGGGCTGCTTAAAGTGCAAATGAGGCGGAATCTCCTTATGTTGGAGGGATAACACGACTTTGATTAAACCTGCTATACCAGCAGCAGTTTCTAAATGCCCGATATTAGTCTTAACTGAACCAATGATTAAGGGATTCTCTAGCGATCGCTCTTCACCAAACACGGTTGCTAAAGCTTTAACTTCAACTGGATCTCCTAAGGAGGTTCCTGTACCATGAGCCTCTACATAACTCACTTGAGATGGCTTGACTTTAGCGTTTGCTAATGCCTTATGGAGGAGTGTTTGCTGAGCTATCTTATTGGGAACTGTAAAACCACTGCTTGGTCCATCGTGGTTAACTGCTGAACCTTTAATGAGAGCTAGAATATTATCGCCGTCAGCAATGGCATCATGAAGGCGCTTGAGGACCACAACTCCACATCCCTCACCTCGACCATAACCGTTGGCAGCGCTATCAAATGTCTTACAACGACCATCAGAAGAAAGAGCCTGTGCTCTGGATAGAAAAATGGTAACTTCTGGTGACAAGATCAGTTGTACCCCAGCCGCTAGGGCAAGATTGCACTCGCTAGTACGCAAGCTTTGACAAGCTAGATGTATTGCTACTAAAGAAGAGGAGCAAGCTGTATCTATTGCCATACTTGGACCTTGCAGACCCAGAAAATAGGACAACCGACCTGCTGCAAAGCAAAAGCCATTCCCCGTGCCATCATAAGCATTAATACGTGTATGCTCGCCGGAGTGCAACTGCAATCGTGAATAATCATTTTGACCTATCCCCAAAAAAACACCAGTTTGGCTGTCAGATAGATCGTGTGGTGCGACTCCAGCATTTTCTAGAGCTTCCCAACTCACTTCTAATAGTAAACGTTGTTGAGGGTCCATGCTTGATGCTTCTCGCGGAGAAATTCCGAAGAACTGAGGATCGAATTGGTCTACTTGCTGCAACAATCCAGCATGACGGATGTACATTTTCCCAGCAATGTTAGGATCTGGGTCGTAAAGAAGATCCATATCCCAGCGCTGTGGAGGAATCTCCGTGATGGCGTCCACTCCATCATGTAATAGCTGCCAGAAGGCTTCTGGGTTATCGGCACCTCCAGGGAATCGGCAGCCCATTCCAATGATAGCGATCGGCTCGTTCTTGGAACGCTCAACTGCTTCTAGTTTACCCAAAGCTTCATCTAGAGCAAGAAGCAGCCGTTTTGAAGAAGATAGTTGGTTAACTCTTTCGGAAATATCCTTCATCTTAGTCACCATTTACCAAAGTTTCTAACTTTGCCAGTCTCTGGGCAATTGACACTTCAAGTTCATCTTCGGCAAGTTGTTCTATCTCTGACAAAGCTTCAAGTCGTTTGTCTTCACGTTTGGGCAACTTTGCATTAATAGTTTTCGATGACTCCCAGCCTAGCACTTCCTCAGACAAATACTTGGACAATTTTGTAATGTTTGGAAATTCAAAGATTAAAGTGGAAGGAAGAGAACAGTCTAAGCTGGCTTCAAGCCGTTTTGTCAGTTCATGTACTATCAAAGAATCTATACCCATGTCAAAAAAGCCTTGCTGCGGATCTGGTACTTGAGATGGTTCTAGCCCCAGCGCTTGAGAAACCTCTTGTTGAATGTAAGCAATTAAAATATTTGTGCGATCGCTTTCCTTAGCTGCCTCCAGTCGTTTTAATATTTCTGACTGTTGTCCTGAGTGCTGTTTTCCTGCTTTCCGTGGCTGTACTACAATTTGTTCTAACAGTGACCGTTGTCCCCTTGCCTCATAGAATTCTTTGAATAACGTCCAATCAACGTCAGCCACTGTTGTCTGGTTACAACCTGACCCAAGCAGGTATCCGAGGATAGTAACTGCTTGCTCTGGTTGCAACACTTTTAACCCCATCTGGGTTAAAAAGTTCTGCTCTTCGGGCGTAGCCATGCCATCACCAGCCCAAAGACCCCAATTTACACTTAACGTTTTCATCTTAAGCCCTTGACGGTAATTGGCGAACACATCCAAAAAATGGTTGGCTGCCGCATAATGTGCTTGTCCCTTGGAACCCCACACTGAAGCAATTGAGGAGAAGTTCAAGAAAAAATCCAGATCCAGCCCTTGTGTCAGTTGATGCAGAATCCATGTCCCTACTACTTTAGGGCGCAGCACCGATTCAAAGCTGTTCAGGTCGATTTCCTCTATAGTTTGATTTTTAGAAACACCAGCCGCATGTATAATCCCACGTAGAGGTGGCATAGAGCAGTTCATCTCCTCGAACACTCCAGTCATATCTTGCTGGCTAGATACATCAGCTTTAGCGACTAGAATCCTAGTTCCTGCGTGTTCCATGCGGGTAATAGCTGCTTTAATTTCAGGAGAAAAGATACCGCGACGTCCGGTTAGAACTAAATACCGGACTCCTAGATCCACCATCCAGGCAGCTACTTTCAGACCCAAAGCTCCCAAACCCCCGGTAATAAGGTAAGTGCCATCAGCTTGGAACACCACTTCTTGAGATGGTACTGAGTCTTCATGTACTAACCGAGCCACATATCTATGTCCCTTTCGGAAGGCGAGATGGTCTTCTCCAACAGAGTCCTCTATCTCTGCCATTAGCATTGATACTTCATCTTCGGTCGCCTCAAGGGCTAAATCGATCACTCCTCCCCACAATTGGGGATGTTCTACAGCAATGACTTTACCCAGTCCCCACAAGGGAGCTTGAGCTACTGCTAGAGAAGCCGTATGGGCTTCCACTTGCTGAACTCCTCGACTGACTAACCACAATTTAGGTAAGATTTGTTTATTATAGTGCTTAACTAACTCCTGCATCAAATGCAAGACACTGCCACATCCCCATTTCTGTGCTTGTTCTAAATCAGAGAGGGTCAAATCATTTGATTGTGCTGTATCTAAACTCCACAAATGAATGATTCCCTTAAGAGGCAATTGGCTTTTGAGCAAAACTTCTTGGAACAAACGCTCAAAATTTTCTGGACTCAAGGGGTTCAGGCTAAAAATTCCAGTTTCTTTACTTTGATAGCCATTTTCAGCATAGATTAAGATGCAGCTTTGACCTTCTTCGTGTAATCGTTTCGCTAGGGCTTGTCCCACACCACCCGAATCCGCGAAAATGAGCCAATTTCCCGCTTCAGAATTGTTAATCGCCTTTAAAATAGTCTTCGACTGACGTGGCTTGAGTTGCCAATCTATTTTGTAGAGCAAATTTTTAAAGGTTGCTGCTGTAAGTTGCTTTTGATGCTGCTTAACTAATAAATCCAGCAGTTTAGGTAGAACTTTAATTTCATTTTCTAAAAGTTTTCCTGCTTTTTCTAATTGCTCAGCTAACTGTTTTGTATTCCCTTGGTTAAGAAAGTCGATGATTGGGGTAAAGTTATTTCCTTGAAGTAAAGACAGCGATTTTTGCTGTTCGTTTTCGGCATTTGTGTTTATCCAATAACGCTTTTTCTGCCAGGGATAAGTTGGCAAGTCTACCCTATAATGCGAGAAGCCTTTTTCAAAAGCAGACCAGTCAACAGAAACGCCACGGACATAGAGTTGAGCTAAACTCAGAAGCATTTGTTGCCAATCTTGTTGTCCGGGATGTAAGCTGGGAAGCCAAACTCCTACACCTGAAGTCAAGCATTTACGAGCCATAGCCAAAAGAGTTGGCTGGGGTCCGCACTCAACAAAGACCTCATACCCTTGCTGATGCAATGTTCTAATGCTGTGGGCAAATTGCACGGGTTGTCGCAAATGGTTGACCCAATATTCAGCAGTGGCAATTTCTGCATTGACTGTAGTTCCGGTGAGGTTAGAAATTAACTCAATGCGTGGACAAGAGTATGTGACTTGTTGCGCCGCACGAGCAAAATCTGCTAGTATCGGTTCCATCAACGGTGAGTGGAAGGCATGAGAGACTGCCAATTTTTTCGTCCGCACTTTTTGTGCTTCTAAGGCAGCAACAATGACCGCGACTCCTCTTCGATGACCGGAAATCACCACATTTTCCGGACCATTAATCGCCGCGATGCCTACGGCGGGCTTTGCCAACGCAACCTGCGATGGATGGGATTGAATTGCATCTGTGACTAAGTTAGCATCAGCAAACACAGCTACCATTTCACCATCACCAGGCGTTTCCTGCATCAACCGTCCGCGTTGTGCAATCAATTTCAAACCATCTTCGAGGCTAAATACTCCGGCGACGCAAGCGGCGACATACTCGCCCACACTATGACCCATGACCGCATCTGGAGTGATACCCCAAGATTTCCATAACTGAAATAGGGCATATTCTAGGGCAAATAGGGCGGGTTGTGTATAGGCTGTGTTATCTAGGGGCGAACTATCGGAGAGCTGTGGGTAGAGTACTGAAAGTAGGGGTTTTTCCAGATGGGGACGCAAAATTTCATCGCACTGCTCGAGGATAGCGCGGAAGGTGGGTTGTGTTTGATACAATTGTTGCCCCATCTTCACGTACTGCGACCCTTGACCCGTGAATAAAAAAGCGATTTTGGGTCGAGCGCTATTGTCTCCTGTTAAAACTCCTGTTGGTTTTTGTCCACCAACAAATGCTGCCAGTTGTTCTTTCGTCTGTGCCAGTGATTCTGCTATTACACATAGCCGATGGGAGAAATGCGAGCGCCCGGTATTGGCACTATAGCAGATATCACCGATCAATAAGTCGGGATTGGAACTCAAGTAATTTTCATATTGAATCGCTAAATCCTGAAGCGCTTCTGGTGTTTTGGCTGACAACGTCAACAGATGCCATTCACGTTTGTTATCTACTGGTACTGCCTGTGACGGAGGTGCTTCTTCTAACACCACATGGGCGTTTGTGCCACTAAAGCCAAAGGAACTTACTCCCGCAATTCGCCGTCCATCTTCTAAAAACCAAGGTCTTAGTTTTGTGGGAACTATAACTGGCAGTTTTTCCCAGTCAATATAAGGATTTGGCTGTTGAAAGTGTAGATGAGGCGGAATTTCACCATGTTGCATAGCCAAAACGACTTTAATCAGACCTGCTATCCCTGCTGCTCCTTCTAAGTGACCGATGTTGGTCTTTACTGAGCCAATTACCAAAGGCTGGTCTTTAGGACGATTCTTACCAAATACAGTTCCTAAGGCGTTTACCTCTATAGGATCTCCCAATGATGTACCTGTGCCGTGAGCTTCGATATAACTCACTCGATCTGGTTCGACATTTGCATTACTCAAGGCTTGACAAATCAATTCCTCTTGAGCTTTTCCCTTAGGGACTGTCAGACCACTACTGCGACCATCTTGATTGACCGCAGAGCCTCGAATTAAAGCTAAGATATTGTCGCGATCATTCAGTGCATCTGACAAGCGTTTGAGGACTACGACTCCACACCCCTCTCCTCTAACAAAGCCATCAGCTGCTGCATCAAAAGTCTTACAATGGTCATCGGGTGTCAGCATCTGGGCACGACACTCAATAATCGTGGAGATTGGCGACAATATCAGATTTACTCCGCCTGCTAAAGCTAGATGACTCTCTTTTGTTCTTAAACTTTGACAAGCAAGATGAACGGCTAACAAGGATGATGAGCAAGCTGTATCTACGACTAAGCTTGGTCCCTGCAAACCCAGAAGGTAAGATAATCTACCAGCAGCAAAGCTGACTGCGTTCCCTGTACCAGTATAGATATCGATTGCCTTGGGAGAACTGCTTGCCAACTGGAGATAATCTTGATTCATAATACCTACAAAAACCCCAGTTTTGCTACCCATCTGCCGCTCTGGTGGCAATCCAGCATGTTCCAACGCCTCCCAACTGACTTCTAAAAGTAATCTTTGCTGGGGATCTATTAAAGCCGCTTCACGCGGAGGAATACCAAAAAATTGAGAGTCGAATTTATCAACCTGCTCCAAAAAACTGCCATAGCGGGTGTACATTTTACCAGGATTAGCTTGATCTGCATCGTAGTAGGCATCAATATCCCATCTTTCTCTAGGAACCTCTGTAACAGCATCTAAACCGTCACGTAAGAATTTCCAAAAGGAATGAGGGCTGTTGGCACCTCCCGGAAACCTACAGCCTATGCCAACGATTGCGATCGGTTCTGTCCTAGCCCGCTCCAAAACGCTGAGATGCGTTTGCATTTCTTCCAACTTAATCAACGCATTTTGCATTAAAGAGCGATAATCTTGGCTGGTTAAATCTTGCTTCATATTTTAGATAAATAGATTAGTATGAATAAAAAACACTACTCTTTTCCCGAAAATTACTTATGTTTTTGTCTTGTCTTCTTGTATTTGCATCTTTACGGGTTATTAAATAGACAATCATAAGCACAGGAAAGGAGTACCTCAACCTAAGTTTGCTAGTTTTTCGGCAAGTAAAGTGGCGAGTTCATCTTGAGATAGTTCTGCGAATAGCTCAGCTTTGTTGTCTACCTCTAGTAATTGTTGTGGCTGCACATCAGATTCTGAATAAAATTCTAAAGTAAGCACTTCTTGGATGAGGTAATCTACAAGTGTTTCTACATTTGGATTGTCAAATGCTATAGTTGGAGGCAATGAACAGGCTAAACTCTTTTGCAGACGATTTCTTAACTCGACAGACATTAAAGAATCCATCCCCAGTTGGAAAAATCCCTGCTGCACATCTATGGTTTGTGATGCACTTAAATTTAAAACTTTCGTGACTTGAGAACGAACGTGAGCTACTAATAACGCCCGATACTCGCTAGCAGGAAGAGCCTGTAATTGGTGGAGAAATTCAGATTCCGATAGTTGATCTGAAGGCTGCTCAGATCTTTGCTGAAAATCAGCTAAAAATGGCCAATCGGCAAATTTTTCTCTAAACTGCGACCAGTCGATGGGCAATACCCCAACTTGAGCAGATGAGTGTGACGATCGCGACAATAATTGCTCCAGTACTTGTAAAACTTGCTGAGGAGCTATAGTGCCAATACCCCATGCCTTCATACGTTCCTCTACTTGACGTTTGGCTGCAACTCCAACCTCAGCTACTGCTCCCCAGTTAATACTTAATCCTGGTAGCCCCTGTGCACGGCGGTAACATGCCAAGGCATCTAAAAATGCATTAGCAGCAGCGTAATTAGCTTGCCCTGGTGAACCAAGTAGAGCAGCAGCAGACGAAAACAGCACAAAAAAGTCTAACGGTAGATTGTAAGTCAAACAGTGGAGATTCCAAGAGCCTGTGACTTTGGGAGCCATTACTTTTTCAAAGCGTTCCCAATTTTGCTGTTGTAGAATGCCATCATCCAAAACACCGACAGAATGAATAATCCCTCGTAATGGCGGCAGAGATTCTTCAATTTCTGCTAGCACTCGCCTCAGTTGCAAACTATCAGATACATCTGCTTTAGTCGCAACGACTTTAGCACCACCCTCTTTTAGCTTACTTAATTGACTGCTAACTGATGCGCTCACATCACTCCGCCCTACTAACACTAAGTGGCGTGCTCCATTTTCTATCATCCAATCTGCTACTAATAAACCTAAACCTCCCAAACCGCCGGTGATGAGATAAGTACTATCCTCACGGAAAATAGTTGGTTGCTCAATCTGCAAAGATCCCATGACTGATGACTGGGAGACAGTTGTGCGATCGCCACTAGATTTAGCTTGTTGTATTTGCTTAACATCCACTTCAAGCTGCTTTTGTACTTCAGTATTTTGGGTTTGGCGACTATGTACTAATCTCGCCACATAACGACTTTGATTTCGGAAAGCGACTCGATCTTCCTCAGCCGCTGACCAAATTTCTGCAAATAGAACTTGTGCCTGATCTGCCATGACCTCTGGATCTAAATCCACGCACACACAATTAAGTTCTGGGTGTTCTCTGGCAATGACTCTTCCCATTCCCCACAAGGTAGATTGAGCTAGTCCTGGGACATCTCCATGACAAGCCGGAGATTGGCATTCTGGAATGACTACTGGCACCCCACCTTGGGTAACTATCCATACCCTTGGCGGTTGCAACAATCCCACCGACTGTACCAGTGCTTGTACTAAGTATAAAAGACTGCCGCATCCTTGCTCAAACGCCTTCTTAGAATCAGGACTTGCTTGAGATGTATCTAAGCTCCATAAATGTACGACTCCATGCAAAGACGGTTGAATTGTTTTCACGACCTCTAGCAATTGCTGATAGTCACTCAGATTGCTTGAGTCAATCTCAAACTCTTGCTCGGCTAATTGTTTATACTCATTACCCGCAAAGATAATTGTACAAATCTCTCCTTGGGAGCGCAGAGTTATTGCTAACTGCTGTCCTAACCTTTGGCTATCTGCTAATATTAGCCAATTCCTTGGCTGTGATACCACTACCTCTGATTTAGCCCTTACAAGTTGCTGTCGCCACTCTACCTCATAAAGCCAATTATGTAGATGTTCCTGAGTTGTGCCTAATAGGGTTTGACTATTTATTTTTCTTCCTTCAAAGCCAATAACTTCTGCAATGACTTCTTCAGTTTGGTCGATGAGTTGTATATTCCCTATGAATTTGTTTTCTCCAGACTCCTCTTTTTGCTGTAAATAGGCATGACACCATAACTGAGAACTACTGGGATAACGATAAAAATAGAGTTTTTCTATACTAAATGGAACAAAAGTTTCTTCTCCCTCAGTCTTAACAAGAACTGACAAAAGCTGGAAGCAGGAGTCAAGTAGACCTGGATGAAGTTGATAGCTCTCAATATCATCTAGTGCTTCTGGAACTTCCATCTGACACAAAGCTTCTTTGTCTCCCTTGTAAACTGAGCTAATCCATTGAAAGCGTGGACCAAGTTGAATTTGGCGTTGCCATAAATTATTGTAAATTTCTGTACTGGTCATTTCATGTGGGCATCGAGCTTGTATCTCTTTAATAGAGACTGGTACGAAAACTTTGTTAGAGACAACCTTTTCGTTCGCGGTTTTGATTCTCCCAGTTGCATGGACTTTCCAATAACTATTATCAGTTTCTAAGCTAATAAGTTTAAAAGAAGCTTCTAACTGATTTTCCGGAGTTATTAGCAACTGGATGGTACTTACTTCTTCTTTTGAAAGAATGAGAGCCTGAGGAAAAAGTACATCTTCTAGTATACATCTTTTAGCTTTGAAAGTTAGTTCACTAGCACCTAAAAGCAAAGATATATGACACGCTCCAGGTACAACGACTTTCTCGTAAATTTGGTGGTCTTCAAGAAAAGACTGGGTATGAATACTAAACTGAGATTCAAACAAAATTTCTTTAAGCAGTGGAGACTGCAACTTTTTATCCAATAAAGGATGAAGCGCCTTGGACTTACTCTGGGAAGAGGCTAGCAACCTCTGCTTCTCCAATGTAGTAGACTCAATCAAATAACGCTGTCGCTGAAATGGATATGTTGGTAATTGTAAACGGCAACGGGAATAGTCCTGGTCAAAAGCAGACCAGTCAACAGAAACGCCACGGACATAGAGTTGAGCTAAACTCAGAAGCATTTGTTGCCAATCTTGTTGTCCGGGATGTAAGCTGGGAAGCCAAACTCCTACACCTGAAGTCAAGCATTTACGAGCCATAGCCAAAAGAGTTGGCTGGGGTCCGCACTCAACAAAGACCTCATACCCTTGCTGATGCAATGTTCTAATGCTGTGGGCAAATTGCACGGGTTGTCGCAAATGGTTGACCCAATATTCAGCAGTGGCAATTTCTGCATTGACTGTAGTTCCGGTGAGGTTAGAAATTAACTCAATGCGTGGACAAGAGTATGTGACTTGTTGCGCCGCACGAGCAAAATCTGCTAGTATCGGTTCCATCAACGGTGAGTGGAAGGCATGAGAGACTGCCAATTTTTTCGTCCGCACTTTTTGTGATTCTAAGGCAGCAACAATAACCGCGACTGCTCTTCGATGACCGGAAATCACCACATGTTCAGGACCATTAATCGCCGCGAGCGCAACCTGCGATGGATGGGATTGAATTGCATCTGTGACTAAGTTAGCATCAGCAAACACAGCTACCATTTCACCATCACCAGGCGTTTCCTGCATCAACCGTCCGCGTTGTGCAATCAATTTCAAACCATCTTCGAGGCTAAATACTCCGGCGACGCAAGCGGCGACATACTCGCCCACACTATGACCCATGACCGCATCTGGAGTGATACCCCAAGATTTCCATAACTGAAATAGGGCATATTCTAGGGCAAATAGGGCGGGTTGTGTATAGGCTGTGTTATCTAGAGGGCCACTATCTTCACGCTGTGGGTAGAGTACTGAAAGTAGGGGTTTTTCCAAATGGGGACGCAAAATTTCATCGCACTGCTCGAGGATGGCGCGGAAGGTGGGTTGTGTTTGATACAATTGTTGCCCCATCTTCACGTACTGTGATCCTTGACCCGTGAATAAAAAAGCGATTTTGGGTCGAGCGCTATTGTCTCCTGTCAAGACTCCTGTTGGTTTTTGTCCACCAGCAAATGCTGCCAGTTTTTCAGTCGTCTGAGTGAGTGATTCGGTCAACATACACAGCCGATGTGAGAAATGCGAGCGCCCGGTATTGGCACTAAAACAGATATCACTGATCAATAAGTCGGGATTGGAACTCAAGTAATTTTCATATTGAATCGCTAAATTCTGAAGCGCTTCTGGTGTCTTCGCTGACAGCGTTAACAGATGCCATTCACGTTTGTTATCCACTGGTACTGCCTGTGACGGAGGTGCTTCTTCTAACACCACATGGGCGTTTGTGCCACTAAAACTAAAAGAACTTATACCTGCAAAACGATGCTTTTCTTCTCTACGCCACGGAATTTCTGTAGTTGGTATAACTACAGGTATTTGACTCCAAGGAACACGAGGATTTGGTTGTTGAAAGTGTAGATGAGGCGGAATTTCACCGTGTTGCATGGCTAAAACGACTTTAATCAAACCTGCTATCCCTGCTGCTCCTTCCAAGTGACCGATGTTGGTCTTTACTGAGCCAATTACCAAAGGCTGGTCTTGGGGACGTTCTTTGCTATATACATTAACTAGTGCCCCAACTTCAATCGGATCTCCCAAAGATGTGCCCGTACCATGAGCCTCAACATAGCTGACTTGGGCGGGTTCAATTTTCCCATTTACCAAAGCTTGACGAATGACTTCTTCTTGAGATGGACCATTAGGCACTGTCAAGCCCCCACTAGGACCATCTTGATTAACTGCAGAGCCTCGAATAATAGCTAGGATATTATCTTTGTCTGCCAGGGCATCTGACAGCCGTTTGAGAACAACTATTCCACAACCTTCTGCTCGAACATAACCGTTCGCTTCCGCATCAAAAGTTTTGCAACGCCCATCAGGTGCGAGCATTTTGGCTTTTGATAAATTGATATTAAGCTCTGGTGAGAGTAACAAGTTGACTCCCCCTGCCAAGGCTAAATGACTCTCCCTATTGCGTAGACTTTGGCAAGCCAAATGCACTGTTACCAAAGATGAAGAGCAAGCTGTATCAACTGATAAACTTGGTCCAGTAAAACCCATAAGATACGACAAGCGACCTGAGGCGACGCAATGAGAATTGCCTGTAGCCAAGTAAGCATCAATTTCCTGAGGATCTCTAGTTAGCAAGCGATACATGTAGTCACTACTACAGATGCCAATAAATACTCCTGTTTTACTATTAAACAATTGTTCGGGCACTTTACCAGCATTCTCTAGTGCTTCCCAACTTACTTCCAGCACTAAGCGTTGTTGTGGGTCAAGACTGATAACTTCCCGAGGGGAGATGCCGAAGAACTGAGAATCGAAGTCAGATATTTGACCTAAAAATCCACCATATCGGGTGTACATTTTGCCTGGAGCTTCAAAGTTTGGGTCATAATATGCCTCAATGTCCCACCGAGATTTTGGCACTTCTGTAATAGCATCTACCTTATTTTTGAGTAACTGCCAAAAAGCTTCTGGATTATCAGCACCTCCAGGAAATCGGCATCCTATACCAACGATCGCAATTGGTTCTGTGTTGGCACTTTCTAACTGAGCCAGTTTTGCCCTCATCTCCTTCAGCTCGATCAATGCCTTTTTCATTAATAGCTGGTGGTTTGTATTTGCTATATCACTCATTGAGCTTTATCCTTTTCCATATTTGCTATTTCTTGGCTTAACAAGTCTGCGATTTCATCTTGGGATAGCGAGTCCAGAAAAACTGATAGCTCAGTTCGTGCGTCTGCGTTTTGTAACTTTTCTCTTGACTCGTCGTCAAATTCCATCTGCAACACTTCTAAAGCCAGATAATTAACCAATGCTTCTACTGTTGGATAATCAAATATTAAAGTTGAGCGTAAAGATTGCCCGAGACTGACATCCAGCCAATTTTTTAAGTCAACCGCCATGAGGGAGTCTATGCCCAAATCAAATAACCTTTGGCGTGGCAAAATTTGCTCTGGTGAAGTCAAACCCAAAACTTTGGCTACTTGAGAGTTTACATAAGTCGTTAATAGCTCCCGACGCTTATGAGCAGGAGTAGCTTTTAATTTTTCTAGCAACTCATATCGCAGCTTTGACGGTTGCTGAAATGCTTGTACAAAACTCTCAAAAAACGAAGTTGACGATGTCTCCAACCATTTGCTCCAGTTCATTGGCTGCACCGCTACTTGAGTTGCGTTATGTCTAAGTAATTCACCCAGTATTTGTAGTCCTTGTACAGGGAGAATATAATCCAAACCCCGATCCACTATTCGCTCTTGATTTTTATTTTCCAGTGCTGCTGCCATACCTAGCTTTGCCCATGGTCCCCAGTTAATACTTAGTCCGGGTAAACCTAATGCCCGACGGTGATGAACAAGAGCGTCCATGAAGGCGTTGGCGGCTGCATAGTTTCCTTGACCTAATGAACCGAATAATGAGGCAATTGATGAGAAACAAACGAAAAAGTCTAGTGGCAAATCCTGTGTTAATGTATGCAGATTCCATACTCCTTCCACTTTTGGAGCCATTACCCCCTGGAAACGTTCCCAGTTTTGTTGCAATAGTATTCCATCATTTAGAACACCCGCAGCATGTATAACTCCTCGCAAAAGAGGCATTGAAACTTTCACCATTTCTAACAAACTGGCTACATCTTGAAAATGAGAAACATCGGTTTTGACAACTACAACTTTAATCCCAGCATTCTCGAATTGGCTAATAACTTTTTGTGCTGTGTGTGAGGCGTCACGACGTCCGGTTAGCACTAAGTGGCGTGCTCCTTGCTCTACTAACCACTGTGCTACCTGAAGTCCTATTGCTCCTAAACCTCCCGTAATCAAGTAACTACTTTCTTTTTGAATAAAAACTTTTTCAGTGATATGAGTATTTTGTGTTGAAACTTCTTTGTTAAGGTGTTTGGTAATATAGTGCTCGGAAGGTTGATTTGCAGAAACTTGATCGTTATAAGAAGTACGTTGCAATCTAGCTACATAACGGGTTCCCTGACGATAGGCAATTTGATCTTCTTGATCGGGAGACCATACTTGTGTGAATATTGTTTGAGCTTCATCTGTTGTCTCTCCTAATGGATCTAAGTCCAGACGCATACAGTGAAGGTCGGAATGTTCCAGAGCAATGACTCGACCTAGACCCCATAAAGGAGCTTGTTGCACTTGTAAGGGTGTTGACATACCCACTGGTTGAGAGCCTTTAGTTATCAGAGATAGACGAGGCAAAGAAGACCATCCAGCTTGTATTAATGCCTGAATTATATGCAGTACACTGCCACAGCCTAGAACTTGCGTTTTTTGTAAAACACTAGGGGAAGATACTTCTTCTAATGTCTTCTCTAAACTCCACAGGTGGACTATTCCCCGGCAAGGAGGTTGATTATTCTTAATAATTTCTGAGAATAAATGTTGGAAATCTTTTAGATTGGACGGGTTGACGTAGTAATGTTCAGGAGAAAAATTTTCATAAGCTTGACTAGGAAAGATTAATAGACAACGATGACCACGCTCTTCAAAAAGTTGAGCTAGCTTAACTCCAACGCCTCCAGCATCAGCAAAGATTAACCAGCTACCAGGTTTTTCTAATAAAAAAGGTTGTGGATTTTCTTCATAAACCTTGGGTTGCCAAGTAATTCTATACAGCCAGTTTTCTAAATCTTTTTGAGTATTTCCCAACAACTCACGACTGGTTTTCTTTAAAGAAAGCTGCTCTACTTGAGCTACAATGGCTCCAGTTTCATCATATATATATATATTGGCTGTAAGAGTTTGCTGATTTGATTCCTGGATTGGATGCAACTGAACATAACTCCACAAGTTTATTCCAAAACTACAGTAAATCCTCAGACGCTCTAAACCCGATAGCAAATATGTTTCTGATTTCAGCGACTCAGGAAAAGCCGCCATAACAACTTGAAAGCAAGCATCGAGTAGTACTGGGTGAAGTTTATACTCTCCTGCCTCTAAAAATAATGCTTCTGGTATCCGAATCTTGCCTAAGGCTTCTTCTGTTAGCTGGGTTTTCTTAACTAAAGGCATTTTCCATAGACATTCCAGAGCTTGAAAGCTAGCTCCATAGTTAATTGAGCGTTCTCGACACTGTTGATAATAGTCTGGAACCAAGACTTTTTCAGAGCATCTTGCTTCCAAAGCAGCCAAGCTAATATGTGACGTTTGTTGGTCTTTTTCCTCCACAAGGATTTTACCAGTAGCATGAAGCGTCCAAGATGGCTCTGAGTCATTTTTATCCCATTGGTTGAGACTAAAAATTTGGAAGGAATACTCTAAAGCTTCTTGAGGTGTCAAAATTAATTGGATTGTCTTGGCTTCTTTTTCTGGCAGAATTAAAGCGTGCAGGATGAGAACTTCCGCTACCACCAAGTTCTCGGATTGTAAAACGGTAACCCCAGCAGAATAAGCCATTTCTAAATAACCAGTAGCTGGAAAAATAGCTTTCTCATAAACATGTTTATCGCCCAAAAAAGCTGGTACTTTTTGACTGATTTGTGACTCGAAACAAAATTGCTGAGAACCTGCTTGATATAACCGTTGACCAACTAATGGGTGAAATCTTCCATTATTTTTGGCAAGGAATCCTGGTTTTTGACTAACAGTGTCAGTCGTTTCAATCCAATAACGCTGTCGTTGCCAGGTGTATGTTGGTAGGGGAAGATGCCGCCGATGATAGTCTTGATCAAAGCTTGACCAATCGACTTTTACGCCACTAATATACAACTCCCCCAAACTTTGTAGTAGCTGTTGCCAATCATCTTTTCCCGGACGCATACTGGGCAACCAAAAGTGTTCAACTTCAGAATCTGATAGGCTGCGTCCCATACCTAACAATGTTGGCTTTGGTCCAATTTCTATAAATACTTGATAGCCTTTCCGAGCAAGGGTTTCCATCCCCGCAGCAAATCTGACTGGTTGCCGTACATGGTGACACCAATATTCAGGAGTGACTATTTCAGTTTTATCTAAGCCACCAGTAACATTAGAGATTACGTTGATTTTTGGGGATGAGAAAGTGATTTCTGAAGCCACTTTTTCAAAAGCAGCTAACATTGGCTCCATTAAAGGAGAGTGGAAGGCATGGGAGACATTTAACTGTCGGGTTTTGATTCCTTCTGCTTTTAAGGCAGCAATAACCACCTCTACTGTCCCGCACTTTCCTGAAATCACAATGTTCTCTGGGCCGTTAATGGCGGCGATCGCCACTTCTTGAAAGTATGGTTGAATGGCGGCTACTACCTGTGCTTCAGGGGCAAACACTGCTACCATCATACCATTTTTGGGTAAGGCTTCCATGAGCTGTGCTCGCTGAGCAATCAGCTTTAAGCCATCTTCTAAACTGAATACTCCTGCAACACAGGCAGCAACATATTCACCTACACTATGACCCATGACTACATCCGGAACTATACCCCAAGACTTCCATAGCTCAGCTAAGGCATACTCAAGGGCAAATAATGCTGGTTGGGTGTAGACTGTCTCGTCTAGAGGCGAACTCATCCCTTGTTCTGGATACAAAACTGTGAGCAGCGACTGTTCCAGATAAGGACTCAAAATGCGATCGCAAAGGTCAAGAGTTCGTCGGAACGTGGGTTGAGTGTCGTAGAGTTGGCGTCCCATATTCACGTACTGAGAACCTTGACCCGTAAAGAGGAAGGCTATCTTAGGTGAATTCAAACTCTGCACAATTCCACTTACTAGTCCAGTAGCTTTTTCTCCCGTTGCAAAAGTACTAAGTGTTCCTTGGAACTGCACATTAGATTCAGCTATAACAGCAAGTCGATGAGTAAAATGCGTACGCCCAGTATTTGCAGTAAAGCAAACATCGGCGAATAATGTCTCTGGGTGAGCTTGAAAGTAAGCTTCGTAACGTTGTGCCAACTCCTGTAGCGCCTTCTCACTTTTCGCTGATAGGGTAAGAACGTGCAAAGGGCGTTCCATGTCACGAGCTACCACAGTAGGTGTGGGCGCTTCTTCTAAAACGATATGACAATTGGTTCCACCAACGCTAAATCCACTGACTCCAGCGAATCGCGGCTCTGTACCAGTAGACCAAGACTGGCACTTAGTAGGAATGCAAAATGGTGTTTTTTCTAGAGAAATATATCGGTTTAGCTGGTTTAAGTGTAAATGAGGCGGTATTTCCCGATGTTGCAGAGATAATATTACCTTAATTAAGCTAGCAACGCCAGCTGCTGACTCCAAATGCCCGACATTAGTTTTTACCGAACCAATCCAGCAAGGCTGATCTGAAGAACGTCCTTGCATTAATACTGTTTTGAAGGATTCAAACTCAATAGGGTCTCCCAAAGAAGTACCAGTGCCATGGGCTTCAAGGTAACTAATTTGTGCTGGTTGCACCTCAGCGTTTTGCAAGGCTTGGCGGATAACTGCTTGTTGAGAAAGTCCATTGGGAGCTGTGAATCCATTGCTTAGACCATCTTGATTAACTGCCCATCCTTTAATAACCGCCAGAATATTGTTTTTATCTTTGAGAGCATCCGAAAAGCGTTTGAGAACCACTATCCCACAGCCTTCTCCTCGTACATAACCATTTGCACTGGCATCAAACGTTTTGCAACGTCCATCAGGTGCCATCATGTTTGCTTGAGAAAGAATGATGGTTGTGTGTGGAGACAGAATGAGGTTAACTCCTCCAGCTAATGCTAGATGAGACTCTTGATTTTGCAAACTTTGGCATGCAAGATGTATCGCCACTAGTGAAGCGGAGCAGGCAGTATCCACTGTTATACTTGGTCCGCGTAAATCTAGCAAATAAGACAAACGATTTGCTACAATAGAGTAACTAGTACCAGTGCCGCTGTAAGCATTTAAATGAGCGAGATCTTGGCACAAAAGGCGATCGTAGTCGCAGTTACAAACTCCAACAAATACCCCAGTTTGACTGCCAGCTAGCTTGTCTGACATTATTGCAGAATTTTCCAGGGCTTCCCAAGCTACCTCCAGCACTAATCTTTGCTGAGGATCCATTTGTTGTGCTTCTCGAGGAGAAATACCAAAAAAATTAGTATCAAATTGGTCTATATTTTCTATAAAGCTACCCCAACGGGTACTCATTTTTGTTGGCTTACTTGCTTGTGGATTATAAAACGTGTCAATGTCCCATCTTTCTGGTGGTACCTCAGTTATCAAGTCTTTGCCATCTTTTAACAAATTCCAAAAAGATTCTGGGTCTTTAGCACTGGGAAAACGACACCCCATACCAATAATTGCTATAGGTTCCATAGTAAGCTGTTACACTTTTAATTTACATATATTTCATAGGTAGGAAAAAAAGAATTTATCTCCCCCTTTTCGGACTTCACTTAAATAGCAAGGTAGAAATATATGCTTACAACAAAATAGGATATTCAATCTTTTTACTGATAAAATCAATGGTTGGTTGGACAGTCAAAAGTACTTCATCTACTACTTTATTATGAATTTCAATGTTGAAGGCTTCTTCTAAAGCTTTAAATAGTTCTAATATGTCTAAAGAATCTGCTCCCAAGTCATTCACAAAGTTCGATAGCGGGTTAATTTTATTTGGTTCTATTCCTAATTTATCTGCAACAATAAGTCGTAATTTGACCAAAACTTTTAGTTTTTTTAAGCGATTGAGTTGAATCGGTTCTTTAACTTCCTCAATTAGCTTACCTATGTCTTTTAAAACTGTTACAATACGCTGGTAACACTGCTCTTCCTCACTATCGAGAATAGATTCGTGATTTTGTAGCCAGGTTTTACAAATTTGATAACTTTCAAGGTGGAAGTTCCAAAACTCCGGTGGTAAAACCTTAAAGTCATGGTTTTTATCGCTCCAAACAAGTCCTTCACCTATGCTCTGCTTTGAATTTATATATTTTAGTGTATCTATCATAGTTATTCACAATTTTGCCAATATAATTACGCTCAATAGGTACAAAGCCCCACCCGCTCTCCCTTGCACCCTCCCCAAGGTAAGGGGAGGGTTGGGAGAATCTTCGCATCTAAAGTGCAGTAGCGCCTAAAGGCGAATGCGGTTCGTTCACAAAATAATTCTTACGCCAAAACCGCTACAAAATTACCTAATCTAGCATTACTAAACTTAGATACGAAATCATTTTTTAGCTAAAGGAAGAGACTGTTCTTTGTACCTTTGGTACAAGTGCTTGAGGCTGATTCATACTTCAGTTTAGTAGCGCACGATTACGATCCTAAATGTTTAGCCAAATTCTCTATATTGGGGTAATTGTAAAGCAACGTAGGAGAAAGCTCTCGTTCCAGCCAAGCCCCCAGTTCACCAGTTAGAATTGCTGAATCAGCTGAGCCTAAAGCATAGCGCTCAAAAAGAAGAGTACAATCTACCTTCTCTGGTTCCATGTTCAGCAGTTTAGCTACATAAGCGACTAACCAAGCTTTAATCTCTTCGTCTAAAGGTAGTTTCTTTTGTCTATCTATGCGTGGCAGTTTGGCTATCAGTTGGCTGTACTGTTTCATCGCCTCTGTGCGACTCGTCCCCTTAATTTTATTCCAAGCTTGCCATTGAATATACTTTCGTGGTTGTAGAATTGGGTCTGGCTCCTCTTGTTGACAATCCCCTTCTACAGCCTGTTGGTAAAGACTCTCAATCTCTATTTGTTGCTTGCCTTGGGGCAGTTGAACATAACCGAAGCGAACTAAATTGGACATGGTATGAAACTCTACTTCTGTATCATCCAAATCATTCCATTCTCTGACAACGTTAATTCCATAATCGTCGCGCCCTGACACCTGGATAGCGAAATGCCTTTTTATATTGTGAAAATTTTCGTCAATGAAATCGTCTTGCAGACGATGTGCATAAATCTGCACACTTGGACGAACGTAACGTGCGTTAATACCTAGTCGGCGTTGATTGGAGTTATTGCCACGAGAAGAATGCATAACCCTTTCAGTGAAGATAATCACTTGACCCGCTTTAGCTGGTACTGCTTCCACTGTCCATTCATCTTCATTAAAGTCAAAGACTGCTGAATATTGTCTTCGCCCTTGCCAAACCATTTTATGGTTTTTCACACCTGCAAACATTCCCTCCTCAGGAGACACTTGCAACCGCGCAAATTTTTTCTCATGGGTGCCATTGGCAAAATTTAAGCAACCTTTCTCAATAGTAGCATCATCTATTGCCACCCACACTGTTAGATTTAAAAAACTTTCATCTTTGGGGTAAAGCAGTGCTGGCTTTTGAGGATCATAAGCACTAGGATCGTAAGAATCATAAACTTGATGCCACTTGATCTCACCTTCTCCTGGCATTTTGCAAAAGACATTTGTATTCCACAACAGCAAATTAGGTTCACCCAGTTGGTTTAACAGGCTAACAAGCTTGGGGTTTTTAAAAAACTCAGCTATTGGTTTGTGGAACAGGTGAAGGTCACGAGATGTGTTGAGATTCATTATATTGTTGTAGAACGTCATCATCTGCTGACCATCTACTTCAGCAACAGAACTATTAGTTTCTAAGCATTGTTTAAGGGCACCAAATTCTGACTGCGAAAATATATCGAGGGGACCAACCCATCCTTTCTCTGCAAAATGCTTGATCTGGCCTTCGGTTAACTTGATCTGATCTTGAGTCAACATATACATACCTCTTTTTCTCAATAAATGACTTGCATTTTTTTGTCATGCTGATGAGATCAGCACGTTTCTACAAAGTGAACTGGAAAGTAATATTCTTGAAATTGCTTCTACTAACGCTCTAAACAGCTAGTTTATTCAAGTGTTCTAAATTACTAACACCCGAATTTAAGACTTCAAGAGTTCCCTCTAAAAATTTGGTTCGACAGGCACGACGCATTATCTTACCACTTGAAGTTTTGGAAATACTTGCTGGCTTAATTAACGCTACTGCATAAACCCGCAGTTCATGTTGCATCATCACCGCCTGACGGATGTCTCCAATCACCTCATCCAGATTTAGCTTCCGCATCCAAGTTCGTTCCACCTCCTGTACAACGACCAGTTGCTCCTCGCTATCTACCTCAACTCCAAAAGCAGCCCCACAGTCCATACGCAATCCCGGATGGCTCTGTTCCACTGTCAGTTCAATATCCTGAGGATAATGATTGCGACCTCGAATGATAATGACATCCTTGAGGCGACCAGTGATGAACAACTCACCATCCTTTACAAATCCCAGGTCACCAGTTCGTAGAAATGGACCATGAGCTCCTGGCGTCGCTAACGGTGTGCTAACGCTCGTATCTGACAGATAAGCTTGGAAGGTTTGCTTCGTCTCTTCAGATTGCCTCCAGTAGCCTTGAGCTACAGTGGAACCTGATACCCAAATCTCGCCCACTTCTTGGGGTGAACATTGGGTTAATGATTCAGGATGAACGATGATGATTTTTGTATCCATCTTAGTCCATCCACATCCAACTAGAGTGTGTACGATCTGTTGCTCTTCAGTGACCTCCATAGCCCAATTTTTTGCTAGCGCTTCTGCCTGAACCTTAGAGAACCTCGGTAAGACCCCTGTCGGCACAGCAGTCAGTTTCAAAGACCCTTCAGCAAGACCATAGGCAGGACAGAAAGTAGTTTTGTTAAAACCACAGGGAGCAAAGGCTTCAGAAAACTGTTTGATGGTATGGTATCTAACAGGTTCTGCACCATTTAAAGCCACGCGCCAGCAACTAAGATCTAAGTTAGTTCGTAGTTCTGGAGGAATCTTATCTACGCAAAGCTGGTAGGCGGAATTAGGAGCAGCACTATGAGTAGCCTTGTATCGCGAAATCGCCTGCAACCATCGCAAAGGGCGCTGAAGAAAAGACACTGGTGCCATCATGTAACAAGGGAACCCTTTATAGAAAGGTTGAAGTATTCCATAGATAAGCCCCATATCATGGAAGGTAGGAAGCCACGTTACCATGACACTATCTGGTGTATGCTCCCATACTAAGTCAAGAGCCTCCAAATTACATAGTAGATTGTTGTGACTTACCATCACCCCCTTAGGCTGGTTCGTGGAACCCGACGTATATTGGAGATAGGCTAAGGTTTTACCATTTAGAGCTATCTCGTATGAGTCTATCTCTAAATCACTAGAAATGTTGTCCGTGCTTATCCAGTGCAGACCAGCCAATTTTTGATTTTGGTCAAATCGTTTTTTTGTACTAGATAACAAAGATGTTGTGGTAAGTGCCGCCTTGGCCTCGGCATCTAGCAGAATCGCCTCTAACCTAGACAGTTTTTCATTGTAGCTGTTCACCTTAGCTGGAACCGCTACTAACCCTGCATACAAACATCCAAAGAAAGCTGAAATGAATTCCAGACCTGGTGGGTAAAGCAGCAATGCCCGATCGCCATCAGTCAACCCCAGCTTCAGAAGCTGAGTTGCGATCGCTCGCGCCTGCTGTTCCAGTTCTCCATAAGTCAAGCTTCCTGTTTCAATTTCCCCATTATAGAGGAATGTATAGGCTGTTTGGTTAGACTGATGTGTTCCTCGATAGCGCAGCAGCTCTACCAATGTTGAAAATTTCTGCTTAGTGTTCATCAGATTTGTTGTCTCATGAGCTTTTTCTCAAACTCAGACTTGCAGAAAGTTAGGATTCGATGTAACGAGATAAGCTATTTCCAGAAAATTTCGCCAAGATGGTCAATACTGTAGCACTTATCATCACTCATCGTCTTGAATCCTAAGTCTTGAGTCCGAGAGTTAGGACGATAAACTTAGGACTACATGGGTTTGTAGCATAATTCTTTATTTATGAAAAAAGTAAACAAAGAATTTTTTAAAGGGATGTGCAGCGCTCTCAAAAAAGGTGTCATTATTTCAATCCCTCAAATTTTTTATGGGGTTACACTCAGGAATCCGCTCTCAGACAATGTTTGAAAATTCGTGTTTGTTACCCGAAATATCTTGGATACCCCTAAAAAGGACTTAACGTTTTCCTTTTTAAGGGGGTAGGAAAGATATGCGCTTGCCTTGACGTTTTGTGCAAGACTTTCCAAACATCCTCTCACGACTACTGAAAATTTATCATCTATTTTTTTGTGGACTTAAGATCCTTGCTACTTTTTTGAAGCATCTTTATTAAGAGTAACACATTAACAGAAATTTAGACTAGTGTCATCTCAAAAAAAGGCGTTGCTGAATTATAGTATGAATTTCGGTGTAGAGACTTCGTATATCGCGTCTCTACAAGAGTTTTGGTATAAGGCAAAATTATTTTCATACATGATTGGCAGCAATGCCCAAAAAAAAAACTCTATAAGTCTTCAAATTTTTTGAAAGTTAATGTGACATTATGACCTCCAAAACCAAAGGAATTAGAAAGAGCAACGTTCACTCTTTGTATTCGGCTGATGTTTGGAACATAATCCAAGTCACAAGCGGGATCGGAAAACTCTAAATTGATTGTGGGATGAATTTCGTCTTTTGCAACTGTCATTGCCGTTGCCACAGCTTCAATGCCTCCAGAGCCTCCCAAAAGATGCCCGGTCATAGATTTCGTGGAACTAATAGCCACTTGATGAGCATGTTGTCCCAAGGCAAGTTTTATTGCTAAGGTTTCACTGACATCATTAGCAAATGTACTGGTGCCGTGAGCATTGATATAGTCTACTTGCTGGGGAAACAAGCCAGCTTCTTTGAGAGATAGTTCCATCGCTTTGGCAGCTCCTTTACCTTCAGGTATGGGAGATGTCATATGATAGGCATCACAAGTCATGCCATAGCCAACGATTTCTGCATAAATGCAGGCTCCACGGCTCAAGGCGTGTTCTAGCTCTTCAAGAAACAGAATGCCAGCACCTTCTCCCATAACAAACCCATCTCTGTCACGGTCAAAGGGGCGAGAGGCACGAGTGGGGTTAAAATTCCGAGTTGACAAAGCTTTAGCAGCAGCAAATCCAGCAGTAGCTAAAGGTGTAATCGGTGCTTCCGTACCACCGCAAAACATCGCTTGGGCATAACCTTGTTGAATTAAACGAAAAGCTTCCCCTACCGCATTAGACCCAGCAGCACAAGCAGTGACAGTACAGGAGTTAGGTCCCTTAGCCCCGGTGTGAATTGCCGTTAACCCAGCAGCCATATTAGTAATCATCATGGGCATCAAAAGCGGACTACAGTAGTCAGGACCCCTAGTAAGATAGATCTCCTGTTGCTCTTCCAAAACCTGGATGCCGCCAAAGCTACTGCCAACGATCACCCCAACTAAAGCGGCATTAAGATCGTTGATTGTAAATCTGGCATCGGCGATTGCTTGTAAACTTGCACAAACTGCAAATTGGGTAAAACAATCCATACGCTTAGCATCCTTGCGCTCTAAATAATTACAGGGGTCAAAGCCTTTTACCTGAGCTGCAATTTTACAGTCATGTCGAGATGCATCAAACGAGCTAATATACCCAATGCCACTACGTCCTTGAAGGAGTCCCTGCCAATATTCTGTGACTGTGTTTCCTAGGGGGGTAATTGCTCCCAAACCTGTGACTACCACCCGTTTTAACTGCAAGCTTCTCATAATAAAGTCTCATATAAGGATCTGTCAAGTATTTTGTTTGAGGTACAAAACTATTTACGCTGATCGACTTACTCCCTTTACTGAGTTTAAGATTGCCTATCTTCATTCTTTACGTTTTTAGCGTACGGGTGCGGTTTTTAAATCGGTATTCATCTCTAGCGGTTCGGGAGTAGCACTACAGTGGAATCAATTTTCGTGATCTGATGGAGTTGAAATATTCGTGCTGACAATATGAACCTTGCGTTTCTTGCCAAATACGTATTCTGTAGATTTGACAACCCAGTGCTGGAAGTCATCGACATAAGAGAAGACAACGGGAATCACAACTACTGTTAGAAGTGTGGAAGTGGTGAAGCCACCCATAATTGCAATTCCCATTGATTGGCGAGTTTCAGCACCTGCTCCAAATCCTAATGCTAAGGGTAGGATACCAGCAACAGTTGCAATCGAAGTCATCAAAATCGGTCGCAGGCGAGACACTCCAGCATCTAGCAAAGCCTGACGTTGTGTCTTTCCGTCTGCTAAGTTAATCATGGTATAGTCCACTAGCAGAATTGAGTTTTTGGTCACAATCCCCATGAGTAGAACTATGCCAATAAGAGCAAACAATCCCAAGGCTTTTTGAGCTATCATCAACCCTATTAAAGCGCCATTTAGACAAAATGGCAATGCCATCATAATTGTTAAGGGATGGAGAAAACTGTTATAAAGCAGGACAAGAATGGCATATATAGAAATCAACGCCAAACCCAAAGCAATTCCGAAACGACCAAAAACTTCTGTCATAATCTTAGTATCACCAGCCGATTGTTGTACAACTCCTGGAGGTAAATGTTGTAAAGCTGGTAGCTTGTTTACTGCTTGTACTGCATCTCCTAAGGAAGTTCCTTCCTGTAAATTGGCTTCTAGAGAAACTTGACGGTAGCGATTGTAACGATTAATTTGTGCTGGTCCACTGCCGAAGCGCATGTCTGCTACTGCTACGAGAGGAACTAAAATGCCATTTTGACTGGGAACTTGTAGATTTCTAATGGTGTTGATATCTTCTTTAGCTTTCGGATCTATTTGGACGCGAATGGGAATTTGGCGATCACTTAAATTAAATTTTGCCAAATTTGGTTTGTTATCGCCGATAGTTGCAAGTGTTGCTGTGCGGGCGATTGATTGCACTGTTACCCCTAAATCTGCTGCCTTTTGTGGATTGGGAATTACCAAGATTTCTGGTTGTACCAAACTAGCAGTAGAAGTCACTTCCACCAAACCAGGAACTGTCCGCATCTGCCGTTCTAAGGTATCAGCAGCTTGATTTAACATTTCGGGATTCTCACTTGTGAGCAGAATTGTTAAATCTTTCGGACTACCGACTGTACCTTGTGTTTGAAAGCTAATTTTTGCTCCCGGAATTGTTTGAAAATCGCTACGCAGTTCTTGTTCAAACTTTACTTGCGAAATCCCATGGCGTTCAGCTTTCGGCTTTAATTTGACAGTAAGGATAGCAGAATTTAAATCTTCTGTAGATAGCACGCTTTCCACAGCATTGCTCACCTTGGGGTTTTCTCTAAGTAAATCTGTTATTTGTGCTACAATTTTATCAGTATCTTTCAATGTTGAACCAGGAGGCAGTTCTATAGCAATGGTGGAAATACCTATGTCTCCATTATCAACAAAACCTTTAGGAATCAATGGAACGAGCATGAGACTGCCAATAAAGAATGTTATGGCAAAGATAATTGTAGTCAATCTGTGGCGTAATGCCCAAGTTAATAAAGATTTATAAGGTTGAAAGCGCTGCGTTGAAGAACAGAAAAGGGAAGAAGAATTTTTATTTTTTTTATCTTGTTTCTTATGGTTATTCTCAAGTAAATACGCTCCCATCATCGGAGTGACCATGCGGGCGACAAAAGTAGAGAAAATTGTGGCAACAGAAACGGTAACGCCAAACGGTTGGAAAAATTGACCGGGAACGCCGCCCATAAAAGCAACGGGTAAAAACACGGCAACAATGGTTGCTGAGCAAGCAATTACTGCCAAACCCACTTCGTCTGAAGAATCGATTGCTGCCTGAAATGAGTCTTTGCCCATTTCCATATGCCGTTCCATATTTTCAATTTCCACTACGGCATCATCCACTAAGTTACCTACTGCCAGTGCTAATGCTAGCAAGGTCATACTGTTGAGGGTGTAACCCAGCATCTGCTGTACAGCAAAGGTAGGAATAATTGATAGTGGCAGTGCCACAGCCGTAATTACTGTGGTTCGCCAGTTCCGCAAAAATACTTGAATTGTCAAAACTGCCAACACAGACGCGATTAACAAGTCATGAATCGTGCTGTGATAAGATTCACGGACATAAGCAGCTCGGGTGAAAATGATTTCCAGTTTGACATCTGGAGGCAAGGTTTTTTGTAGTTGTGCGACTGCATCTTTCACTCCTTGTTCCACTGATACCGTAACGCTACCAGTACTTCGCAACACCTGAAAGGCTACGACAGGTTTATGATTCAGTCGAGCAGTTTGACGAATTTCAGCATAACTGTCTTCTACTGTTCCTAAGCTCGACAAAGCCACAGAACCACCGCTAGGAAGGATAATTTCATAGGTTTTCAAGACATTAACATCTGGAGCACTACCGAGAGTACGGACATTTTGCTCACTCCCTCCTAATTCAGTACGACCACTAGGTAAGTTGATATTTAAATTGCGGATTTGGTCATTGACTTGAGTAGCGGTAATACCTAGGCTTTGCAAACGTAGGGGATCGAGATTGATGCGAATTTCTCGATCAATACCTCCTACGCGTTTAATTTGTGCTACCCCTGGCACAGTGAGTAAGGCACGGTTAATAGTTTGGTCAACTAAGTTACTAAGTTCTGTCACTGATTCTGTATCCGAGGTGACCGCGTAGGTCATAATCGGACCTCCTGCAAATTCCACTCGTTTGACAATTGGTTCATCAATTTCTTTGGGAAGATCTTGGCGAATTTGAGCAACGGCATTCCGAACATCGTTGACGTCACTATCAGTATTTGTTTCTAAAAGAAAGTTGATGACAGTTGTAGAAATACCATCATTAACTGTCGATATCATGTAATCGATATTACCTATTGCCGCAACGGAATCCTCAATCTTTTTTGTCACTTGTGATTCTAATTCTACAGGACCAGCCCCTGGCTGTGTCACCGTCACTGAAACTGTAGGAACATCAGTATTCGGGTTAATATCAATCCCCAACGTTATAAAGGAAAACCAGCCGAATATAGTCAAAATTAAAAATAAAACTATTGTTGGTATAGGTTTTTTAATCGACCAATATGAGATGTTGAAGGACATTATTTACTATCCCCTATTTGCAACAACAGTAACATGATCGCCATCTTTGAGATACGCAACACCAGCAGTAACCACGCGATCGCCTGGATTTAAACCTTGCTTAATTTCAATGTAACCATCTTTAAGAATTTCTCCAACTTGCACTTTTCGAGCTTTAGCTACGTACACTTTTACTGTTTTTGAAGTTTCTGATTTTTCTATATTGTCACTTGATAGTGTAAAAACAATAGCTTTGCCATCGGACTGCGGCATAACTGCTTTAGCAGGTATACTGATTCCTATATTTGTATTAATAGTTATTGCTGCACGGACAAACATTCCTGGACGCAGTAGATGTGTTGGAGGTAAGTTAATTTTGACGAGCGCTTTACGGTTTTTATCATCAACAAGAGGTGATATTTCTCGTACTTTTCCAATTATATGCACGTGGCGATCGCTATCGGAGGTAATTTGTGCAGATACACCAATTGCTACTTGTGACAACTGCACTTCCGGAACCTGTGCTTGTAGTTCTAGCGCTCCGTCACGAATAATTTCAAATAGCTGTTTTATGTTCGTCGTCACATCACCAACCTCAACGTTCTTTTTAGCTATGATTCCAGCAACTGGAGCACGAACCAATGTCTGTCCTAACTGTGTATGCAGTTGTTTTTCTTTTGCAATACTATTTTGCACGTCAGCTTGAGCACTGTTGACACTTGCTTGAGCGCTACTAATAGTTGCCACTAAAGCGTTAACAGCTTCCGCTGCAGCGTTGACAGCTTCTGTTTTTGTGGCAGCATCAGTGATGTGGTTCTCCAATTGCTCGTGACTAACGGCTCCTGCTGTCCCTAGTTGTCGGTAATTTTTGAGTTTTTCACGAGCGTCTTTTTCGTTGACGCGGACTTGAGCAAGGTTAGCGCGGGCTTGAGCAGCGTTAGCGCGGGCTTGAGCAAGAGCAGCTAGTTTTTGTTCTAGCAGTGCTTTGTCAGATTGCACTTTTGCTTTGGCTTGGTCGATTTGTGTTTGCAGCACCGAATCATCCAAAATTGCCAGCACTTCAGAAGCTTTTATCTGTCTTCCCTCATCAACCAATATTTTTTTGATTTGCAAACCAGTTGTTTGAGGCAGAACTAAGATGTGTTCGCGGGCAGCCACAGCACCTGTGGTGTAGAGGCTACGAGTAATACGGGTTGTTACAGCCGAGGTGGCAGTAACAGTTGGAAGGTTGATTTTTGCAAGTTGTGGTGGTTTGACAGTAGAATCTTCAGTTGAACTACGTAGTAAATATATGCCCATAAAAGCGATTCCTATCCCAAAACCAGTGCCTAATAATATTGGCATCAACCAAGGCAAGCGGGTAGGACGCGTGGAAAATGATTTTTTTTCTATGCAATTAGTCTTCTCAACGGCCTCTGTTTCTTCAGGCTCAATTTCTGCGGAATCTTTATTGGTCAACGTAGTCCCTCTGTTTTTATTAAAGAAAGTCATATTACATTTCGCACCTCATCATCTAGACAGCCGGGGGATAGATCTTGTAGCGGGAAATTAGGTCGAGGCGTGCGTTACGGCATCATATCAAGTCCGGTTAATTCAGTTATCATTCATGTTTCCGCAGATCCCTATCCCGCAAACAGTGCGCTCGTAACGAGTCTTGAGTCAAAACAAAGTGATATTGAAACATGACAAATTTCAACTCATCCCTTCTCTCACTTCATTCTCATGACTCAGTACTGTTTAAGGGGTGGGATTATGCTTTGATGATAAATGTTTAAGCGGACATGAGATCATCCCTTCCATCAGCAACCGTGCTTATTAATTCAGATTTCTTGACCATATGACCGATGAAATGTGGAATGTCGCATTGTCCACATAAGAAAAAAGGGAAAGGTTTCTCTTATAAGAGGTAGTCTTGTTTAGTATTTCAAATTTTTAAAAGCTGTTCTATCAGGTCGGCAGCACGCTGGGGTCCGTTATAGTGCTTAAATTCTGCTTGCAACCGTTGTGTGTTGTGCTTGTAGCGTGGATCGCGGAGGATAGTTCTCACGGCATTACGGATCTGTGCTTCTGACGGGGTTCCCGTTTTTAGGTTAATGCCCACATCAGCCCATGCAACATGTGCTGCAATTTCCGGTTTTTCCTCCGTTGCTCCTGCTACGATGAGCGATACCCCGTTGGATAATGCCATCTGCACGCTGCCAAACCCGCCATTTGTAACCATTACATCGACGTGCGGCATGAGGTAGTAGTATGGGATAAACTGCTCTACATGCACATTGTCCGGTAGTGGGTCAAGCTTGATACTGTCAACAGGGATGCCGCCTGTAGTTGCAACGACGATTACATCCTCATGACTTAGTGCCCGTATCGCCGGAATGAGAAGATTGTTCAGATCTGAGTTTGCCAAAGTGCCTTGAGTAATAAGGATTACTGGTCGCTCGCCGTACAGCTCATCCCACCACACTGGCGGGTTAAACTGCTCTACTGGTGGACTGATCAGGGTACCAACAAAATGCGTGTGTTCGTACAGATCGCTACGAGGATACTCAAACTCGGGAACAGTTCCGAGCAGATACAAATCCGGTACCTGGGTAATTCTTTCGAGTACACTCTTGTTGAGTTTCGGTAGATCCACGCTTGCACGGATTTGATCTGTATAGGCTCGTACATCACGTAGAACAATCTTATCTATCAAAAAATGCAAGATGGCATTGCGTAGCCGTCCAAGCGGCGAGCTATTTGGTGGTAAAGCTAGACCGATAGGCGCGGTATCTTTGCTGCTTAAAGAGTACATTGAAACAGCAACAGCTACCATTGGAATGCTCGTTTTTTCATGCACAAAGCCCACACCAAAGCATACCTCATCGGCAATAAGTATCTCCGCAGGAAACTCATCCAACAGTCCATGAATATCTTTCATTTGTTTGGGAGCTTGCTCAATAAAGAGCGTTTTCAGGGTTGCGATCAAAGCCGACAACCCTTGCAAACTATGAAGTTGCGGAAAAGCTTCGTCTCGACTCATCCCGCTAAAATCATAAGCTGCCTGCATCGGTTTATAAATGGCTCCGAGTCGCTCAATTTTGGGTTGGAATACCTTACCAGCGTACCACCAGACTGTATGTCCACGATTAACTAACTCGCAGGCAACTGAAGCTATTGGGTTAAAATGACTCTCTACTGGTGCTGTCGCTATCAAAATACAAGCCATCTGTATGCTCCTGCTGTCGATACTGAGAAGGTTTCTCTATATTGCTGTTCCCAACTATAAGTTTAGTTGGGAATGGCATGTCTGTTAAGCACCGCACAACTGAGCAAGTTTCAAAGCTCTTGTGGAATCAATCTAGCTTTACGCTGCGTCGGCGTGTAATTCGTGTTTGCAACTGCTGCTCAACTGATGGAGGAACTGCTACTCCTGCAAGCATGGAATAGTCTGGCGTAACCGTCCAATCATAACAACGTAATAAAGTAGCCAAGAAAATCTTCATTTCCATCTTGGCAAATTCCATTCCAATACAAGTGTGTTCACCACCTCCAAAACCAACCAGAGAGAAAGGTACTTTCTTATCTTCCTCACGGGGAGGTGCAAAGCGATCAGGATCGAAACAACGGGGGTCTTTATAAATGTCTGGTAAAAAGTGCGTTAAGCCTTGAGCAACCATGATAGTCCAACCAGGAGGAATTCGATATCCAGCATAGTCAATCTCTTTCACTACTCCACGAAGTAGCACAACACCTGAAGGATTATAAAACCTTTCAATCTCTTTCAAGAAATAGGTCATGGAATTGAGATATTTAAGATGTCCAAGGTTAAGTGGTTCATTAAAAGTTACTTCCACAAGTTCCTCCTGTAATCTCATTCGTAATTCAGGACGAGCTGCAAGTTCAACCACTGCCCATGTCAAAGCAGTTGCTGTTGTGAAATGAGCCGCATTGATTAAATGAATTAATTCATCAATAACTTGAGATGTTGATAAAGCATTGCCTAATTCATCAACAGAGGCAAGAAACAAGCTTAATACATCATTTGATGATTTCATACTGCCTTGACGTTGGCGCTCTTCAATAATAGCTTGTAAAAATGCTTTTAATTGACGGCGCGCAGTTTGAGAGCGCCCATATTTTGTGAAAGGTAAATTAACTCTTAGTAAGGCTGATACTCCATCTACGAGAGTATTGTACCAATTTTCAATTTGCTCAATTTGATCTTCTTTTTGTACACCAAGCAAAAGCCGAATGCCAATTCGGAGCGCAAGTTGATTGAAGCTGGCTTTTAAGAAAATCACGTCTTGGGTTGCCCAGCGCTTTAGAGAATCCTCGATAACCTGTTGCATGATTTCAAAATAGGACGTGATCGCCTTACCGTGAAATGCTGGAGCCATTAAGCGACGAGTTTGGCTATGCGTGTCACCATCTTGGAGCATCATGGGAAGACCGAAAACATGTTCCATGAACGGTTGCAACCCTAGGTAAGACGAGACATAGTCAGCTTTATCCTGCAAAATCAAACGATTGGCTTCGGGTCCTACAAGGACTGCGTAGTTCTTGCCCAAGATCCGCAATTTAAAAACAGAACCGCAACGCTCATATTGCTTTGTTAACGTCCAGCCCTGAGTTGCCATCAATTCTAGTGTGTCTCCAATGATCGGTAACCCCATGCAATGAGGCATTTGTTGGGCTAATTTCAGTTCTGTCATACGTTTTCCTCAACAACATTTTAAGTGTAGCGTTGTTATACCAGTTCTATCTAAATAGCGGCACTTAAAACTCTCGCCGTACCAAAATTGTATAGTAATTTGCATTTTGATCGAATACAACAGCTTGTAGGAGCAAACGCAATACGATTCAGTTAAGACTGAAAGCGTTATTGATGATGTGGAAATTGGGAGCCTCAACTCGCTGTCCAGTACCTCTGTGCTTTGGTTTTTTAGAGCGAAACTTTGATACAGGTTTTTTCACAAAGAAAGGGGTTACACAGATGAACCCGTTCGGGTAACAATGTATCCAGAATCTCTATGATCAACCAATCGAAAAAAGGGGCAAATCTTGAGAGTTAAGACGTTGAAACTTAGGTACAGCACGACGGATAACTCGTAAAGTTCCGGTAAGACTAAGACTTAAGAAGGCAGAAGTACGTTCGCGTAGCGTCTCCGCAGGAGCTATGCTGCTATGCGAAGGAATCCCCATAAATTCAGGTGCGTTCTATTTAATAAGGACGCAGTATTCGCTGATCGCTACGCCAGAGCGAAATACATATTTCCAACTTTATTCATAAATAAATTTAGGGGCGCGATTACCCTGTGGCCGAAGGGCAAATCCGAGCGATCTCTTCCCGTGACTCATAGCTGCCCTCTGCCCTCTGCCTTTCTTCGGTAACTGAATTGTATTGCCTTTAAGCAGACCAAGTTTGATAAAGTTTACGTGCCCAATTTAAAGGTTCTTCATTGGGAAGTCTAATCTTTGGTTCAAATCGGGGATAGAGATTTTCTAGAATTTCAACATCTTGTTCATTCAGTTTATTAATTGCCTTTAACAATTGTCTATCAGTAATGAAGTTAAAAATTCCCCGATAATTCCCAAAAACCGCTATAAATATATGAGTTGTATTCTCTGTTTCTGGATATATTGCGAACACATCGCATACTTTACCTAACGGAGTATCAGCATAGAATATTGCTAGGCATGGAAAATAGTGTTCAAGGGAGGCTTTGACTGTTTTAGGATAAGTCAGCAGTATAGGATTTTTTAAGTAGTCTTGAAGCATGTTGTCTTCTCGGATTTGATTAAAATCAATTTTTGTAGTGTATTTATCTACCTCATAAATATCTTTTATTTCAACATCTTTGATTTTAAAGAGTTTCCGGTGAGCTCCTTTAGCATGATTGTAATCGTTATTAATTTCTAGCACATCAAGAAAAGGTGCATTAATTGTTACATCTCCACTAATACCAGCAAAGCGAAACTCTTCTTCCAGTTTCTCTAAAATATCTGGTAACGGTATTTTGGGCTCTTTATTGACATAAGTCCAAATCCAATCACCTTGAAAATGGAGTTTTAAAGGTTTAGCAATTGGTTTGGATATTTTCTCTTTTGGCAACCTTGCTCTTCCTTCTGAATCAAACTCTAACGCATGATAGGGACAAGCAAGAGTATTTGTCTTATGGCAAATCCAACCTTCGGAAAGCTTTGCGCCTTGATGAGGACAAATATTTTCTAAGGCGGACACTTCTCCTTTTTTGTTCTTCCACAGCACATAATCCTGCCCACCAATTGTAAATTTTTTAGGTTTATTAACAGAGAGCATAAATTTGTGACCAACCAGCCAGGGGGCACCAGGTAAATTCCAACTCATGTTTATCCTTCTTTATTACAAAAAGCAGAGATAAAGCTCCTTCCTTACGAACGTATCTACCTTTTAGAAACGTAGATTGAGCTACTAGGTCAAAGCCTCCTTGCTCGAATTCTCACGTCGTAGGGCAGGAGTCTTTCAGCATAGCAGCATAGCTGCCTTTCTTTAATCACTTGGAAGGCTTCATAGCACTTTGTTGCATACAATTGTGTAAAAGTGAAATGGG
The DNA here is from genome assembly GCA_937873135.1 of uncultured Scytonema sp. GTDB lineage: Bacteria > Cyanobacteriota > Cyanobacteriia > Cyanobacteriales > Nostocaceae > Rhizonema. The sequence continues at coordinate 43,226 of CALMVQ010000132.1, read as the reverse complement.
TTTTTTAGTAATTAACCCAGCTTCCTGTTGCCAGCTTGCTATTTCTGGAAAATTCCAAATGCTAGAGTTACTAGTGAGTGCATAAAATAAATTCCAGAGTCCAACAAGGGCTTGTCCGCTCTTATTCAATGAATAAGGATTTGTCATCACATACTCTTGAACGACAAGATAACCACCTGGTTTGAGAGCTTGTGCAGTACGTTCAACTAGTTTACGGTTTGTTGCTTCATCAAAATGATGAACTAGATTTGAAATCAATATTAAATCGTAAACGTCAGTTCCAAGATCGTCTGTGAGTACATTTCCAGCTTTATGTCTCACACGGTCGCCCATTCCCGCTTTTACAAGGAGAGGTGCTGCAAATTCTACTGCTTCAGGAAGATCTAAGATAACAGCGTTCAGGTTTTGATAATGACGGCAAATCTCAACGGAATAGCAGCCATGAGAACCGCCAATATCAAGCATGTTACGTGCGCCTCTCGGCATGGGTATACGTTTTGCAACTTTAGGAGCAACTAAATTTGCAATTGATCGCATTCCGTATTGGTAAAATTTCCAGTCATCAGAAGACATTTGCTCATGCATTAATACAGGCTTTCCGGTTCGGATAAAGTCTTCCATATGTGTTACCCACTCCCAATCTACAAATTCGTAAACTACGAAGTCATGGAGTGAATGTGGAGCTTCTTTGAGCAACCATTTTCGAGCAAATGGGGTGAGAGCATAAAGTTCTCTGTTTTTGCAAAGGTAACCCATAGTTACAAGGGCATTTAGAAGCTTTTGTGTTGCCTCAGGATCAGTCGCACAACGAGCGGCAACTTCTTGCGTAGAGAGTGATTCTGAAGCAAGAGCTTCAAACAAATTCAGTTTTGTCGCTACCATGAGTGCTCGAATAAATATAATACCGCCACCAATCTCAATAAGAGGTGTTGGCACATATCCTAGTGCTAGTGCAAGCCACTCAAATACATTCTCAGGAATGACACCGATTTTCATTAGCGCACGATCCTTTTTTATCCTGTTTTCTAATTAGCGAAAATTCCTTGTGGGAAGCTATTATCAGCAGATAAGACTGGGAAGGGTGAGGAGGGTACCTGATTTAAAGTACCGTCTTTTGGGTTAACTTTCAGTACGTATAATCCATTGCCCTCAGTTGTATAGGCTGTGATCGGTTGAGAGACCACATGCAGAAATGATTCTGTCGAGTCTAAAGCAAGTTGAGCACTACTACCAGTACCTTTGAGTGTTACCTTCTGAATTTCTATCGGTGTAGTCGGGTCTTGTGCAATATCATAGACACTAACACTGGAGTCACCAGGGTTAGTTGTGTAGAGACGGGTTCCAGCTCGGTTAGTAATAATCCAGCAGATTTTAATACCTGAATTCGGTACAGTCTTTAAGAAAGTTAGCTCTGCAGTCACTTTATTATAGGAGTAGACTGCCAATTTATTGTTGTTCAATAAGCCAACATACAAGATAGGTTTATAAGGATGAGCTTGGAGTCCAATTGGGACAGTTGGTGTGCCATCTGGAAGTAACTCTGATGCAGGCAGCAGTTGTGGTGAATTCGGGCTTGAAAGCAGGCGACCGTTTGGGAGAATTTGATACGAGCGGAGTAAACCGCTTCCAACATCTGCCCCAAATAGTAGACGTTTGTTTGGAGAGATAAGTGCTTGAGTTGGTACGGAACCCTTGGGAACTGAGATAGTAGAATCACTAAGGGGAATTAGTCTGCCCTTCTCAGTAACGCGGAAGGCACTATAATTTGGTAGAAAACCGCTTGCTTCCTGAGTAGGGTTCTCAGGGTCTAAGTTCTGATTAACCACGTAAAGAAAATTGTCTGCCAGACCTAGGCTGACCGGTTCCACCCCGCCGGATGGGAATGGAGAGCCTTTTACAGGAAAAAGACTGCCATCTTTTTTGATATCAAAGACAGCGATCGTGCTCGATCCCGAATTGACAGCAAAAAGCCGCGTATGTTCTGGGTTGACGATCACTTCTTGATCGGACAGAAAAGTTGTAGGGACGAGAGGACTCACTACAACGGGAACATTGGCAATTCCTGTGCCTTGAGTGGGAAAAGGAGAAGTAGGTAATGGTGTTAGCGTTCCAAAAGCATCGCGTTGGAAGCCAAGAACAGAGTTTCCGTTTTCAGTTGGAATATTGCTTTGTGTGTAAACGACATCAATCGAAAGACGCTGCTGAGCGTTGACACCTTGAATTAAGAAAGCGAGAAGCAGAACGGTAACGAAACCAGTGATGGCAAAGCAGATTCTGCGGAGTTGGCTACTAGCCTTACGAATTTTAGAAATAATAGTCATTGAAGTTATTCTGATTGATGACTGAGTTGTTAACACCAAAAAATTATCTAATGTTGCTTGCTCTTCTCATTAGTCTACTAGTTGGATCTTTTCACACTCAAATTTAGATGTGCTTACTCTGAGTTTTTAATTTTGTATTAGACTATCAATTGTCAGCAACACAATTTACATATTTATCATTAAAACATATTAGCCAATACATCTTTTAAAAACTGAAGAAAGAGTGTCTGGGCTGAATGTAAAAAGAAATGATTTCCAGGAAACATCTGCAATTGATAGGAAGCTGTAGTCTGCTCTTGCCATGCTGCCAGGTCTTCAAATTTAGCTACTGGGTCTTGTAAGCCACCCAATACAGTGATGGGACAGTTAAGTTGAGGCTCAGGAGAGTAAATGTAAGTTTCACTAAGGGCAAAGTCTGCCTGTAGAATGGGGAGAAATAGTTGCATCAGTTCAGTGTTGTCTAGCACTACTTGGGGAAGACCGTTGAGACGATATACTTCTTCTACAAAAGCTGATTTCGACAAAGCGTGGATGGGAGGAGATGGATTTGAGATTTGAGGAGCACGACGACCAGATACAAAAAGATGAACTGGTTCTAAACCGTACTCCTTGCGAAGTAGACGAGCAAGCTCAAAGCTGATGAGCGCACCCATACTGTGTCCAAAGAAGGCGAAAGGTTTATCCAAGTATAAAAGAAGACCTTGCGCGATCGCCTTAAGAAGAGGTTCTAGTCTAGTAAATAAAGGTTCTTTTAAGCGACTTCCATGACCAGGAAGCTCGACAGGACAAAGCTCTACTGTTTTCAGTAGTTCATCCGACCACATGCGGAAATCTATAGCTTTACCGCCTGCATGCGGAAAGCAGAACAAACGTAGACTTGCTTCTGGATTATACGTGAGACTTTGTATCCAAGGATTGTAGTTTGTTGTTATTGTCATAATTTTGAAAATTATAGTAGTTTGCCAAGGCAAGTTTGCATTTGTTAGATAACAGGATGTAAACTGACCCGTTCATCTTTAGCTTTAAAGCGCCAACTCTCCCTTGCAGCTTGGAGACTGCTTTGTTAGATTGGCAAACTGGTAGTATATCAGTACATTTAGAACACCTCTATTGGCTTTTAGCAACATACGAGCATAGTTGATTCTGCAGCAAATCGCCATCGTCAAGGCTTATCTCAAAGAAAACACATAACGAATCCTAATTTGAACCAAACTCGTAAGAGTATTCCACAAAAAAATTGATCCAATGGCTAAGCCGACTTCCCAAAGATTTTCACAAAGCACTTCTTGACACTGAAGCTGTCTTTTAACCTCTACCATTGCCTGTTTGGTCAGTTTAACCCCCGTTTTGTAAACCTTCTCTACTAAAGTCATAACAGGATGATTCCTCTTGAAAGTTAGGGTTTTGGCAAAGTGCAAAACGGTTTCAACGCTATCAAGTAAGCTACCACTCAAATGTTGTTCTAACCAGCTAAAAGCACACTCCACAGGATTTTACTTGCTGTGATCTAGCGGATAATAAGCTAATTGAAGCATGAGTTGAGACTTTTGGGTCAGAATCGCGAAACTTATCTGTTCAGGTATGCAGGGGTGATCTGGGGAAGCAGACGGAGAAAGAAAGACTTATCTGAACTGTATTGGACTATAAATAATAGTACTTTAGTTCCTTCTTTAATTTTTATATTATAAGTAAAAATCATCAATAACGAATGACTTACTCGATAAGTTTGTGTGACACAAACAATTTTCTCACAAAAGAACTCGCTCAATTCCAACTCATTATGTGGCAATACAAAAAGTTTGAGTCATGATCTCTGCTTGAGCTTTGATGTTTCCTTTGGTAACGCTTTGAATTTGTCTTTTACGAATCATGTTCATTGCCTCATAACTTCTCAATGTTGAACGAGCCAAATCCCTTCCTGGATTAACTAACCGTTCGAGAATGACAAAAGTTCAAGCGCTACAGCGTAGAAAAAAACTCAAATTTTTTTGCAACACCATAGATTATGCAAGAAGTATTTGTATGACATCAGCTTCGAGGTTTCTTAAAGGATCCAAGATCTGATCCGTGTGTAAGGGTTGCATTTTCCACTGCACAAGAATGAGTAAATCATCTCCACTGCTAAAGCGAATAAGATCTACGGGTTTCAGTTGCTTGTGCTGGTTATGAATATAATCCCGACCAATGCGTAAACCTTGAGTGCTTCCTAAATCTTGAACAATAACTCCTTTGTCATCCGCATAGAAAATGGCGTGCTGCTGATGAATGCGGTCATCCAAAATGACGATATCGTTCTCGTCTCCTCGTCCGACTCGAATTGTGAACTGTTGAAAAACCAGCCGTTGTATAGATTTCATTGCTTTGACTTGAGCAATCAGAGTCGGTACATAAACAGGCTGATTTTGATGCTGAAGAAGACCGACAATTCGTTGGGCTGTTTTGTGTAAGAGCCAATTTTTATTTGGTTTAACATCCACTACTTGACTCGCTTGCTGGAAGCCTATTATTGGATTAAAGTAGTGCAGGGTATGAAGACTGGCAGCTTGCACGACGGGATCATTGTCTTGTAAGAGGAGGAGTAGGAGATTGATAAAAGCCTCACTAGTCTTAGTAGCATACCCAAGCTGTGTTGATAATGGCACAGGCTGAGTATGCTTATCTTGTGTTTGTTGTAATGAAGTGATGATTGTAGGAGCTAAACACTCTCGCCATCTAGAGCCCTCCAAGTGCAGAATTTCTGCGATCACATTTGGGACAAGAGAGCCAATTGAACCAGCAATCTTGAAAGCGTCAGGAGACTCTCCCAACATTTCGAGGATACCCAGTAACTGGGTCGTTATGAGTTTTTCCTTCTGCTGCACAGCGAGTCGCAGCAAAAGATAAACAGATGCTTGCTCTTTGGACATCAAGTCATAAAGCATTCGCTCGCCTACAGCCAAGGAATGCAACTGAGTCAAAAGGATGAAGGCTGTTTTGTACACTGAAGCGTCTTGATGAAACATGTCCGTTAAGAGTTGCCGCTGTTCGTCTGTGGTAATGGCGTATTCCTGTCTCAATGTCAGAATTTGCTTTTGCTTGATATTGAGGATCTCTGTCCGGGGTATACCATTTTCTATCGATTTTAGCAGCAGCAACTCTATAGCACGTCGATAGCCTTCAAGCCGCAATTTGTTTTCACGACTGAATTGAAGACGCGCATTGAGCAGGCTGGTATCTTCCACTCCAAGTTCCCTGAAGACAGAATCATGCTCTTCATCGGTGACTTTTAATTGCTGACGCATATCTCTGAGAATCAATAAACTCTCTGTAGAACGGATATTTCCCTTTTCTAAAGCTTCCTGTAAAACCCCTTTATAAACTCGCACTCTATCTCTAACATGAAAATTAGGCAGTACCTTTCCCAGAATATACACTTCATCTGGTAGCAGGTCTTGCAGTGAGCGTCCTTCTAACAACTTTGACCAGTCTAGTGCTAGCTTGTTCAACTGCCGACGTAAACTACTTACCAAACTTTCGCGGAAATAACGCTCTTTGCTTCGCCCTAGACTGCGATACAGCCACGTGCTACTGAATATCGTCACCAACGCATTGAAGATTAGGATCACCCAGTTTGGCAGTAAGTTGATATTGGGGCGACCCCCAAACAAAAAAAAGACGTTAAAAGATATAAAGGTACATGAAACAAATAAGACGTGCAGAACCTGTTCTGAGTTGATGTATTTGTTTCGGCGTTGCAGATAAGCTTTATAAGCTTTTTCTAGTAGCTCAAAACCAAAATAGCTAGTGGCAGTAAAAACAGCGAGAGTCACAGGAGCTGCAACTAACTTGGGGATGGGAATTGTGCGAGCAAAGATGTAAAATCCAGGATTGAAGAGTGTGTGTAACTGTCCGGATTCATGAGTCCATGCCCCAGAGAAATAGTATTCCCAGTTGCCAGAGTACAAGTAGTAGTAGAAATAGAATCCTAGCATCAGACCAAAGTAACCGTAGAAAACTAACTTTTGGTCCGCTCTGGTTATTCCCTCCCAGTAAGAGCGCTCTGCGTCAATGTCGATACAAGGAGATTGACAACTGACACAAGCACTCTTTTGAATGCCTGAACTATCAACTGTCCTACAGGTAGACTGGGTGATGCTCTGTGGTGATTTCAGGTGAGCATCACTTCCGAGTAAGCCTCGTGGACCTGTGTACAATATTTGTACAGGTGCCATTGGGCAAAAGTACTGACACCAGCTTCTCCCCTTAAACAAAAAACCCACTGTTATGGCGGACGCGATCGTCAATAGCAGGAAAAGTCCCAATGCTAGGCGATCGCTATTCACAAACAGGATTCGGATATTTAAGCCCAGATAGAGCAAAGAGAATTGCAGGTATAAGTAATTGCGTCCCAGCCAAGATTTTTTCTCAACGCTTGCCAATTCGTAACGGACGTTACCTGTGTTTGGGTTCACAATTTTGCGCTGGCGTTGGATTCCCAATGCTCGCGGAATTTGGGAGAAAAAATACAATGGACAAATCCGCCGCCACAATTCATGACCAAATACCAGCAAAATCATGATACTGATGGGTACAATCATTGCCCAGAAGATGCGTGCCCCCAGAGCATAAGGCTGTTGTGGTAGACATATTCCCTGTACTTTGACACAACTCATGGGGTCAAGGTATTTCTCCGGATGAAGATGAAATGGACTGATGAGATGACTGGGATTTGTCAACCAAGGTGAAATTGGATCGTAAAATAAGGACAATATTAATGTTAGCCAGCCGACTGCAAGTAGCCACCTGACTGAGTGCATCTTTTTTTCTGAAACTTGAGTGATCATATATAAAACTTACGCATTGATAAGGTAAGGGAGATCTATAAAAATAAATATCCAGGCGTCAAACTAGATCTAAGCGTCGTAGTCGCGAAGTCTCGGGGAGAGAGTACTCTCTCCCCGGAGAGCTTCGCGCAATATTCAGACATACGGCTGGATACAATACTGCTCGGTTAAGCACTTTTTGGTCATCCTAGACAACGATATTTCAATGGTTTGAGGCTACTTTATTTCCTTAACCGAGCAGTATTGCGGCTGGATATTTATTTACTGGCATGTTGGTCTAAGGTAAAAGAGTGTTTACGATCGCTTGCCGCCAGAACTATGAAGAATTAGATCGAGCTATTACAGATGCCCTAGCAACAGTGACTAATAAAGACATTATTCGGTGCTTCACCCACTGTTGCTACGTAACCGTTCAGGGGGGTATTTGTGAGATCGCACTTTTTGAACGACTAACAGATGGATTTTAAACGAGATTGATGAGCGAGGAATGGGTATAGTGTTCATGCGATGCTTGTTCCGATGCTTTCCGCGAAAAATAGCAACCAGCACTTGGAGCGCTAATAGACATGGAAAAACAGCGCCCAGCCAACCTTGAACACATCCCCCAAGAAGATTGGGAAAAAACTTCACTCTGGTGTCAAGCAACGTAACAAGTTAGGGTGCGCGTGGGTGGGCAGAATCCTTACCATAAAATCAAATCAAGCGTGCCAAGAGCCGGAAGAGCCAGAAGAGCAATGCGAGTGAGGACTTGTCAAAACAAAGCCTAGGCAAAATCTGGCATCAAAGCCATCGAAACCTTGAGACTTATGAGAAATCGATGTTAAGCAGCAATCGGTAGGTCGTAATCAGAAGAAGTAGTAGTCATCGCAACTTCAGGAAGTAAGGAAGGAGCAGATCCAATCTGCGGCTTGTAAATTCTTACAACTGCTGCATACATACGTGTGGCGATGATACTCAACTATTTCTATTGGGGGCTCTACTAACTGCGCTACTTGCTGTGTTTCGATTTTGATTGGCTTCCCTATTATCCCCGTACTACCCCCCCAGACCTGAATCCTTACTTTAAATGTACCAAATTGGTACATTTAATTTGAGTTGCTACTTGCATAAATCTAAGATGGCGCGAAAAATCACGATTTAATCGGCGATATTTGAACCTCTTGTATATTCTCGCTGAAAGCCAACAACACTCTTTAAGGAAAAGACCGTCGCCCGATACCCAATTTCTTTCATACATGTTAATTGATCTATCATAATTTCTGTTGTATTAAAAAAATAAACTTTTGTGAATTTATTTTATATTAATTATTCTAATATTATATTAGAGCCATCAAGTAGCTGCTCATAGCGTTGATGCATTTACTAAACAGGGGTTTTATATGAATGTATACTTTTTGATAGAGTCAGAAATCATCTATTGCTTCAAACGATCCCACTAAAAACACAAAACATTAATTTCCCAGAAATACGTATTAATATGTATTTCATGGTTACAAATAAACAAAAAAATACTTACTATTTTAGCCAATTGTCTATTTATAACGTAGGGAAAAATTGGTAAAAAACAATACCATTTACTTTATTATGTAACATAAAATACTTATTAATTATATTTTGTACTTAATTTTGGCTGTTTTTTTTAAAATTTGGGTAAATAAGCTATTAAATATCTACTTTTAACTGAAATTGCTATTGTATGTAATTTCTATAATATAGCTTGTTCAGCACTTTTTATACTCAAGTAAAATTTTAAAAATGCCGATTAAGTATTTTAATGACTATACAAACGAAGAAATATGAATGCATATTTTTTGAAAAGCTTATTATGTTATTCTTGGAAAGAACAAAAAAGAAGATTAGAGTTACAAAGTAACAGATTATTTATCATGAAAAACATATTTCTGTTGCTTTAAGTTATCTGTAACTATGGGTTTAGTAGATTAAGCATTTAGTAATTATGTATATTCGGTCTATGTACAAGTACAGAAAGCGACTTATTTCCCACCAGAAGATTACCGTTATGAAAAACCGCTCCTGAGTCAAGGAAGGCAAGAAAGAAAATAAAGGAGATAGGTAACCTTACACTGGGAACAGGGTAAGCGATCTAATTTTGTAGCTCTCGATACAGACAAAAAGCTTAAAACTCTATCTGAATATCGATTTTTCATTCAAAATAGGACGAATTGTCGTAAATGATTGAAAAACATGAGTCAAATAGCTTTTTATGTTTTTGTTATACATAAAGGTGCAAATGTCAATACTGCCCTGAACTCAGTGAGGTAATTTTGAACTTAATTTGTGTTTTAGATGAATCCCAAAACTACCGTGTCAATAGGGTTTGAGATGCGCTTACCCTGACACTGGGAAGGGAGTAATACTGTATTTCGTTACTGCTGCCCAAACTGCTATTGATACTCTTAAAATGGAGTTAATGTTGCATGGTTTCAAGTAAATCACAATCTATCTTCCCAGAACATGTATCAACTCAGCCAGTTCTAGAATTTGACTATGAAAATCTGGACATTGAAACCCGAGTGATTGTTCAACAACGCACAAGCGAAATTAAAAACTTGATGCGTCGTACAACCCAGGAGATTATCGAAATGGGGCAAAAGTTGATTGATGTAAAATATCAATTAGGACATGGGAATTTCAGAAGTTGGTTAAAGGCTGAGTTTGACTGGAGTGTTCAAACTGCCAACAGATTTATACACGTAGCAGAAAACTTCAAATGTACTGATTTGACACGTTTGGACATCGCCGCCTCCGCCCTTTATCTTCTAGCCTCTCCCTCTACCCTTAAAGACGCTAGGGCAGAAGCGCTCCAACGCGCAAGTCTGGGCGAAAACATCACCTATACCAAGGCTAAAGCAATTATCTGCAAGCATCAGAAAGCTGTCAAGCAAAAAAATGCTTTACCAGTGAACGTTGATGTCCCTCTAGTAACTTTTGAGTTGGAGTCAAAGAAATTCATAGAGCTAGAGCAAGATAAAACTTTGGGAAAACCTGACGAACTTCTTAAACTTACTACAAAAGAAGTAGAGACAGAAACACATTTGCGTTCATCCCAAGATTTGGTATCTTTTTCAGCCTCTAAAGATAAACATTTTGTACCACCTGTAGAGAGAAATAGAGAGCAGCTTGACGACACTACACTGACATCAGCCAGCATAGTAAATCAAGCTACCTTCTCTCAAAAAACACCAGATTTAACTATTATAGAAATAGAGATTGGGATTAAAAAACTGACACCAGAGCAACTGGCTTTGGTTATTATAAATTCTGCTAAGAATGGATTGAGCGAGTCCCATCTTGAAGCTATAATTTTAGCTGCTCAACAAGCACTCAATGGGGTGATTGGGGAGCAGTCGAATAGTAACCGTTCAGGGTGGTAACGAAAGAATGAGGTTTTCAAGCGATTTAATCGGATAATTTAGGTAACTGTTCAGAAGGGATGAGCGCCCTAGAAAACAAGGAATTGTGTAAAAATAACTTGAACAATTAGGAGAAATATTTTGGGTATCCCCTCAATACTTCGGGGTAGGCAATTCTTCTGATTACCACGACCAACCAAGGGGATTAAGAGAAGATTTCTGGCGAATAATAGTCGCAAGAGAGGGGATGATTCCAGTCTCAGAAATCCGCAGATCGCACATACTCAAAAAAGCTAATTCCTAACTTCCGAGTAGTAGCAGGCTTGATGCACCGACTCCTTCTGTTGTCTGGTCAAAGGATGAGTACTGTCAACAGTCCAAATATTATCTGGAGAAATCCCGTCACTCTTCCGTGTAATACTTGGGCTAGCACTGCCTCTAATCACCTGTTCCAAATAATCAGCTCTACTCATACCTAAGCATTCCGCTGCGATCCCCAACGTTTTTCAGGTTTCATCAGTTAATCTGACTGAGCGCACTTGACGATAGTCATCGTTCTTGAACGCGAACTTCCCTTGAATGTCCCGCTTCCACATTACTCTTCCCCCATGTATTACATCGTAAGCTTAACTCTCAATTGGTGAAGTTTATAATGTATACACAAAAACTACATAAAGGCATATTTATGAGGAAGTACACCCATATAATACATGGAAACACCTGCTTTCCTTATTCCAGGTAACACACAAGTAGTCTCCCAACGCTTTTTCCAAGTATTACACGGCTATTACTTTCTGAAGATCCACAATCCTATTGTTTCCTTACCCTGTCCGGCATTAATTCCTCTCACCCTGACAAAATGAGCGAACGTACAGTTATAAGAGTATGCACTACTGGCCAATCTGTTTGCTGATGATAAAAAGCGATAGCGTAGCGTTAGCGAGTACTCGAGCGTCTCGCTGCTGCTTCCAATACACGGGTACGTTGTTGAGAACCCAGCTTGGGCAGATAATTATCGAATAGGGTATTCAACTGTGTAGAATTCTACACAGTTTCTTGGGGCAAGAGTTTAAGAAAATTCTTCCATTTAGTTGGTAGTTGGAAGGTATCGAGCAGTGAGAAGGTGAGCCGATTGAGGATAAACTTAAGTTCTTGTCCATTTTGCAATCCTTTAAGTACGCTGAGTCTGTCTTTGTTAGGAGTCGTGAAGTAGACTGTATATAAAGGGTTACACACTACATTGGTGGTGTAGTTGACACCACCAACACGGGCACTCGTCTGGTCAAAGTGCTGCCAGGGACTGCTAGCTAGACCTGATTCGTAGATTTCACTTTTCTCACTTTCAAAATTTTTGTGGTTTTTGATCAACAGATTAGACAAATAACCCGCCGACATTGAGATCCCAATATCCTCTAAAAACTCTAATAACTTACCTTGGGTCATGTTGCCTCCATAGTACAAGCTGATCACCAAGGTTTTTATTCCCGGACCAAATTCTCCTTCGTAACCACGGGGTAGTTCTGCCAAATAGGTTTTTCCCTCTGATGGCGAGTAGTATTTCTTTTTCCGGAATAGTACGTTGTCGGTTGTCAGTATGATGTCTTGAACTATTACTTCTTCATAGCCCTTAAATTGTGCATCTGCTGGCAGCAATTCTAAGGGATACTCGATTACTTCTTCTCGGTCTATTTTGATGCTTTGATTTTTGCTCCTCTTGGTGTGCTTTTTTGAAGTTTGTCGTTCTTTCTCTGATGAGTGGTTGTCGTCTGAGCCTTTCAAGTTTTTGGCTTTTATGTTTGGCTGACCAAGTTCTCCCTTCAGGCGGTTGTTTTCATCCCGTAATCTTTGATTTTCTGACTCAAGCCCTTTGATTTTTGAATTTAATTCCTCTACCAGGTTCAATAATATCTCTACGGTGCGACGCATTGATTCGTCTGCAATACCTGAAGGCTCGATGGCTTGCAGCAATTCTTCTACTGACTTTTCACACTCAAGAAGTTTTTGCGTCATGTGTTAGATTTTATGACGTTTTTGTATCTTGCGAACCTTTTAATTTTTCTCTGCTACCCCAATTTATTGAGCCGATACCCTCAACCTACATGGATTGACATTGGTTAACGATCGCACTGCGTAGATATTCCTCAACCTACATGGATTGACATTGGTTAACGATCGCACTGCGTAGATATTCCTCAACCTACATGGATTGACATTGGTTAACGATCGCACTGCGTGGATATTCCTCAACCGACATCGGTCGATTTTCATTTCATATCTGGGCTTTACCGATTAATTTATCTTCGGGTATTTTCAAGGGCGCTCCCCCGCGAGAGCGTTACCACTACCCCGACTTATTGAGCCGATACGAAATTATTGCTTCTGGTAGTGATGACGGAACTATCAAACTTTGGAAACCGGATGGAACTCTACTTGCTACCCTTACTGGTCATAAAAAGGGTATTAATAGTATCAGTTTTACCCCCAACAGCAAAATTATTGCTTCTGGTAGTGATGACGGAACTATCAAACTTTGGAAACCGGATGGAACTCTACTTGCTACCCTTACTGGTCATAAAAAGGGTATTAATAGTATCAGTTTTACCCCCAACAGCAAAATTATTGCTTCTGGTAGTGATGACGGAACTATCAAACTTTGGAAACCAGATGGAACTCCGATAACAACTCTTAATGGACATGGTGATGCAATTACAAACTTAAGTTTCAGCCCCGATGGTATTCTTGCTTCTGCGAGTAAGGATGGGAGAGTGATTTTATGGAGTTTGAATCTAAATGACTTATTAACGCAAGGATGTCAATGGCTCCAAGATTATTTTGTCACTCATCCTGAAGCTCATAAGACTTTAAAGGTATGCGGTTCTATCAGAAAATAGCAATACTTTGACAAAAATTAACATATTCGCTATGCTTGGCAACGTTTGCGCTTTTCAAAACTGGCTGGACATGATATGAGCGATCGCGGGAGCAAGTAAGATTGCTCTAAAAGCTGTGCAGAAGGAATAAAAGATGGTGTGGATGGAATTGAGCCTTAATACAACAGTCGAAGCGGTTGATTGGGTATGTTCTCTACTCAATGAAATTAATTACACGGGTGATGTTCACATCGCGAAATATACTGGTTCTGATTCAAGCACATCGGTAGCTCAAGATTTAGAACAACCGCAATGGGCGTTCACTATGAGTTTGTATCTAGCCCAGGATGTTTACACAAATGCACACATAGACAAAATTGTGAATTTGCTCTCGCCTTTACAACGTACAGGATTATGCGATGCTCCTGTGATGGCTGTAGTTGATGAGACTACACAAGTGGGAGGAAAAAACCCCTTAGTTCATCGAATTGGTAAACGGTTTGTGGTGCTAACGAACGAGCTACCCTATGAATCTGAGGCAGATGATGATGTCGTTATCAGACTCAAGACAACTCTTGCCTTTGGCAGTGGTTTGCATCCAGCAACAATTCTTTGCCTCAAATTGCTCGAACGCTATGTTGTTCCTGCAATGAACGTTCTCGATCTCGGATCGGGTTCGGGGATTCTGAGTATTGCAATGGCGAAGCTTGGGGCATCCGTTTTAGCGGTAGATAACGACAGCGTTGCCGTAGTTTCAACACAGGATGCAGTACATCGTAATGGGGTAACCGAACAGGTAACTGTGATGAAAGGAAGCCTGGGGCATGGCAGTAACCTGGGGCATTGGATGAATATGGATATCGACAATGTACCCAGCATCGACGCGACAAAGAGATTTGACCTCATTGTTTGCAATATCCTAGCACGAGTACATATTGCCCTCGCCTCTGACTTTCGCCAAGCTCTATGTCATGATGATACATCTGGTGGACTTCTGATTTTAGCAGGTTTTACCGCTGATTATGAGGATGCAGTAGACACAGCCCTCAGAGCAGTCGGATTTGAAGCCATCGATTGCGAGCGAGCGCACGAATGGGTGGCACTTGCTTATCAATTGAGGAGACAGCAGACGGTATTAGGGAGTTATATATAGATCTCCTATTTGATTTTTGAAAAAAATTACGATACAATACTGAGGTATTAAAAGTATAATAAAAATATTATACTTTTCAGCACTGACAAATGTCAATACTGCCGTAGGGAGCGTTTGCGGCGATCACGAACTCTAATTTATAGGGATAGAGAAGCGATTTCACGTTTGCCATTCGCGTAACGTTTCTGACAAGACAAAATGTTCGGTAAAGATTATAACGTAAAGAAAAGCACTTTAACAAGTAGAGTGACTCCTGTAGGGGCAGGTTTTACAGATTGATTTTAAAGCCGATAAGTTAATCGGCAAAACCTGCCCCTACTCCTGCCTAAAAAATTTAGCAATTCGATTGAACCGTTTGACAAGTAGGGCAGTCTTAATTGTGGAAACGGTTAATTTGTGGGGAGATGCGATACGGCTTAAGCCGTTGCCTTCTCTTCTCCTGTCGGAGAAGCTGCGCGAACGAGAGGCTTGTCTGCGACACGCTGCGCGAACGCCAACGGCATCGCGCATGCGTAAGTTGATCTCCTAACAATGAGCCTGGAGACAGGGTGTTTCAACGTTCGATTCGTCTATTGAAGATATATTTTCTCTCTATGGACAAATAAATTGCGAATTCCCTTTACACGCTTTGTATAACTAATTATTACTGATTATTGAGGTTAAAGAAATGAAAATGAAAAGAGCCGTTGAAATTATTCCTGTCATTACAAGCTTCTTTGTAGCTACCGTATTGACTTTGTCTATACTCCCTCAAGTGAAAGGCAGTGTTGTTTCAAACTCACCAGAAGTACACCAGCAACATTTAAATGATATTTAGAAGAATTTCTAAAATATGAATTTTGCGTTTGAGGAATTGCAAATTAAGAACTTACTAGTACAGTACGGCGGAAATAAACCACCCATCTGAAATAGTTAAAACCCTTACAAAATAAGGTTCTTTCTTTTTACTTTTTACTTTTTACTTTTGCCTTGTTGTACTAGTACACCAGGCGCGGAAATAAAGCTACTATACCCTGCGGGAAGCCCTTCGGATGACGCTCGAGGACTCGCTAACGCTGCGCTAACGCAGTCGCCTAGGTCGGGCTAACCCTCCTACAGCGCTGTCTCACCGCTGCGCGTCTACGGAATTGCTCTTAAGCCTACAATCCAAGCTTATTTAATTTTTCCTGAAGTCATTTTTAATTCCGCCTAATAGTAATAGTCTATTGTCTGAATTTTGGTAAGTTAGTATTAGGTGCTAATAGTACTTAAGGGGAGTAAGACCCTCTCTTCCTGGCGAATTATCGCGAATATTTAGAAAAATCTCGCGACTGATTGATATCAGCTTCTACAACGTTGTATTCTTGGCGGAATTGTTCTAGCGCCTTTCCAAAACCCAACTTCTCATGCAGTAGGCGATCATATTCAGTCGCACAGAGAATTACCGCTACCTGCTCTCCCTGACGGGTAATCTGTGCAGAACCGCCCTTCTCCAGTTCCTGAATAATACGCTCTAATTGTTTTGGTAATTGCTCAACCGAATATTGATGAGTCATTGTCACAAAAATTTTTGACTTTCAATTCATATCTAATTTTATCGTTGAGTTTTGAGATAATCCTCAAAATCTTCACCCGCTTCCTAATTTACTGATACTTTTTTGCTCGCACTACTTGAACATCGCTCTGGCGCGGATCACACTTTGAAAATTTTCTTTCATTCTTCGGTTTTGAACACCAGTTCATGGAAGTCAGAAGCTCTCCTACCAAAAAAATTTTCCAAAAAAGTCTGTTCGGATTAAGATTGCTGCTAAGTGCCGTTTCTTTGTTGGAGGACTACCTTGGAGATTCCACTGTTTGCCCGAGCAAGAGAATATGGAGACAAAACGGCTATCATTACGACTGAAGGCATTTTTACTTATCAGTATTTACTCCATGCCTCTAGTCAGGTTGCCACTTACATACTGGACGATGTAAACGATTTACAACAGCAGCGAGTTGCCTTTCTTATACCTCCAGGATTTGAGTATGTGGCAACCCAATGGGGTGTTTGGCGTGCCGGTGGCATAGTAGTTCCTCTGTGTGTGTCACATCCACTTAGAGAGTTGGAATATGTGATTGCAGATTCGGGAGCAACGATCATCATCACCCATCCGAATTTTGAGACAATACTACGTCCGGTAGCCCAAAGTAAGGATATAAGATTTATCCTGACCACAGAAATGTTCGATGCAAGAGTTGATAAT
The DNA here is from genome assembly GCA_937873135.1 of uncultured Scytonema sp. Classification (GTDB taxonomy): domain Bacteria; phylum Cyanobacteriota; class Cyanobacteriia; order Cyanobacteriales; family Nostocaceae; genus Rhizonema. Next base: position 26,463 of record CALMVQ010000132.1, on the reverse strand, counting down.
CTACCTGTGGTTAGCATTGATCGACCTGCAATGATCCTTTACACAAGTGGTACAACGAGCAAACCTAAAGGTGTAGTGACAACCCATCAAAATATTCAAGCTCAAATCACGAGTTTAGTTTCAGCCTGGGAATGGACATCAGAAGATCAGATTCTGCATGTCCTGCCGCTCCATCATATTCATGGGATTATTAATGTGCTCAGTTGTGCTCTATGGGCTGGTGCTAGGTGTGAGATGCTCACTAAGTTCGATGCACAAGTAGTTTGGACACGCATAATCGAAAGTGAGTTGAGTTTGTTTATGGCGGTACCAACAATCTATACTAAGCTAATTACAACTTGGGAGGCTGCTGAAAGTGATTTGCAACATGTCATGTCAAATGCTTGTGCCAAATTGCGTTTGATGGTTTCAGGTTCGGCAGCTTTACCCGTCCAGGTTCTTGAAAAGTGGAAGAGCATCAGTGGTATCAGCTTTAGAAATTGAGTCCGTGCTGCTTATGCATGTGGATATTCAGGAATGTACAGTTGTTGGTGTTGCAGATCCTGAGTGGGGCCAACGTGTTTGTGCGGCATTGGTACTCATTGAAGGAGTCAGTTTGACGTTGTCAGCACTTAGAACTTGGGCAAAAGATATATTAGCTGTGTATAAGATCCCAACTAAGATTCTCATACTTGATCAGTTACCACGTAACGCAATGGGTAAAGTTACCAAGCCGGAAGTAGCTCAACTATTTGCTTGTGAGTAAGTATGCATTCTCTGTGAGCAATGGCAATTATTAACTTCTCAAGACTCTTCGTTTCGTCTCCAATAGATTTGGTGACCGAAGAAAAGCAGAGGCTTGATAGCAGCTATGAGTCACGGAAAGAATTTATTTTTTCTCTGCCAAAAAGGGTTTCAAGCTCCTAAATTTATTTATGGGGATTCCCTTCTCATAACTCATTACTTATCACTGTTTGACCAGCACTCACGCATAGGCACGGCAGCTATTCGTTAAATATGGGTAGACAAGTGCGGATTTCAAAGTCTGTGTTCTCAACTTAACATACCCAAACGGTTGTATTAGACCAGATTCAAGTGTATGGTGGGCAGTGCCTCACAGAATTTAGTTAGTTTTAAAAGGCACTCCCCACTATCCGAAGTGGTGAGAGTATAGACAACATATTTAATAATTTTTGTCAAGGTTTAAATCCTACTTAAGTTCGGCTCAATTTAAATTTTTAATTGCTTATGCGTCCTCGCCGAGAAATTACGGAGATGTTTTCAACATTCGTTCAGTTAGAAAGAGACAGATTCAGTAAATGGTTGGTTGATATCAAACTGCGTCGAAGTATCCAAAATTGCTTGGAGCGCTCACCAGAAGTTGCTAACGCAGAAAACTTTTGGGCACTATATTGGTATAAGCAGGAGCGATCGCAATCCAGTAATCTTGCCAAAATGCATCTTTTGGCTTATTTACAAGAAGCATGTTATTGGAGTGCACAAAAAACAGTTACCAAATTTGCGAACAGTCAATATGGTATGGCTGATTATTTCCAAATGGCAAATGCAGAAGTCGAAGCAATCCTCATTGACTTCGATCCAGGAAAATCCTCTAGCTTAAAAGCCTATGCCTTTATGGCAATTTCCAGTCGGTTAAGAATTATTTTACGTCAACGCCAGGAAGCCGACATTTGCAGCAATTGGGCATTGTTACGCAAAGTGAGCAAAAAGCAGCTCCTAGAAGCTCTTAGTAACGCTGGATTATCACAAAGTGCGATCGCTCAATATCGTTTAGCTTGGACTTGTTTCAAAGAATTGTATGTTCAGAAGCAACCAGGAGGCACAAAGGCACTACCGGAACCAACTCCTCAACTGTGGTTTGCGATCGCCAACCTTTACAACCACTCAAGGCAAACTCAACTGACTCAATCTACTGAGCAATGCGAAGTACAGACAATTAAACAGTGGTTAAATCAGACAGTTCTCTACCTGCGTGGTTACCTGTTTCCATCTGTTAAATCTCTAAATGCTTTGCAGTTAGACGGTGATACTAACCAAACCCTAGATTTACCAGACCCAGACTCTGACTCACCATTAGCTGATATGATCGCCGAAGAGAACCTCCAAGAGCGACAAAACCAAAGATCTCAAATGTTCGCTGTATTGTTAAAATCTTTACAAAGTCTGGATAGACAATCCCAAGAAGTACTCAAGCTTTACTACCAACAGGAACTGACTCAGCAGCAAATTATGCAGCAGTTGCAGATGAGTCAGCCGACAATATCTCGCAAACTGGTTAAAGGTAGACAATCAATGCTTGCAGCATTAGTCCAATGGAGCCGGGATTTGAATATTCCTGTAAATCCCAACCAAATTAAAGATATGAGTATTGCTTTAGAAGAATGGTTAAGAAATCAGTTTGGAGATTTCGACATGAATCCGTAATTGTCACTAGGTGGTAAAAATGACTTACGCGTTTACAGATACAAGAGAATGGGTGTTAGAAATAACACCACAAATCCAGTCACAGTTCTGGCAGCAAAGCCAGGTTTATGCTACTCATAGTAGTCGTTGGTGCGCATACATCAATCAAATTTGTCTCTATGCATTTTTGAATTGGGTAAAAACTGAAGATGTTTCGGAGGCAAGTGTTTGGTATAGTTCCCCTGATATTCCTGCTTTTTGGGAATTTGTCAATGGCACTGCAATTTGTCTTGGTGATAGACGAGTTGTGTTGATCCCCAGTGAGGCAATTGATGATAGTGAATTAGAAGTCCCTCAGGAATGGGTAGATATTCCTAGTTGGGCAGGAGATTATTACTTAGCAGCGCAAGTCAAACCAGATGGCGAGTGGGTGCGGATTTGGGGTTACACAACCCATACCGAACTCAAATCGCTAGCACACTACGACTCAGTGGATAGGACTTATTGTCTGGATGCGCGGCATTTAACAAAAGATCTCAATGCTTTTTGGATAACTTACCAATTTTGTGTGGATGAGGAAGTGAAAGCTTTTGTATCTCCACTACCAGAATTACCGACGACTCAAGCCGAAAATCTACAGCAACGTTTAGCTCATTCGACAGTAATATTTCCCAGACTTGAAGTGCCATTTAAAACTTGGGGATCGCTACTAGAAAAAGAGCAGTGGCGGCAAGGATTGTATCAACAGCGGCAGCAGCGATCGCTGTCTTCTCAAGGGCAAGTAAATCTCAGTAATTGGCTTACTGGCATTTACGACGCTTCTTGGCAAGTAATAGAGACATTTTTTAACTCAACTTCCACCAGTCTAGCTTTTAATTTTAGAAGTAGTGCTACCTTAAGTACTGCCAGTATAAAACGAGCTAAAGTGATTGATTTGGGAGCGGAAATCGAGTCTCAAAAAGTTATGCTCCTCGTTGCATTGATCCCATTCGCTAACCAACAGGTTAGTATTCGCGTACAACTACATCCTGTTGGTGACGAATACCTACCCAACAATATCAAGCTAGTTTTGCTTTCATCTAAAGAAGACTTAATTCAGGAAGTACAAGCAAGAGTTCAAGATAACTACGTGCAATTGAAGCTCTTTGAAGGTGAAGTGGGAGAAGGTTTCAGCATCCAAGTCATTCTTGATAGTTATCAAATGACAGAAAATTTTGTGATTTAGTGATTGGCTATTGTCATAAAAATTACCGCAATAACTTCCGTATAAGTAAGAGAGTGGAAATAAATATAACGGGCGTTGCGACTCGTAAATACCTTTGAAACCAGTGAGCAATGAGAAATGACAATTGATGGCCCCACAACCAATTATATTTTTTTGTGCCGACCTACTTAAGCATTTTCACGCTCTCTTTCACGGAGTGCTATATTAATAGTTGACAAATAGCTGTTGGACAAATGAGTAAGCTAGTCGTCTTCAGCTTGTTGGGAGGAGATTTAAATAAAGGATTCCCTGTTGTCATGGCTCAACTTTGGCATCATAATCAACTTTTTAAAATAACAGGAAGCCTACCAGCAGTACCAGAACTAAGCGAACTCTACCAAAGGTGGCAGTTACTCTACAAAGCTGTTCATCAACGTTTGGGTAGCCATCAACGTATAAAAGTGCATTCACAAGATATTACTAATATTTCTGTGAATGATTTTGATGAAGTCTGTCAACAACTACAAATAAGTATCAATGCTTGGTTGAAATGTGAGTCATTTCAAAATATTGAGCGGCAGTTGCGGACTCTACTCAATCGGGATGATGAAATTAGAGTTATTATTGAAACGAATATAGTTCTACTGCATCGGTTGCCTTGGCATCTGTGGAATTTTTTTGAGGATTACCCTCAAGCTGAATTAGGTTTGAGCAATCATGAGTATGCATCTCCTCAGGTATTGCAAAAATCTCCTACAGGTAAAGTCAAGATTTTGGCAATTCTCGGCAACAGAGTTGGTATTGATATTGATAAAGACGGCTCTTTGTTGCGAGGTTTAACAGATGCTCAAACCATGTTTCTTGTAGAACCAACACGGAAAGAACTTGACGAGCAACTGTGGAATCAGGATTGGGATATTCTATTTTTTGCAGGACACAGTGCTAGTCAGACAGATGGGGAGAACGGAGAAATTTACATCAATCAGACAGAAAGTTTAACAATTCCTCAGTTGAAAAATGCACTGAAGACAGCAATTACACGCGGTTTAAAACTGGCAATTTTCAACTCCTGCGATGGAATTGGTTTGGCGCGAAATTTCGCTGATTTGAACATTCCCCAGATGATTGTCATGCGGGAACCAGTACCAGATTTAGTAGCACAAGAATTTTTGAAAAATTTTCTAGTTGCCTTTGCAGGTGGCAAAACACTGTACTTAGCTATGCGAGAAGCAAGAGAAAGACTTCAGGGGTTAGAGAACCACTTTCCTTGTGCTAGTTGGTTGCCAGTCATCTGTCAAAATCCGACAACTGTTCCGACTACGTGGCAAGAACTGCGTGACAATTTTGATAATACTAAATTTATGATGGGTACAGCTTCGACAAAAGGTAAAAGTTCAACTTCAAAATCTAAACTTTTGACTGTAGTAATTAGTACTATTATTGTAGCTATTTCGACATTAGGCTTGAGATACTTGGGAGTTTTTGAGAATATAGAACTGCAAACTTTCGACCAAATGCTACGACAGCGACCTCAGGAGGACGCAGATTCAAGAGTAATAGTGGTCGAAATTACTGAAAAAGACATTCAGTCTCGACAAGAGACGACTGTGGGACTGAAATCTATCTCGGATAGTACGCTGGCTAAACTACTGAACAAATTACAAAAGTATCAACCGCGAGTCTTGGGATTGGATATTTATCGAGATTTTGTTGATCCCCCAAATAAATTAAAGCCGATACAACTTTCTTCTGAACTTAGTAAAGATAATGTTGTTGTCGTTTGTAAAAGCCGCGATAGTGAATATGACCCCCAAGGTGTTAAACCTCCTAAAGAAGTACCTGTAGAACGTCAGGGTTTTTCTGATGCAATTAAAGATTCAGATGGGATATTCCGTCGCCAAATTCTGGCGATGCCGCAAGATACCTCTTCGCCATGTGAAACGCCTTATTCGCTCTCGTTTCAATTAGCGGCTCGTTACTTATTTTCCGAAAATATTCAATCTAACCTTAATGAAGATTACGTACAGTTTGGCTCTAAAGTATTTAAACGCTTAAAACCTGGTCGTAGTGGTGGCTACCAGGAAGGAGTTAAATTGGGCGGATTTCAAATACTTGTCAACTACCGTGATGCTAATTATCAAAAAGTTTCCCTTGAAGATGTATTAAGTGGTAAACTTAATCCCAATTTATTTAAAGAGCGGGTAGTTCTGATTGGAGTAACCGCAAACACCATCAGCGATATGTGGTCAACTCCCTACAGTGCTGCACAGCAAAATTACCAGGCAATGCCAGGAGTATTTATACAAGCGCAAATGGTCAGCCAAATTCTGAGTGCAGTTTTAGACAACCGTTCAATTCTTTGGGTTTTGCCTTTCTGGGGCGATATTCTCTGGATATGCGGATGGTCTGTAGTTGGAAGCCTGTTTGTTTGGCGCGTTCGTTCCCTCTCAGAGAAGGGATGCGCCATATTTGCGACAGTTGTCATTTTATATGGAGTGTGCGCGATCGCACTTTTCACGCAAGGGCAATGGATACCATTTATTCCGTCAGCCTTTGCAGTGGTTACAAGCGGCGTTGCTGTATTGTTGATCCAAGATCGTCGGGACTCGATGACTCGACAATCTTTAGTTGAATAATGGGAAATCGTATCCGCTCAATAAATCGGGGTAGGAGAAAAAAGAGGAAGGTACATTGGGAGACCTCATGTCGTAGAATATGAGACATGACGCAAAAAACATCTCCAGAGAAATTGAAAGCCGGACTGCTGCAAAGCATCGACCCCAAAGAGATTGCGGATGAATCATTGCGTAGAACAGTAAAGATGTTACTCAACCTCATAGAGCAACAACTTGCACAAATAAAAGAACTAAGGGAAGAAAACCAGCAGTTACGGGATGAAAACAACCGTTTGAAGGGAGAACAAGGGAAACCAGACATCAAAGCAAAAAACAACAGCAGTTAAAGCGGCTCGCTCTGGTGCTGCACCCCCAAGTTTACTTCCAGAAGTGATTCCGGATTCATCATCACGCTGCATTCGAGCTGCTTAATTTATTGCTTGCGAAGTTGAGCCCAGGTTCAGGAATCATTTATGACCAGCACTATACTTGTACCTCTGCACGGAACTCAAAATTAAAAACTAAAAATGTTTGTATTGCAAGCTTTTACGAATCACTTACCCGTTGGTGCGTCATAGGCGCACCAACGCTCACGGTTAAAATCCACCGTAGGTTCACCAAAGTCAATGATCGCTTTGGTCAATATTCCTTAATCCTCCTATGTTCATCAAGGTCAACGATCACTTTGGTCAATATTTCTTAATCCTCCTAGATTCACCAAAGTCACGATCGCTCTGGTCAAGATTCCTCAATCCACGTAGAGATTTCACCGACTAATTAGGCAATGGGTATCGTCAAGGGTGCTTACAAAGGTAGGTATTTTGTATTTGGTCATTTTTTGACGATAAGAGCCGATTTAAAAATCCTGAAACGACCAACTGACGTTAAACACTTGAGAATTTTCTCAACTATTTTCGACATTCCAAAAAACCTACTCTTGAAAGCAAGGGTGCCCCCCTGAACGGTTACGTGGTTGTACCTGAATTTACAAAAGATTGAGCGCTTGAGAGAACTGGTACTTAGTCAAGGAATTGACATTCAAATTTCTAGGTGCAAGATCTGAGATAAGTCTTACTCCCATTCCTCAAGGAATGCTTCAAAGCGCACCAGCGCCTCCGGCATATTCTTTCGTCCAAATCCAATGCGAAAGTAGTTACCCGGAAAGTCGTAAATGCGGGACGGCATAATAAGCACGCCTTGCTTATGTACAAGAGCCTCTGCTAGCTCATCAATCGGGCGATGCGCCTTGTAGTGAACGAATCCGACACACCCTCCTTGAGGACGAACCCATGAGAAGCGATCGCCATGTCGGTCGAAAAAGTCGTCAAGGAGTCCAAGGTTTTTATCCACTATCTCGATGTTGCGATCCAGAACAGCGTCTTTGCTCCGGAGAGCTATAAGGGAGAGTACTTCCGACGGTGCGCTGTTGCAGATTGACGTATAGTGTTTCGCGAGATCTGCTTGATGGAGGAGGTCTTTGTCTTGTGTGACAATCCACCCAACTCTTAAACCCGCAAGTCCGAACGCCTTACTCATGACGCCGAGACTGACACCCCGCTCGTAGCGGACTGCAATCGGCAGACCCCATGTTGTCGATGAAGGACCCAGAAGGCGGTATACCTCGTCGGAGAAGATGTAGATTCCCCGTTTTCGGGCGAGGTCTACAAGTGCCGATGCTTGATCGTCCGTAAGTACTGCGCCTGTCGGATTATGAGGGAAATTTATGATAATGAGTCGCGTTCTCGGCGTGAGAGCATCTTCGATGGCGTTGATGTCCATCTGCCACCTGTTCTCTTCCTTGAGTCGCACCGCAGTGACACGCGCTCCGAAATGACGAGGTAAGTCTTCGAGGGACTGATAGCAAGGAGTGAGAACAATTACGTGGTCGCCCTCTTTCATGAGAGCTTGCATACTACAAAATATTCCCTCTTGCGCACCCGCAAAACACACTACGTTCTCTAATTCAAGACCTTGATAGAGTTTGGCTATCTCGTTACGGAGAATCGGAAGACCTTTTACCTCGGTATAACCAAGGTGGAGTCTGCTCCATAACAACTTCGATTCATCGTCAGCCAGCGAAAGAATCTCCTCAAGCGACCGAGATTCGGCATCACTGCAACACAGAAGATAAGGAGCTTTGAATTCCCATGGCGACATGTATTCTTCCAGACGAAATACTGGCAACATCATGTTTTTCCCAACAATCCCGATCCAAATTTATAGGCACATTCGTCTAAAGCAGTTAACAGATAGCCTCCCTCCTGCACTAAACAAAGTGGCATAGATGCTTGGGCTAAAATCTGACCAATTTCCGCGAAAATAGAAGGTGGCAGATGCCAACCTCCATGAGGATCGTCGATAATAATGTCATAGCCAACAGAAACAACTATAGCCGCGCAGCCAAAATCTAATGCCTTTTTAATTAGCCGATCAACTGCAGTTAAATATTCTTCTGAACTAGGTGAATGGGAAAAAGAAATGAAAGTTTGTCTATCACTAGCAGGTTGAACTTCTTTGTAAGGATAACTCAGTATTGTTGATCTGTGAATAGAACCAAACCAAACATCTGGTCGTGATGTTAGTAAAGCAGCAGAACCATTGCCAAAATGAAAGTCAATATCAATCAGTCCTACCGGGCTTATCCCAGATTCCAGAAGAGTAACTACAGCAGCAACTGCATTATTCAAAAAACAATATCCTCCTAACCAAGCAGGTCCAGCATGGTGTCCGGGAGGTCTGCACAAAGCATAAGCCAAGGAAGCGCCCTTGACCACTTGCTGTGCTGCAGCAATTGCAGTTCTAGCCCCTTCACGAGATAAGTCGTAAACTCCCTCAAATAGAGGAGTATCTGCCTGAATTCCCTGGTCAACATAGGGATACTCAAACAGTAGCTCTTCTCCAGAGAGCGCTCGATTCCAATGAGCTAAAAATGCCAGATAGTCCTGATGATGAATTTGTTGAAGAATGGTATCAAGGTAGCGCTCGCTAACCTGTGCTGTTGAAAAATGGCATTTAGAAAGATGCTTTAGACCTTTAACAATACACTGGCTGCGTTCTTCAATTTCTCTGCCAGCTTCGTTCCCAACAGAAGTAACAATGATTGGAGATGCTCCTTGCATTTCTCTTTGTAAGCTCACCTCCAGGGACAAATGAGTCATGCAATCACCCTCCACAAACGTATATTTGTAGTTGTCATGTCGTTCCTTACTACTTTAATTGACCTTCACGGGTTATATTGTCATGCTAAATACCTCATCCAAGCATCTTCCGCATTCGAGGACCAAAATCTAGAAAGCCACTCTTTTGATAAAAATGGTGGGTGCTAGAAAAGCTAGGGAAATCATGGGTTGATAAACAAACTTCTATCCGAGAAATTCCCTGTTGATGACTGTAGGTTTCAACAGCTTGAATGAGATTTTCACCGATAGTTTGACTTCGATGGTCTGGATGAACCCATAGCTCCTGAATTAGTCCATAGGCACCCCCCACATGAATCGCTTCTTGCATGGTTAAAGTAATCAAACCGAGGATAGAATGATTTTCCCCTTGTGAACTGGCAACGAAAATAGTACCAGGATATTTTCCCTCTATCAGACGCTGACAAACGGAAGCTGAAGCAGCAGGAAGTTGAAATTCTGGAACACCTTTTAGTTCTGCTAACAGGGAACCAATGCTTGCAACCAAGGCAGGAATGTCAGTTAACTGAGCAGGACGAATCTGGTATTCTTGTCGAGCAACAGCCTTGGGCGTAGATTTTTCTAAAACCGTCCCTGTCAGCCAACGAGATGCTATTTCATCTTCTGGGTTGTCAACCATTTTCTGGAAACGCTCTTGAAGCAGTTGGGTGACAGGTCCGGGAAATTGGCTACTGAGAACCTGTCCAGCTACGGCAGCAACAGGACGGATACTGTGATAAGTTCCGGTAACAAATACTTCATCTGCTACTATTAAGTCTCCCAAGGGCAGGGGTACTTCTTTTACAGGGATACTCAATGTATTCGCTAACTCAATCACCAAACGCCTTGTTACTCCATCAATACTCTGAGGAAGAATAGGAGTATACAAAATAGAGTCTTTCACGATGAAAATATTTGCTCCTGTCATCTCGCAGATGGTTCCATCTGGGTTCAACATGACAGCACCGTCAAATCCTTGTTTTTTGGCGAGACGATCAGCAGCAGCTTCGACAGCGTAGAAGCCACTAATTTTAGCCCTAGAGAGGGTAGAACCGGCAGAGGGACGACGGATATGACTAATTCCTAAAGTCAGTGGTGGTAAAAATCCTGAACTTTCCGCGCGCCAAGCTAGAATCAGTGCAGCCGTAGGGAATGGGGAAGGATCTAACCCCAAACAATTTCCGTTTGGATATACTAGCAGACGTATATATCCCTGTTGTAAATCGTTCTGACTTACGGTTTGCCACAATGCTTTGATAATGTCTTCGGGTTCTATGGCGGATAGTCCCAAAGATAACATTGACAATCGTAATCGGTTGAGATGGAGATCTAGTCCTAATATCTTTGAGCCATTGGAAGTGGGATAAAGCCGAAATGCTTCAAAGGCAGCAGTTCCGAAATTGATGGCATGATTATCTACAGGCAAACATGCAACCTCAGTTGGCAGGATGCGTCCATCAAGGTAAGTCCAAGAGCAAAGTTCTAAGGCCATATAGCAATCCTAAATTAGTTGTGAAAAATTACACTTAACGATCAGCTGAGTCTAAATTAATATAGACACCATACTCATGGTTTTTGCTGAAAAATCAGTAGTGATTAACCTTGCGTTTCTATAATTTCATCTTCCATACAGCAGGTTTCCTGAATGATCAAGCTGTACAGTGCGATCATAAATTCTCCATCCAGACCATGCTGCATCCCCAGTTCCCGACGACGTTGTTTCACGGCTTCCACCCGACCCGGTTGCATCATCGGAATTCCTTGTTGCTTCTTAAAGTCCGCCACCCGTTTGGCAATCTCAAACCGCTTGGCTAATGCCTCAATAATCTGACAATCCACGGCATCAATTTCTTGTCTAAAAGCTTCCAGTTCGCTTATGGTTTTCACTACTATTTTCACTCCTTGCTTGTTTGCTAATCATCAAATTAGGCGATCGCCTAATTTTGTCTCCCTTTACATTTCTTTAGAAACAGTTTCTTACTCTCCTCAAGCAAACAAATGGGAATATGATGGTAGCGAAACTCTAATTAAAGAAATCGTTTTATCTGAAGTGCTATACCCACTATGGGAAACACCCGCAGGAGCATAGTAAATGCTACCATATTCTAGAAGTTTTTCTGACTCACCTACTTTCATCATGATTTGCTCATTGAGAATAATGCCAATTTCCTCTGTGGTAGTTGTACATTTGGGCAATTGCTCATTTGCAGGAATTTCCAAAATTGCTATCTGAAACCAGGAACAAGCACCGAACTTACAAGGAAAACCTGTAGTTTTATCTATCGTAGGCTGTAAGCTGAGGATAGGTTCGTCAATATGGTCATCTAATTGAGATCCTATTAGATACTTCATCTCAAATCCTAAAACGGTTTCTTCAGAAAGAATCACAGAACCATGAGGAATATTAGTTCCTGCGACATACACCTGCTGAAACGGCTCTAAAATTGCTTTCTTACCATTGACGTTGATTTCTACACAACCAGAAAAAAGCATACCCATTTGGCTTTCTGGATGTTGATGAGGCTCAAAAATTGCTCCTGGCATAATCTCAGCTAATTGAATGACTATTTCTTGACACTGGAAAACAGTCAACTCTAAATCTGAGCGAGTCTTTATAGTTCGAGGAACTGGGAAAAATATTGACATTTTTTTAATGTGATTACCTATGAATGAGAAAGTTCTGACTGGAAAAGTTTGGGATTTTTGATCCCAATCACTCCCTGCTGTCTATTATGCTTTTGACCATATACCAGCCAAGCCGTTTGGATAGAGCCAATAACTTCATCAACTACCAATACATCAGGATTTTCTTCAGCAAAGTGCAAAGACGCGATCCCGCTATCATACTTACCCGCAAGCAAGTTTTGTCCTACCACGGGCTTGGCCGTCTCATAGGTAAAGGTATCCCAGCGTTCTATATTGACATAAGCCCGCGTAGCAGGCATCAGTCCTAGACTGCGGGGATGTTCTACATCGCGACGGCTTAGTACCCCTATAGCACGAGTTGGACATAAGAAGCTATCAATCACGAACACTTCCCGAAAGTACTTTTCTGTTAATTCATAAACTTTGGGATGAGCAGAGTTTTGAATGATAAAGTGAACTTTACCATTACGCAGTACTTCCAGTGCTTGTGAAAGATCTTCAAACAGTTCTACTTTGGCATTGGGCACTTGCTGAAACTCAATGTAAGCTTCAGTCGCAAGCTCGTGGCAGGTGCCAGCAGGTCCAAGAGTTGCGAAAATCAGTTGGTTATTCATTATTTTTTATGCACGCACTTTTTTATAGCTATCAAAAGCCGCTGTTTCTATTCCCTGGATGTAATATTGGTCGGGATCAACGGCTCCATGGGTTGCGATCGTCATGGCATGGATCAATGCTTTTGCTTTCAGCAGTATTTCCTGAAACTCCATCTGGGGATCGCTAAGCGCCACAATGCCTCCGCCAACGCCAATCGAGGTATGATCGCTCGTCAGCACAGCGGTACGAATGACAATATTCAAATCAGCTGAACCATTCAATCCCAAGAAGCCGATCGCCCCTGAGTACACTCCCCGTGCTGATTGCTCTAATTGATCGATAATCTGCATGGTTCTAAGCTTGGGGGCACCTGTCATAGAACCGCCGGGAAATGCGTTGCGAATGCAGTCTATGGCGCTCATTTCGGTGCGTAAATGACCGCGAATCGTCGTCACCAGTTGATGCACCGTGGCATAGGTTTCCACATCCATCAATTTGGGAACATGGACAGTACCAACTGCACAAACCCGTCCCAGATCATTGCGAAGCAAATCCACAATCATCAGATTTTCAGCTCGATCTTTTTCGCTGTTCCGCAATCGTTCACGCAGGATAAAATCTTCGTCGGGTGTTTTTCCTCGTGGCAGCGTCCCCTTGATCGGCTTTGTTTCCACCCAACCTTGGCGATCAATGCGCAGAAATCGCTCTGGAGACGAGCATGCAATTGCCACATCGTCAAAGCGCAAAAATGCAGCATAGGGAGCAGGATTGATGCGGCGTAATGAACGATAGAACGCCAGTGGATCGGGAATCACGTCTGTGTGAATCTGGTTTGTCAAACAAACTTGATAAGTTTCTCCTTCGTGAATTTCCTGCAAACATGTCTGAATATCATCAAGGTAAGTCCTTTTAGATCGGCTTAATTGGAAAATAACAGGTGTCTGAGCCTTAAGAGGAACAATCGGCGACAGAGGAGGAAGGTGATTAATCTGTTGTGTAATCCATTCAAACCAGTCTTCTGCTCTTGCTGTTTGTCCCTGATGAATTAGGCAGAGCAGATAAAGGGTTTGCTCTTGGTGATCGATCACAATCATCCGATCTGCCAACAGGAACATTGCATCGGGTAAGGCAGAAGGGTAGTTTAATTTATATCCGCACTCTGCCTTTAGTTCATATCCAAAGTAACCCACAAACCCGCAGTTGAAATCGAAGGGCAGATCATCAGATGGGCAGTGTCGCCGTTCAATTTCCCGTTGGAGATACTCGAAAATCCCCTCTGTCCTACAGCTTACGGTATCGGACTGTGTAATCGTCAGTTCCTGCGATCGCGTCCGATAGTGAATCAGGAGACTGTTTTCGCCACTGCTATCTCCCATGAAGGAGAAGCGAGAAAGACCGGGTTCAACACGACTGCTGTCTAGCCAAAATGCATTTGGTGAAAAGCCAAACAAATGCACAAACATCTGCTCGGTATCGGGGCAGAGATTCAGCTTGCGTGTACAAAGTTCAAATTCCTGTTGCTGTTTTTGGCTTGAAGAACTTGAAGGCATTGGAGCAGTCCCACTATTTAGTGTCCAATAGTGTTTTCTAGGACTGCTGCCTCGCTCTTGGGCAAATTTTAGAGTCATTTGTCTAAAATTCTCTAACAAGGTATGTCCATACTGAGTACAGATTGACTCTGGATGAAACTGCACACCCCATAGCGGCCTAGAGCGATGGCGCAGTCCCATCACAAGGTTGTCCTCCGTCCACGCCACTTTTTCTAAACAGTCTGGTAGGTCATCTGAAACCAGCAAGGAATGGTAGCGCACAACAGGGAATGGAGTTGGAATTCCCTCAAACAGATCAGTCCCAATGTGATAAACTTTACTGAGCCGACCATGCCGAACTTCAGGCGCATGAATAACTTTTCCTCCATACCCATGACCAAGTCCTTGATGTCCAAGGCAAACGCCTAGAAGCGGCACCTGTGCATTTTGAATCGTTTGACGACAGATTCCAAAATCTTTTGGGTTCTCCGGACGACCAGGACCTGGTGAAATCACGATGTTCTCAAATCCCCACTGTTTCAGTTCATCCCATACAACTTGATCGTTGCAAATCACAGTGGGATACTCTCCATTAACTTCTGCAATTAATTGGTAAAGATTAAAGGTATAAGAGTCATAGTTGTCAATAATCAGGGTTTTCATGTTGCAATCCTCTTTATTGGCTTTCTAGTAATCTCAGCAAGTTTAGCGATCTCTGTGCTTGCTCTAAGCTGGCTCGCAATTGTGCGGCTGATATCTTGCACCATTCACAACAAACGGGCTTGCACTCGTTACCAAAAAGTCATAAATCACCTACACTGTTATTTATGAATATTTCCTCAAAAGATGCTGATTTTTCAGCTTCTAGACATAATAAAACTGAATTGGCTACTGTTTGTGGTGACATAAAATTAACACGTTCATCAGGAGGTTTTGAGGCATAAAAGGGAGTTTCAACAGAACCAGGTCGGATGATAGAAACACGAATGGAACGAGAGCGTAATTCTTCTCTTAGAGCAGTGGCGTAGCCTTCTAGACCAAACTTACTTGCACAGTATGTAGTCCACAATGCAAAACCTCTAAAACCAGCAATAGAAGATATGAAAATGATAGTTCCGGCTGTTTTTTCTAAAGCTGGAATAAATTTATTTGTTAAAATAATAGTCCCAAACAGATTTATATCTAAGACAGTCCGAATATTTGCTTCTGACTCATCTTCAAGTTTACATTCAGATCCTATACCAGCACAATTCACTAAAACATCTAAATGACCTTCTGAAATTTCAACGACTTGCTTTACACACTCCCTCACTGAGTTATTATCTTGTAAATTTAGCGTAATAGCGTGAGACACATAGTCTGTTTGTCTTGCTTCAGCATTTTTTGATGCTGCAATAACAAAGTAATCATCTTTGATAAGTTTTTGAGATATGGCATATCCAATGCCAGTTGTACCTCCAGTAACTAGTGCATACTTCTTTTTATTTTTCACTTACAACACCTCTTTATCTTGAAATGGATGCATTTTTTTTGAGATTATGAACACCATTCTTATCTGGCTGGTGTTAAAAACTTTACTACTGAGTTGTGATTGACGAAGGAGGATTTAAGAAACTGCTATTTTGAAAGTATGAGAAATAAATGCGAATTAATTCCGTATTTACAACATAGGGGACGATATTACTACCAGCTAATCCATCAAGTGTGTTTCGACCGTCATACCTTGGCTCTCTCTTTTCAAAAGGACTTTTTTCAAAGAAAAGAGGTAAAAGAGGATGTAAAGCATTTTCTGGAAAACGTTCTGCGTGAGCGATGAGCTTGTTACGCCACTTGTCATATGAAATGAGTTCAAGTGGATAGCCGAAGGAGCGTATCCTATCAACTAACATAGTCCAGTGGATAGGACAAGGATTAAATAGATGAAATGCCTTTCCAAAAGACTTTCTTTGTAACGATAAATGGACAATGGCTTGAGCCACGTAGTCTACAGGAGTCATGTCTACAGTAATATCTACATCTGGTGCCATTCCAATTTGAATACAGCTTTTGACCATTCTCCAAATGAAGTCATTTGTATTACAGATACCATTATTTTTAGAACCTGTTATATTTCCAGGTCTATATATACATACAGAAAGCCCTCTTTTTTGTGCCTCCCTGATTAATTTTTCTGCAACCCATTTACTTTGAGCATAACCGCTCTCAAGGTCGTGTTTGTAGTTAAGAGGGTTTGATTCTTTAACTAGACTCAACTCAGAATAGGCAGATGAGGAGAAAACAGAAAGTGTTGAGATAAAATGTACGGGCTTTGGTTTGATTTGGCAAGCTAGTCTTAAAACTTCCTCAGTTCCAAAAACATTGGTTGCTTTTAATACTGAATAGGGATAAAGGAAATTGACACAAGCACCATTATGATAAATAATATCAATTCTCTTAGCCAAATCATCAAACTGTTGCATCGATAAGCCTAAAAGTGGCTTAGACATATCTCCAGGGAGGGGAATAATTCTGGATTTGAAGATTTCATTCCAAAGACCATAGGATTCAAGTTGATTTTGCAATCTTTCTTTGCCTTTCTCAGCATTAGATGCACGAACCAAACAGTATATATCTGCTGAAGTTTTCTGAAGAAGCTCATAGAGTAGAAAAGAACCCGTGAAGCCTGTTGCTCCTGTAAGTAAAATAGAAGTTGGCTTAGTAAAGTAATCAACAGGCGTAATTGTTGAATCTAAAATTACTTCTGCGTCTAAATCGATTTTAGCATCGGCATCAATTTCGGTAGATGTATCTCCTTGAAGAATGCTGTCAATAGCTTTGGCTATTTCAAACAAATTAGGTGATTTTAAAAGGCAAGATACTGGCAATTCTATAAAGAATGCATCGCGGAGCCGAGCAATAAGTTGAGCTATTAGGAGCGAATGTCCTCCTAATGCAAAGAAATCATCGTCAATACTTATCTCTTTCAACCCTAAAATATCAGTCCAAATGTTAACCAATATTTCTTCGGTGGGAGTGCTAGGTGGAATAATATTTTGTTTTAGTTCTCTTTGAAATGTATCTAGTCGAAGTAAAGCTTGACGGTCTACTTTGCCATTAGGCGTCAGGGGGAAATGCTCCAGTATGACAAAAGCTGAAGGAATCATGTAGCTAGGTAGCTTTTCTTTAAGGAAACTGTTCAGTTCACTAAGAGTAAAAGTTTTTCCTTGAATTAGAACTATATAAGCTACTAAGTGTTTGTTATCAGGGTTATCTTCCCGAACTAGGATTATGGCATAAAGTATGGCTGAGTGTTGAAGAAGCGCGGTTTCAATTTCCTCTGGCTCAATACGGAAGCCTCTAATTTTCACTTGATTATCCAACCGACCAAGAAACTCTATGTTGCCATCGGGTAAGTAGCGAACTAAATCACCAGTTTTGTAGAGGCGATCTCCAGGTTGATCGCTAAAAGGATTGGAAATGAACTTTTTGTCAGTCAAGTCTGGGCGGTTAAGGTAGCCCCGCGCAAGACAGCCACCACCGATGTGGAGTTCACCGGGAACGCCTACAGCAACTGGTTGTAAATATTGATCTAGTACATAAGTCTGGACATTATGAATAGCACGTCCAATTGGCAATTCTCGTAATTCTTGGTCTAATGATAATGATGCTGAACTTGGTAATGTATACGTCGTTGTAAGTACAGTTGTTTCAGTGGTTCCGTAGCCATTTATGAGCTGGGGGTAGTCACCTACATACTTTTTCCACATTTCTACTCGCTTAGGAAGTACTGCTTCTCCCCCAATGAGGACTAAGCGTAATGATTCAGGTAGAGTCAGATTTGCTGTTGCTAATTCTGAAACCATTTGATGCCAGTATGCTGTCGGAAGACTTAACAGTGTTATCATCAAAGCCTGACACTTTTTCAGAAACACAGATACAGACATGGAACTCACTATTTCGTTAGTGCGCAACACCAATGTTGCACCACACGTTAGACAAGGATAGATTTCTTCTACCGCAGCATCGAAACTGATAGATGCAAACTGTAGTATGCGATCGCGCACACTGAGTCCATATTCAATAGTTGCAGCTTCGGTAAAGTTTACTAAAGACTGATGTTCAATCATTACCCCTTTGGGTTTTCCTGTAGAACCAGATGTATAAATTACATATGCTAAATTCGTCGGTTTTGCAATGCATACTGAATTTTCATCACTTTCTTGAGAGATAATTGCCCAGTTTGTATCCACGCAGATCACACGTGCTTGGTGTTCAGGCAATTCAGTCAATAGTTTCTCCTGAGTCAATAGCAAAGATGCTTCTGAATCTGATAGCATCAATGTCAATCGTTCCTTAGAATAAGCTGGATCCAAAGGCAAACAAGCCCCACCTGCCTTAAGAACACCCAATAGCGCTACTATCAACTCTATGGAGCGCTCCATGCAGATACCTACTATAACGTCTGGACCCACATTCAGAGATTGTAGATAGTGTGCCAATTGGTTAGCACCGCAATTTAACTCTTGGTAAGTTAATCGGCTATCTTCAAATTCTATAGCATTTGCATTTGGAGTTTGTATCACCTGTTCTTCAAACAATTGATGGATACATTTATTATGAACTGACATACCGAATCCCTTTTGTTTGGTAGTAATAGACCTGACTTTTCCCGTTAAGTCCCTCAAGAGCCAATACTGCTCGGTTAAGAATACTTGAGGTGTCAGTGAGGTGCCAGAAACCCGGTAAGTTTCCAACAAACCTGGTTTCTCATTTTTGCTTATCCGAGCAGTATTGCCTCAAGAAAGCTCGCTGCCAACCCCTTACTAAATAAGATTTTTAGCGTTGCTGAATCGGAGTATGAATTGACATTTATTGAGATGATGCAACAACGATTCTTGGCGTAAGTTCTGATCTATTGGTGCATCCTCATCTGGTAAAAATAGGATGTAGTATCGGCTTTCTTCGTTCTTGAAGTTTTTCCTATAATTTTCTTGCCTGCATCAAAGCCCACCGATTGACTCACCATCGCGGCACTTTTAACGCTTTGACTGTCGATTATTGCCTCAGATGGACTCGGATGACGTTCCAGATCAATGCGAACCCATTCTCTAAGACTATCGTGAATTTTCAGCCAAGTCCCGTTTTTGCGCCAGTTACGAAAGTATGTGTACACCGTTTGCCAAGCAGGAAAATCCCCAAGTAACGCTCGCCATCTAACTCCTTCTACCAGAATATAGAAAGTCCCATTTAGGACGGACCACATCTCGACTTCACGCTTGCGACCACCTGGTTTGGCTTCTGGAATCAGGTCACTGAGAAATTCATATTGGGCGCTGGTCAGGTTGCTGGGATAAGCTTTACTCATGTCGCTCTCTCAGTGCTGTTTATTATCTATTCACAGCGTATACTCAGAGAGCTTTTTTACAACATGCCCGACTTTTCAAAAACCCTCTTAGCTCGACTTTATCCAAAATTAAGAACTCGGTTTTCTTTATCCGGCAAAAACCCTGGCTTTTTGGCAAATACTTTTTACACGTCATAGATTATCGATGAAGTGCAAAAAGTAAAACTAGCGTCCAACAGAGGTTTCAGCGATAGCGATAGCGATTGCGTTGCGAAAAAAATGGATAAAGTCGAGCTTAGATTACACTTCCATTATGTGAAGGTGTTAAAGTAATGAAACGGTTTTCCCAAAGTTTTATTATCTCCTCTGTTAATTCCTCTAACTTATTTTCAGAAATCATCAAACTACTTGCAATCTGCTCGATTGTTAGTCGATTATCACTGTTTTTTAAAACTTTATATGTTTCAGGCATAATCAATAATGATTTGCCTTCGGTATAGTTGAAGTAAGTTTCGTGGTCGGATAAAGCTTGTTTTTGAGAGTTAAATCGACTCACTTCTCTCAACCGCGCGGTAGGAACTACACTGGGGATCATCTTATGATAATAGTCTGACCAGCTAACATCCAATTTGCTGATTAAAAAATCATTGATCACCAAGTAATTCAACTTAGTGGTCATAAAACAAGTAATCGCCTCTAAACATGAATTCACTATTGGCTCTACATTATTGTTAAAAGAAGTATTCAGAAGCACAGGCACTTGAGTAATTTTGCCAAACTCATTAATTAAATTCCAGTATTTCGGATTAGTGGTTTTTGAAACAGTTTGAACACGAGCCGTACCGTCTACGTGAGTAACAGCACCTAAAATATTTCTTTGATTTTCCTTAACTTTGACAGTAAAAGTCATATACCCAAAGGAAGATGTTTGTTGCGGTAACTCAAAAAATTCATTTGCGGCTTCAACGATTACTGAAGGAGCAAAAGGACGATAGCTTTCCCTCTTCTTAACCATTGCATTAATACGTGTTTTATTTTCCGCCACTCTAGGGTCAGCCAAAATACTTCTATTACCTAATGCTCTTGGACCAAATTCTGATTTCCCTTGTACCCATCCTATAGCGGCGCCTTGTGCTATCAAATTCGCAATTTCTACAGGAGTATTTTCCATGATTTTAAAATCTAGAAACTTGCTCCATTCTTCTAGAATAGATTGCACATAATTATCCGAGCCAACATCAGGACCCCACAAGACATGGTTGATTGGTAAAGGAGCAAATTTATTACTTGAAAAATCCTCATATACTGCCATTGCAGCTCCGATTGCAGCTCCGCCATCATGAGAAGCAGGATGAACAAAGATTTCATCGAAAAGACCGGAGTAGAGAAGTTTTCCATTAACAGCACAATTATGAGCTACTCCTCCTACCATGCACAATTTTTTATGTCCGGTAGTTTTTTGCCAATGAGTTAGAATATGCTTAACTATCGTTTCTAATGCTTCTTGTAACCCTGCCGCAAAATCTTTGTGCTCTTGGTTAAATTTATCTCCTTTACGTCTGGGAAGAAATTTTTCTTTTAAAAACAAAGATTTAATTCGTTCAAGGTCGTCAAGATGATACTCCCCATCAGGAAGTAATCTATATACAGATTGAAACAGAGAACGAAATCGCTCTGGATTTCCATATGGTGCCAATCCCATTACTTTGTATTCATCAAACAATGAATACCCAAGGAGTTCTACACCAGTTAGATAAAAGAATCCCAGAGAAGATTCTATTGGAAATGTTTTGAGAATCTCCAATTGCTGATGCTGGCCGTTCAAAATTGTGATTGATACATTTTCTCCCTGACCGTCAACAACCATAACCAGTGCTTGATCAAAGCCAGAGTGAAAAAATGTAGAATAAGCGTGAGTTTTATGATGTGCTACGTATTTGATTTTTTCTGAAGGAAACCGATAATCAAATTCCTTTTCTAAAAGCTCTATTATTAGTTCTCGCGAGTATTTTAAAGGAAAATTTTGGGATTTGATATATTCAAGGTTTAACATATTGTCAATACCATGTTCAGTGGTATAAAAACCAATGTAATCAATATCACACAGTTGGACTTGGTACTGTTCTAAGCAAGAACGAATACTTTTAGCACAAAACTTTGTGGTATGCTTAATTCTATTTAGGCGTTCTTCTTCAACTGCGGCAACAATTTTTCCGTCATCCATTAACACAGCAGCAGAATCATGATAGAACCAAACTGGCAAATTGGGGATAAAGTCTTGTTCAAGTTCTGAAAAACAGCCACTTAGTCCAAGAATTAGCATTGTCTTCCTCTTCTTTGTTTTACAAATTTTACCGAATCTAGACCAGAATCTAATAATTTGAGAATTTCTGGATTGATACAAAGCCTCTAATGTGGAGTCAACTTAAATGCTGCGATAGTGACAAGTGGACAAATATAAACCGTTCCATTTTTGCTATCGCAGACAACGATTTTCAGATAATCAGGTATTACTTACTGACTAATAAATCTTCTGAGCGAATACCTAGCTCCTCAAGTTTTCTCAGGATTTTTGCTACACTTTCTGATAGAGTTTCCCTATCAGTTCTACATTCAATATCAGGGTTAAGAGGCGGTTCATAAGGATCGTCAATTCCCGTAAAGCCCTTAATATCTCCAGAACGAGCCCGCTTGTAAAGCCCTTTCACATCTCGTGCTTCACAAACTGCTAGAGGAGCATTGACATAAACCTCAATAAAATTCCCAATTTTTTGTCGTATCTCTTCACGAACTGCACGGTATGGTGAGATAGCTGACACCAAAACAATGACTCCATTTCTAGTTAGTAGATGAGCCACAAAACCAATACGGCGGACGTTCTCATCTCGATCTAATTTGCTAAAGCCCAAGTCTTTGGTTAAATTTTGACGCACCACATCTCCATCTAACATTTCTAAGTTCCGTCCTTGGGATAACAAAATCTCAGCTACTGCTTGACTGATAGTGGTTTTACCTGCACCACTCAAGCCAGTAAACCATAATGTTACACCTTGCTGATTCATGATTTTTCTCTAATCTGAAAAATTGAAATTGAATTGACTGAGCCAAATTTTATCGCCCTTCAGGTAAGGCAGAGGGTAGATGGCAGAAGGCAGAAAAAAATTTCCCACTCAGAAGAAAATCCCATAGCCATGCCATAGCCTAAACCGATACAAAACCCCTACTAAATCTATGTCTGCGACACGCTTCGCGAACGATGAGCGTGGTCTTCAATTACGTGGAGTTTGAATCTTCACCTAATTGCCTTCTGCCTTCTAATGAGTGTACTTCTAACAAATTCAAGCGACACTTGTACAATGAGCGGGTAACTAGCGTAAATTATGATATCTCAGATATTCTCTTACCCGCTGCATAAATTCTCTAAACCAAGATGCCAGTTTTTACAACACAATCAAAAGAGCGATTCATAGTTTACAAAGTAAAGGAGCAAAGCTCTTCGTAAATCTGAATAGCTCGCTTCATCATTTCTGCATGTTCTGGACGAATTTCTATTTTTGTTTCAGTAGGTGGTGGTGGTAAGATTGTATTGCTACTCTCAAGAGTTTTGTGCCATTTAATCTGGCTATGAGCTTCATAAGATTGCCACGCCATTATTTTACCATCTTCCCAACTTAGCATTTTAGGCAGAAACTCAATCCCAATCTTTTCACAGTAGTGTCGCAGTATTGTTTCTGGATGACGTCGAAAATGAGTCCCTTCAACGACAACAGGTTGTTGTCCTAGATTCTCAGTGACTATTTTCCATATCTGATACAGCGCGTCAAATCCAAATTCTTCTTCTGGAAAATCAGGCTCTACCTTTTCCATTGAAGCTAAAACTTCCATGGGATGGCGAATGATGAAAGTATTAATCACATTTTCCAGAAAGCCTTGGTTAATGTAAGGTAATGCCTGAAAAGCGATTTCTTTGCAGAAAACTATGGGTGCAGAATTCGATTTGATTTTTTGGATGGCTTGATTGCCATCATAATCAAGTAGTTCTTCTCGATCTCCATAATGGGAGGTTCTTCGCCACCTACTAAAGAAATAGCAATCAGTGAAAGGTTCATGCACGATTACTGTATCAGGACGTTGTAAAAAAGTCTTTTCAAAAGCTGTTGATACGCATCTTGGGGCACCCCAAAGAAGAATATATTTGGAATCATGAGTAGATAAGTTTTGAGACATAATTGCTCCTTGCCAAAGTTATTTCATTTGTAGATGCTGATATTAAATTACATCTGTTTAATTTCTCTCAATTGAGAATTTCTGCTCCTACTCGCTGAATGGGCGGAAACTTGTAAGTACCATCTAGTAGCTCAGATTTTGGATAAAAAGCACGTAGAACTAGATAAAACTCTCCAAAAGGTATTGGAAGCCAGTTAGATTCTTTGTTTTTTGGTTGCTCGTGTTGCAAGTATATTTCAAGAGAGCTATCTTCTCCATACTCCAAACCTTTAGTTCGATCGCCAATTGCGTAGCGGCAAATTGGATTTTCTATTAGACACCCATCCCGATCATATACTGTGAGTGACCAGAACCCTTTCACAGGCGGAATTTTTTCTAACTTCAGCAGATAGCAACGCGAGCCATGTAGTGTTTCACCTTGTTCATCTATACGCGCCATGGGATAAATAGCTTCTTCAGGAATAGTTACAAACGGAAAAGCCTTAAAAATAGCAGAGCGTAGCAGGTAGTCAGTACCGAAGCGACCTGTTTGCAAATTGTAAGACCAACCATTATTGGTAATACCAAGATTCTTTTCTTTAGCCGCCACAATTTGCTCGCCAACAGGAATTGCTCGAGCCAGACCCATTTTTGTAGCAAGAGTAAGGCTTTCATAATCGAACCCTACTTCTGGATTCAGACCAATCTGTGCGAATTGATCGATCAATGCCTTCTCTTGGGGAAGAATAGGAATGTTCTGCATAGCGATACTCAGAGCTTCGTAGAACCTCAACTGTGGTGGTACACTACTGTTAGTCGGAACTTTTTTACCTCTGTAGTGTGTCACTCGCTTCAAACGATCTGGTTTTGCTTTTCCGTATTCGCTTAATGGCGTCAAAGTATATTGTTGCTGTAGGGATCTAGCGTTGGTTAAATCTTCCTCGCCTTTGACTAAAGTGCGAACCATCACCCACACAACATCAGAAGTCGTTCTCACCTCCTCCATTCCATTAGGTAGTTTACCCTCCCAATTCGGACCTACAAGTGCATAAACTCCTGCTCCACTTCCACGGGTACGAGTACCTATATTATAAATCACCTCTGTTCTAATGTCTGCAATCTGAAAAAAGAAGTAGCGAGCGCCATGATCTGGAAACTCAAGCACCATTGCTTCCTCAGCCAGATCTAACCATGCACTTGAGTAGAGCGTGTCAACATTGATTGACGCAACATCACGCTGGGTAGGATCTCCCAGTTTGGTAGAAAAGCCCCACTGATTCAGTGGTGCATACTCCTCGAAGGGTTCTTCTACACTTGTCATTCTCTGAATTAAATTCTCTGTTTCTACGAGCGCGTATCCCCAAATATAGGCTTGAATACCTAGGTTAAAGGCTTGATTCTCGCTCGCCAAATAGGTCTCAGTAAACGCTTCATCAAGTTGAATTGATTTCATAGTCTGTTGTTTTGATTTTGAGATGGTAATACAGTTAACTTATTTCCAAAACTGCTCTTAAGAACACTCAGTAGCGCTACTATCAACTCTATGGAGCGCTCCATGCAGATACCTACTATAACGTCTGGACCCACATTCAGAGATTGTAGATAGTGTGCCAATTGGTTAGCACCGCAATTTAACTCTTGGTAAGTTAATCGGCTATCTTCAAATTCTATAGCATTTGCATTTGGAGTTTGTATCACCTGTTCTTCAAACAATTGATGGATACATTTATTATGAACTGACATACCGAATCCCTTTTGTTTGGTAGTAATAAACCTGACTTTTCCCGTTAAGTCCCTCAAGATCGCTCGCAGCCAACCCTCACAGAGGTCAATTATTGTCTAGGCGACCAGTAATTTCTATCACTATACTATCAACTTGATAAGTAACAACGATACCGCTATTTATCCGAGTATCGACAAGAAGATTACCAGCTTTATTAAATAAAACATCTCCTGGTGCATCGTTGAAATTCAATGTAACATTTGAATCAGGTAGTGATTGGAATGAGCCATAATGCATTTAGCTGCTTGGCTCTTTTGAGCTCAGAATGACAAAGTTATGTAAGCTCTAAAAACCATCATTCTTGAGTAATGTACTAAACAATGCTCTTTGCATATACTATCATATTTTCATTTATTTTATACACGGATATCTTAATAAAATTAAATTGCAGATTTGGGAAAATACGAGAGATAAAACCCCTTACTAGATAAGATTTTTAGCGCTGCTGAATCGGAGTATGAATTGACATTTATTGAGATGATGAAACAACGATTCTTTGCGTCTTTGCGTAGTCCTGTTATACTTGAAATCAGCAACGCCAGATTTTTCAGTCGCTTGTCACTTGGTCACATCAACAACTACTAAACCAATTGGGAATGAACCAGAGGGCACATCGACGGTTCCCACCTCTTCTAATCCCGCATTTCTAGGGTTGTCAGTCAACCGCGATATCCGAAGCACATTAATTATTGGACGATCTGGTAATGGTTTAGACTGATACAGATATTTACCATCTGAAGAAAGCACAATATCTGAGCTATAAAGACCAATGTCTGTCTGATCGTCTGTACTAACAACGCTAAGCGCCCCATTGGCATCGACCTTATAGAGGGACAGTGAGTTTGTTAAAAAGCTGGAGACCCAGGCGTAGGCTCCATCCGGACTGAATGCTACCCAACACGGATCTCCTTCTGGCAAGTCAATAATCGTACTAATCGGACTGATCTGCCCTTGATCCGAAACCAGATAAGTGGCATTCCCCGG
>CALMVQ010000131.1 GCA_937873135.1 uncultured Scytonema sp. | reverse complement strand
AGGAGCGATCTTGGGGTTCTTCTAGTATTTAAGGTTAATCTACCGGACATGATATCATGCAACCGTAATGCGATAAGTGTACGCACTAAGTATCTTTACGCTTTTTAAAATGATAAAAACAGCGTTATCGGTTGCAGTTTTGCGGGTTGTGAGTGGATATCAAGGTATGCCAAAATCATCGGTGACAGTAGTCTGTCTACCGTGAGTTAGAGCAATGTCCTTGTTAGATCGTCCGACCACCGCGATCGCGTTTTATACTCCAGAACATATAATATGCCCTATTGACAATTTCGTCGCAAACTTATAATAATGATTCTTATTCTCTTCTATTGAGAGCTAAATGTAAATAATCACAAGACTAATTCTCAGTATTAGGCTCTTTAAAGTTGATGATTGTTGGATTTTTTTCACAAAATAACTCTGAAACCTGATAAGATACTTAAAATTTTTTTAATAAAGCTGCGCTTTACAAAAGTACGGTATTGGTTTGCTCTCAAATCTGCGTGAGGAGAAAAATGAAAAGAGTGTGGAAGTTTCTACTGGCTAGTCCAGTAGTTTTCGTCGGTACAATACTAGTCGCTAATGATGCGGTATTTGCACAAAAAGTACAAGATATTTCGGAAATCACTGATAAACAATTAGGAGCAACTCCACAAGAAAAAGTGGAGAATAGCACTCAATCCAATTCCATGTCGCAGTTAAATTCGGTATCTCAGCTATCGGATGTGCAACCGACAGACTGGGCATTTCAAGCCTTGCAATCATTGGTAGAACGCTATGGATGTATTGCTGGATACCCGAATGGAACTTATCGTGGGAACCGAGCAATGACGCGATATGAGTTCGCGGCTGGTTTGAACGCTTGTCTGAGTAGAGTGAACGAACTCATTGCTACTGCTACATCTGATGTAGTCACCAAGCAAGATTTAGCAACATTACAAAAGCTGCAAGAGCAGTTTGGCGGAGAATTGGCAGCACTGCGGGGACGTGTAGATGTCGTCGAAGCTCACAATGCTGAAATAGAAGCACATCAGTTCTCCACCACGACAAAACTTAATGGTGTTGCCGTTTTCGCACCCGTAAGCATCTTTGCAGGCGATAATGCTAGAGGTCAGAGACTAGACAGGAATACGATATTTGCAGACAGAATACGTCTTAACTTTGATACCAGCTTTACAGGAAAAGACCAGTTGAGAACTCGACTCCAAGCAACAAATTTAGATGCTTTGTCTGGTACTTCTACCTTCACACCAGAAGGAGATCTGCGATTTGGTGGTCCAACTTATTCTTCTGGTGGTGATAATAGCGTTGTTCTTGATGCATTATTGTATAGTTTTCCCATAGGTAAAAACACAACAGTTGTACTTGAGGCGAATGCTGGTGCTGCTGATGATTTTACCAATACGGTCAACCCTTTTCTAGATAATGACGGTGATAGCGGTGCTCTGTCTAACTTTGGCACCCGCAATCCAATTTATTACCCAGTGGCAGGTTCTGGGGCAGCAATTAGGCATCAGTTCAACAAAAATTTGGAACTGACTTTGGGTTATTTAGCCAATACGCCTAACGATCCCTCACCAGGTAGCGGTTTGTTTGGGGGCGGTTATGGAGCAATTGGGCAATTGACAATCAAGCCCAGCGATCGCTTCACTCTCGGCTTGACTTACGTTAATGCCTATAACTCCGATCTCACTGCAGGAAGCAATCGCGCTAACTTGCATTCAGCTTTGCTCAGTATAAATGACAATTCATCTGTTTCTGGTGGTCCGAGTCAAGGTAATGTGGGTACAACTCAACCTACTGGTAACTCAGTTTTACCTCCTGCGTTGGAAGCCTTGAGAGGGACGAGTCTGCCGATTGTTAGCAATTCCTACGGTATTGAGGCATCCTTTCAGATCAACCCGAGATTTGTAGTTGGTGGTTGGGTTGGCTACACAAATGAGCGTACCCTTTCTACCCTCGGTGGAGCAATTCCCCGTGGTGATTTCGATGTTTGGAACTATGCCGTGACACTAGCCTTTCCAGATTTGGGCAAAAAGGGCAGTGTTGGAGGTATCATCGTCGGTATGGAACCTAGGGTTACTGGTGTAAGTAATAGTCTTAGAGGCGTAATCGGCAAAGATCCAGATATTTCATTGCATATAGAAGGGTTATATCAGTACCCACTCACCGACAATATCACTATTACACCAGGAATCATCTGGCTGACAGCACCGGATAGTAACAGTAACAATAGTGGTGCTGTGATTGGCACTGTAAGAACCACCTTTACTTTCTAATACACTACTATTTGTAAGGTAGGAAGAAGGGTGTACAACCTTCTTCCTACCTTCATGTCTAAATCCGCGCCTCATAATACGGGCAGGTTTGATGAAGATATCGTGTTTGCTAAGAAGTTCTCTCGATTAAACCTGCACTTACTGAAGTCTTTTGTGTTATAACATTGACAATTATTCCCAAAAATATTTTTGGGTGAATTTCAGAAAATAATAACCTAAGAAGGACTGTCTTGGAAAAATTTGTATGTTGAACTGGAACTAGAGTTAGAGGGTTGGACTCAATCAATTAGATAGTTTTAACTTTAAAACCCTTAAGTTGATGCGTTGAGGAGTGCTTAAAATTATTATGTGTGCCTATTTTATCTCCGATTCAGGTTCCACTGGTACGGAAATGACCATAAGTCAAGAAAAACAAAAGTTGCTGATGCAAGGTGAAATTTTGGTGGAAACGCGATCGCACACGGCGTGGGGTGGTGCTGTAACCGCCTTGATGTATGTGCCGTTAGTGCGATCAAACGTATGGCAGCAACTTACTGACTATCCGCGTTGGGTGCAATATTTTCCTGATGTCACCAAGAGCGAAATCCTACAACGAGGTGATGTCAAGCGTCTGTATCAAGCAGCACAAAAAGCCTTTTTGTTTTTCACCGCTCAAGTGGAAATTTACCTGAGTGTTGTGGAAGATTTAGGGCAACAAATTCAATTTCAGTTAGAGAAAGGGAGTTTTCACGATTTTAATGCTAATTTAGAGCTAAAAGACTGCAATTCTGGAACTTTATTAACTTATACCGTGCAAGCTACCCCGACTATTCCCATTCCTTCAATTTTCATTCAGCAAGCAATGAATTTTGAATTGCCTACAAACATGCGTAAGATGCGGCAAGTGCTTTGTAAAGGTCAACAATAAGCATGTCACAGGCGAAAGAAATTTTGGAGTTTTGGTTTGGCGATCCCGAACAACCGGATTACGGCAAACCAAAACGTTTCTGGTTCACCAAAAAATCTGAATTTGATGAAGAATTACGGATTCAGTTTTTACAAGATTACCGAAAAGCGGCAGCAGGATATCTAGACGATTGGATCGAGACACCCGAAACTTGTCTAGCACTGATTCTGCTACTAGATCAATTTCCGCGAAATATGTTTCGCCGTACTCCCGAAGCCTTCGCGACTGACTGGGAAGCGTTATCAGTGGCGCAGCACGCCGTTGCACAAGGTTATGACCAAAAATTGCTTCCTGTAAAACGTTGGTTTGTTTACTTGCCCTTTGAACATAGTGAAAATTTAGAGCATCAACAGCAAGCAGTACGATTATTTCGGCAACTGAGGTTTCACCATGAAAGTGCAAGCTGTATTGAGTACGCAATCCGTCATAAGTCAGTCATTGAAACTTTCGGTCGTTTTCCTCATCGCAATGCGATTTTGGGACGAATTTCTACTCCAGAAGAAAAGGAGTTTTTGAAACAGTCTCGCTCATCTTTTTAAGAGTACAATGAGCAATCGAAGAACCCCGACTTCCTAAGAGTTGTCGGGGTTCTTCGCTAATATGATGCACTACACTGTCGGATTTCATCCCCGAAAACCCAGCCTTGAGTACCATCAGAAAGTCTAACTTGTGCAAAATCACCTTTAGATTGAATGAATAAGACTTTCTCTCCTAAAGAAAGTTGTTTCAATGAACCAACTTCTGTTTGAGGTTCGGGACGTAGTTTAGCTAAGTATTTTCCACCTGTAGGAGACACAACACGACACAGTTGCGGTTGTTGTGAGATGAAATTCTGTCGGGAATCGTTTCTCCCTAAATTTCCAGTTTTCAAAAAAATTAAACCACCAAGTACACTGACAAAAGCCGCGACACCCACTCCCATGAATGGCTGAACTTTACTACGTGAGGATGGAGAAGCTCGAAAATATTGCCTCGGTGGAACTGTAGCTGGAATGTTCTGAGGCTTATATATTCTCGATATCCTTGCAGTTTGAGCTATAGGTTGTTGTGGTTTAATATGAACAAGCGCATATTCCCTGGGAGTGTACCCGGCAGGATATTCCTTGCACGTAATGCTACTTACTTTAAAATCCTGTAATCCCAAGCGTAGATGGCTTCTTGGAGCAAGTGGTATTTCACCAGCTAAAAGCAATTGTCCATCAATAATTGGAGGATTCTTCTGGCGCAGATTTCGTAAATAAAATCTCTGCTTTTCGGAATGAAAAAAGATTTCTATGTGGAGACTGGATATTGTCGGATCTGGGACAACAATATCACACTCTTGGGGATCGCGACCGATGCGGATTTTACCAGGATTTTTACTTTGTTGCCTCTCGAGGATTTTGCGGGTTTTTACTTGTCCATTTTCAAGCCATTCTAGAATCAATTCATGGAGAATTGTCTTGTCATCGCTCGGACTTACCAATTCTTGTAGTGCCTCTAAAGCCTCAGTTGCCGTTTTGTAGCGATCTTTGAAATGGTAATGTGTCATCTGAGTTAAGACAGTAGCTAATTCCGCACTCACTGATGTCATGTGTTGCCACAATATCTCTCCTGTTTCTGAGTCATCTTGAAGTTCTTGCGGATGCACTCCTGTCAATGCTTGAATCCCCATCATTCCCAAAGCATAGATATCACTACTGGGGCGTGGGAAACGTCTAGTTTGTTCGGAAGGCATATAACCTCGAGTTCCAATGACTAGAGTAATGTTTTGCCTTGCTACCCCAATTGCTGTTTGGCTTCTTAGTTGCTTGATTGCTCCAAAATCAATCAGAACTAATTTCTGATCTGAGGCACGTCTGATGATATTGTCTGGTTTAATATCCCGATGAATAACCCCTTGATTGTGAACAAATTCTAAAATCTCCAAGATCTCTTGAAGCATTTCAATAATCTGGTTTTCAGTCCACTTTACCCCTGATGCTAGTTCCCGACTTAGAGGATGCCCATCAATAAAATCTTGCACCAAGTAAAATTCTTGGTTTTCTTCAAAATAAGCCAAGAGCCGGGGGATTTGTTCGTGACTACCCAACTGTTGCAGAGTTTCAGCTTCTTTTTGAAAAAGCTTTCTAGCAGTTTCTAAAATCTCAGGATCGGTACTAGTCGTTTTGAGATGTTTGAGGACACAGTTAGGGTTTCCTGGAAGATGAATATCCTCTACAATATATGTTTGCCCAAAGCCTCCTTCAGCTAAGACTTTAAGGACTTTATAATGTCCTGCTAGTAACTGACCAATCATATTCTAACGGTAATTAATAAAAAATATTGTCATGTCCTATCTAACTATCTAATACCCAATTGGCATCGGTAGTCTTGTTTAATGGTTTAAATCTTAGTCTGTCAGGCTTTTCCATCCCAAACCCAAAATTTAAAATTGGTATAACTTTTTTTGTTTGTTAACATTTTATGGAACATCCAGACGCTTTTCCAAGAAATAAGTAGCTTAAAGTCTCAACTCACATCATCTTTCTTCAGTAGCCAAGAGTGAAATAATCCTGGTATGTTAATGAATAACAAATCTAATCAAGTAGTGTTGCCAGTTTGGCAGGTTTTGCAATTATTCATAAATTTGCGGAATGATAACCTAGTAGCGCTCCCTTGAAAGTCACTCATTCAAAAGTCAAAAGTCAAAAGTGTTATAAATCAAGGCTTCTGGCTGTTTGAAATGGTGAACCAGCGCGAATGACGGCTTAGCCCTCGCTAGGCGACTGGTGGAACGCGCAGCGTTAGCGAGGAACGAGCGTCAGGGTTGCTTTATTTACGCGCCCGCTGTACTAGCTGATTTATTTAGTCAAATTTACAGATGTCTTTGTTTAAATTAGATAGCTATCAATACCAGACAAGAATTTAATTTATTGAATTTATTACTTAAACCAAATATTAAATACTATTTTTTAAATGACTATCTTCAGCAAATAAATCTGTAGAGTGGAGCACATTTTTCTTGTAATATTAAGAATAATTCAGCCCACACATATCTTTTGAGCGCACTCTACGAAGTTTTCATTCCATATCTTATTGTCATTAGGCGATCGCATTAAACTATAATTTTGCAGAGACAGCAACGTAATAATTCATTCATTAGACATTAAGAGAAATGATATCTAGGCGTAGATGCGTTCGCGCTACGAGGAGTTCTATTTCCGTGCTGAAATTTGCCTTTACCCGTTTGCTTACCTAAATATCTGCAATGGTAATGGTAATCGGATTATACTAACCAAATTTATAAAACTTTGCAACACATTAGACATCTCCGAAGTTTTACTCCACCCGGATGCATTGGTACGGGTGCCGACTGTTCCGATCTCGTCCTGATAGGAACTGAGCGGAGCCAGCCCGAATGACGGCTTAGCCGGAACTCGAGTGCGAGGAGCGTGGGTAATGCCAGGAGATGAAAAGGAATACAGCTTATGTATACGCGATAGCTTTCAAGCTCGTAGAGGGATATTGAGTGTATGAGATTCAACTTAAAACCGCTATAAATTATTTATTAGTTAACAATAATGATTATTATTAGTGTAAAAATATGGAGCGCGTCTTGGCAAGCAAATAAAGCTGAGGTTGAAAAAATTTCAATTAGAAGTTCGTGAAAATTACCGATGCCCGTTCTGGCTCCAGACGCTGCTTTGAACATCATAGCAAAGCGCAGCACGCGTTCGTCAAAACCCCTGGTAGAAGAGAATCACTCGCAAAAACTCACCATGATTTTCGTACTCATCCCTGTAAGGGAACACGATTTTAGAAACCTCGTCTTTAATTTGGGATCAATTGCAAGTTGTAATAGAAACAAGAGTAAAAGCAATAAACTCAAAACAAAAACGATGAATTTTTCATTCAGTCAAAAAACACCGAAAGTAAATACAGAACAAACGGCTCTTGCGTACTTAACGTGCTAAAATATTAATATATTTTTTAAAAATGCTT
>CALMVQ010000130.1 GCA_937873135.1 uncultured Scytonema sp. | reverse complement strand
AAGCTTTTTACCTATTTCAGATGGGTGGGTTATTTCCGCCGCTCTGTACTAGTACTCTAGAGCGTAAATAGAGCAACCATTTAAAATCCCTAAAAAGCATATTCCATAATACTTTTGAATGAGTGACTTTTGACGAACGCCTTGCGGTACTAGGCTTATGGCTCAATCCGATTCAGCACGCGATGATTTATCTACCACCAACTAATATAGAGACGCTGCCATCATGGCGTCTCTCTTCAGCCCATCTCCGGTACTGTATTGTGTTTTAATCATCTACTCGCAGCAGCTTGCGATAAAATAATGCAGAAAAATCGAGAACGCGATAGCGGTTATAATTTTCCATCATATCGATCAAAAAATTAATAAACTCAAAACTAGCCATCATGATTTCATAACTTAACTCAGCATTGCCATCAAACTGTATTCGACAACGGGTTAAGTCTGAGGGCAGTTTAGCAGCATTCCACGTAGCGACAAAAGGAATATTCTCACTACCTTCTATTTTGCGGTGTCCCTCCAAAACACTTTTTTGATAAAGGCTAATAGCATAGGGCAAGAAGTTGCGTTTGCTCCCCTGAATATATGGCAAGTAAACACTCGCTTGTTGTTGGGTAGCTGGCTGAAGTTTCTCTATTGACATATTTTAATCTCCCTTCACATGACTTGACAAAATGACTTCAATTGTGATAAAGCCATCTTGTATAAGAACAAAAAATGATTGTTGGTAATATTTAGTGGCAAATTGCTATGAATAGTTTTCCCACAAATATCTATTCGCAAACGCTTTGTACGAGTTGTCTTTCTAGAAATGCAGCAAAAATAGTTAAAAAGTACGGATAAGTTGCTACTCTCGTTATAATGCCAAAGGCATTTAACAATAGAGAATGTCAGACTATGGCTCCACTGGCTGCAAACTACTACTTAACCTACCGATGTAATGCTCGTTGTCACTTTTGTAACATATGGGCATTAGAACCCGGAAAAGAAGCTGATTTTGAAACAATTAAGCATAATTTGCACGATTTACGCCGACTGGGTGTAAGATATGTAGATTTTACAGGTGGCGAACCTCTTCTGCGGCAAGATGTTGGACAGATTTATACGGAGGCAAAACGTCAAGGTTTCTACACTAGCATGACGACGAATACAATTTTGTATCCGCAGAAAGCTAAGGAAATTCAAGGATTGGTTGACTTTTTAAATTTTTCTTTAGACGGTGCAGATGCGGAGACTCATGATCGCTCTCGAGGAGTCAAGATTTTTGACAACTTGGTCGAGTCGGTCAGCATTGCTAAGTCTCAAGGGGAATACCCAGTACTAAATCACACTGTGACTGCCCAAAATTATCAGCACATTGACGAAGTGGCAGAATTAGGGAAAAAACTGGGTGTCCGTGTATGGTTGAATCCTGCTTTTACCGCCCACGAACACTACAACTCAGTTAAGAATCCTACCCCCGAAATGGTAACGGCAATCGAAGTTACTGCAAAGAAATATAAAAATGTCGGCTACAATAGAGCAGCACTGGCTTTTATTGAAGCTGGGGGCAATGATACCAAGAATCCCCGTTGTAAAGCGGTGGAGGCTGTGATCGCTATTTCTCCAAACGACGAACTGCTGTTACCTTGTTACCACTTCGCCCAAACTGGAGTTCCGATTAATGGGCGACTGTACGAGCTATATCGCGAGTCAGAAGAGGTGGAAAGCTATCGCCAATCTCAAGGTAAGCTAAAGGTCTGTGAGGGATGCACAGTTTGGTGTTATTTAATACCCAGTTTCTTTATGGGTGTAGACAAATACTGGTGGTTGAATCAAGTAACTTATGCCAGCGAATTCCTGGCCCGAAAACGATTCTTACAACGAGTTTGATTCGTTTGACTCCATCTTTTATGACCTAAACGAGGAGTTAGAGGAAGAGGCATCAAATTCCATGTCTCTTCCATCCCGATTTCAAAAACGTAGACGTAAAGCTGCTCTAGTTTTGACTGTAGTCTGGAGTGGTACGATCGCATTGCATTTAATCTCATGGGGTTCTTTGTTCGTACTGGGACTAAGCACTATTATTGGGATTCATGCTTTGAAAATCGTGTTTGCCAAGCACAAAGGCTACCCAGAAGATATTCAAGGTGAGTGGCCTTATGTCTCACTTCTGGTGGCTGCAAAAAACGAGGAAGCTGTCATCAGTAATCTGGTAAAAAATCTTTGTGATTTAGAATACCCAGAGGAACGATATGACGTTTGGATCGTAGACGATAACAGCACAGACAAAACACCGCAGTTATTAGCAAACCTGTCAGATGAATATCACAACCTGAAAGTGCTGCGACGAGATGCACTTTCAAGTGGTGGAAAGTCGGGAGCATTAAATCAAGTGCTACCACTGTGCAAAGGTGAGATTGTAGCAGTATTTGATGCTGATGCCCAAGTGCCGCAAGATTTGCTTGTACGGGTTATACCACTCTTTCAAAGAGAAAAGGTAGGGGCAGTACAAGTACGTAAAGCGATCGCTAACGCCCAAGAAAATTTTTGGACGCAGGGGCAAATGATGGAAATGCTAGCGGATACCTATTACCAGCAACAAAGAACAGCCATTGGTGGAATTGGTGAACTGCGTGGAAACGGCCAATTTGTCCGGCGAGAAGCAATCTTTAGTTGTGGCGGATGGAATGAGGAAACAATCACTGATGATTTGGATCTGACATTCCGCTTGCATTTAGACAGCTGGGATATTGATTGTATGTTCCACCCAGCAGTAGAGGAAGAAGGCGTTACGAGTGCGATCGCTTTATGGCATCAGCGCAGCCGTTGGGCAGAAGGTGGGTATCAACGGTTTCTGGATTATTGGGATTTTATTCTCAAAAACCGTATGGGTACCCGGAAAACCTGGGATATGTTTATGTGGATGATAGTTATGTACATCTTACCCACAGCTATTGTACCAGACTTGTTCATGGCGATCGCACGTCATCGTCCACCGCTCTTAACTCCAGTTAGTAGCTTGACAGTTTCAATGTCAATGGCGGGCATGGTTGTTGGTTTAAAGCGGATTTATAAAGATAAAGAACTTAAGTTTCAGACATATTTTCTGTTACTGTTCCAAATATTACGCAGCAGTTTGTATATGTTGCACTGGTTATTCGTGATGAGTAGCACTACAGCTCGAATGTCAGTTCGACCAAAACGTCTGAAATGGGTAAAGACTACACATCAAGGGAGTAAAAGTTAAAAGTTAAAAGTTAAAAGTTAAAAGTTAAAAGTTAAAAGAGAATCCCCATAAATTCAGGCGCGGGGATTTCAATCATGACGCCTATCCCTAATCCTCATCTGCAACTGATTCATCTATCCATTCAGGCGAAATTGTGGAAGCCGCTGAATCTTCTGCATCATCTGTAAATTTGATAATTTCTCCGTCAAAGAATTGTGCTAGACGCTGAGACGCAATTTCAACTTCATCAATCTTCAAATCATCTACTGGCGCTTGAATTGGCGATGGAGGTTGTGCTATGGAAGGATTTGATGAATTTGGCTGTTTGGCTTGCTTTGTAATATTGGGAGAAGGGACAATCTGATTATTGTTAATGGGAGTAGGCGGTTGCTGAGGAGAAATACCGTTATTCCCAACTTTTTTGCTTTCATTAACAGGTGTAGTCTTAGACTGGTTTGAGACAAAGTTTACCTTGACTTTTTGTTGGCAAACTTTGACAAAAGCGGCTTCTATATCCACCGATTTTTTGATTGCCAACTGAACCAACTTTGGTGGCATCCCCACTTGAGCAATACCATCATTGAAACTGAGTATCCGTCCGTGTTCTTTAAACAAAGCTTTGCTAGCGGGTTGTAGAAATTCCACAACCTGTTGCCAAGTTTGTTCCCATTCTAATGGAGGAGTGGCGGAGAGAGGGGGAGATGAGGGAGTTGGGGAG